>DASUFZ010000049.1:0-44323 GCA_036274295.1 Myxococcota bacterium
ATCGAGGGAGTCGGGGAAGTCCGTCGGCCCCGAGAGCGCGACGATCGCTCCGAAGATTGCGGTCCCGGGCGGCTGTGCATTCGCGAAATGCCCCCCGATGCTTCCGGTGGTAGCCGGCGCGATGACTTCGAAGCGCACGCCAAGGAACTGGCCGAGGTCGACGGCGAAGCCGTCGGAAGTACCGGCGGAAGCGAGTGTCGCTGTCTCGTAGATCACCGCAGCATCCCCGGCGGATGCGCTGGCCAGCCAGGCGAGACTCGTCAGGAAGGCAACACGGTGGCGGGGCATTCGATTCTCCGTCGGCATGGGCGCTCTCGAATCGGCGAACGGCCCGCGCACTGGAGCACGCGCGCTCTGCGCCCCACAGGAAGCAGCGCACGTTCCGCAAACTGCGATCTACCACGTGTCGATGAACGGCCTGCGCTTGCCGGTGGGGCGCGCCGGCTCCGGCACGGAGCGCAGGCCGCGCAGGATCCAGCGGCGCGTGTCGGCGGGATCGATCACGTCGTCGATCTCGAGGAACGCCGCCATGTTGATCGCCTTGCCGGCCTGGTAGAGCTGCGCGACGAGCTTCTGGTAGAGGGAGTCGCGCTCCGCGGGATCTTGCACCGCCTCGAGCTCGCGGCGGTAGGCGAGCCGCACCGCTCCCTCGAGCCCCATCCCGCCGAACTCGCCGGTCGGCCACGCGACGATGAAGAACGGCGCGTGGAAGCTGCCGCCGGTCATGCCCTGCGCGCCGAGCCCGTAGCCCTTGCGCAGCACGACGGTGAAGTACGGCACCGAGAGGCTCGCCGCGGTGACGAACATGCGCGAGACGTGCCGCACCTGCGCCTGCTTCTCGACCTCGGGCCCCACCATGAAGCCCGGCGTGTCGCAGAGCGAGACGATCGGCAGCCCGTACGCGTCGCAGAGCTGGAGAAAGCGCGCCGCCTTGTCGGCCGCCGGTGCGTCGATCGCGCCGCCGAGATGGTGCGGGTTGTTGGCGAGCAGCCCGAACGGCCGCCCCTCGATGCGCACCAGCGCCGTGACGATCCCGACGCCGAAATCGCGGCGCAGCTCGAGCACGCTGCCCTCGTCGCAGAGCGCCTCGATCACCGCGCGCACGTCGTACGCGCGCAGCCGGTTCTCGGGGATCAGCCCGCGCAGCAGCCGCTGGTCCTGCGCGCGCCAGTCCGCGAGCGGGCCCTGGAAGTAGGCGAGGTACTGCTTCGCCTTCTGCACGGCACAGGCTTCGTCTTCGACGACGAGGTCGACCACGCCGTTCGGCGCCTGCACGTCGATCGGGCCGACCTCTTCGGGCGTGAAGACGCCGAGCCCGCCGCCTTCGATCATCGCCGGGCCGCCCATGCCGATGTTCGCGTTGCGCGTGGCGATGATGACGTCGCAGCAGCCGAGCAGCGCGGCGTTTCCCGCGAAGCAGCGGCCCGACACGATGCCGACGAGCGGCACCCATCCCGAGAGCCGCGCGAACGTCGCGAACGTGGGGATGTCGAGGCCGGCCACGCCCATGGAATCGGTGTCGCCGGGACGTCCCCCGCCGCCCTCGGCGAAGAGCACGACCGGAAGCCGCCACTGCTCCGCGAGCTGGAGCATCCGGTCCTTCTTCTTGTGGTTCATCATCCCCTGGGTGCCCGCGAAGACCGTGTAGTCGTACGCGATCACCATGCAGCGCGACTTCTCGTCGCCGAAGAGCGCGCCGTTCACGGAGCCGATCCCGGCGACGAGGCCGTCCGCCGGACTCATGCGCTGGAGGTCCTCGAGCGAGCGCCGGCGGCGCTGTGCCGCGAGCGCGAGCGCGCCGTACTCGATGAAGCTCCCGGGATCGACCAGGTCGTCGACGTTCTCGCGCGTGGTGCGCTGCCCCGTCTTGCGGCGTCGCGCGACGGCGTCGGGCCGCGCGGCGTCGAGTCCCTGCGCGTGGCGCGCGAAGACTTCGTCGAGGTCCGGGCGGATTCGGTCGAGATCGACCGGCGAGCTCGCGGAGGCCTCGGCGGACTCCCCGGCGATCGGTTCGAGGAAGACGACGGGCTGACCCTCGGCGAGCAGCTCGCCCTCCGCGACCGCGACGAGGCGCACGATCCCGCCGGTCTGCGCGACCACGAGATGCTCCATCTTCATCGCCTCGATCACCGCGATCTCGGCGCCCGCGGCGACCCGGTCGCCGTCGCGGACGTCGACGCTCACCACCGTGCCCTGCATCGGGGCACGAACCGCGACGGTGTTGGGAGGCGCGCCCGGTGCCGGCATGGGGGCCCATGGTAACCGCGCCGCCGGGTCAACCGGCACACGTTCGGCGCGAGCCCGTTATGTTGCGCGCATGCCGGGTTCGAATCGCAAGCGCTCGCGCGTGCCGGCCGGGCGCGTCGAGCGACTCGCCCGCCTGGGTTGGCTCGGGGCCGAGCTGGCGGTGGGCGGCCTCTATGAGGGCGCGCGCCGCGCGCTCGGCGCCGGGGAGGTGACGGCAGAGACCGCGAGCGCGTTGCTGTCACCGGCGAACGCACAGCGCCTGGTGCGGCGGCTCTCGCAGCTGCGCGGCGCCGCCATGAAGCTCGGCCAGCTCCTCTCGCTCGAGAGCGCCGACGTCCTGCCGCCTGCCTTCGCCGAGGCGCTGGCCGACCTGCGCGCCTCGGGCGACACGATGCCGGTCGCGCAGCTGCGCCGCGTCCTCGGGCGCGAGTACGGCAAGGGCTGGGAGGAGCGCTTCGAGCGCTTCGAGTTCGAGCCGATCGCCGCCGCCTCGATCGGCCAGGTCCACGCCGCGCGCACCCGCGACGGGCGCGAGCTCGCCCTCAAGATCCAGTACCCGGGCGTCTCCCGCAGCATCGACAGCGACGTGGACAACGTCGCGTCGTTGCTGCACGCGAGCCGCATCCTCCCCGTGGAGATCGACGTCTCGAGCATCGTGGCCGAGGCGAAGCGGCAGCTCCGCCAGGAGGTCGACTACCTCGCCGAGGCGGCGAACCAGCGCCGCTTCCGCGCGCTCGTGGCGGACGATCCCGGGCTGTGGGTGCCGGGCGTCCATGACGATTTCACCACCCGGCGCGTGCTGGCCATGGACTTCGCGCGCGGCGTCCCGATCGAAGACCTGCGCGACCCCTCCGTGCCGCAGGCGCGCCGCGACGAGGTCGGCGCGCGCCTCCAACGGCTGATGTTCCGCGAGATCTTCGAGTTCCGCTTCGTGCAGACCGACCCGAACTTCGCGAACTACCTCGTGGAGCCGGAGAGCGGCCGCCTGGTGCTGCTCGACTTCGGCTCGACGCGCGAGTACGCCGCCGACTTCGTCGCGCACTACGCCGACCTTTGTCGGGGCGCGCTGCGCGACGATCCGGAAGCCGTGCGCGCCGCCGCCATCGCGATCGGCTACCTGCGTCCCGACGACCCGGAGGAGCGCGTGCAGGCGGCGGTGGAGCTGATGTGGATGGTCTGCGAGCCGTTGCGGCAAACGGGTCCGTACGATTTCGGACAAAGCACGCTCGCGGCGCGCGCGCGCGACGCCGGCTTCGACCTCGCCTTCAAGAAGGGCTTCCTGCGCGCGCCGCCGGCCGAGACCGTGTTCCTGCACCGCAAGCTGGCCGGCACGTTCCTGCTGAGCGGACGGATCCGCGCACGTGTGGACGTGCGCGCGCTGCTCGAGCCGCTGCTATGAGCGGTCGACCCGCTCCATCACCGCGCGCACCACGAGCGGCCAGCCGATCGTCGCGTCGACGGGCACCTCGGCGAAGCGGCCGCCCTCGCTCTCGGGCACGAACTTCCCCCACGAGACGCCTTCGGTGTAGCTGCAGCCTGAGAGCCCGCCCCAGTGATCCGGCTCGGGGCAGATGCGCACCGCGTACTTGTAGCGGCGCACGGGCTCCTGCGCGCCGATGCGGCCGCGCGAGATCTCGAGATAGGGACCGACCTGCTGCGCCCAGTTGCGCGGCACGCCGCCGCCGATCGTGAAGATGCCGAGCGTCTCGTGCTGCCGGACGAGATCGGTGAAGGCTTCGAGGTCGAGGTACGGGTTGAACGGCACCGCGGGCTTGCCCGCGCGCACCCGCAGGCGGTTGTAGATCGCGACATCGAGCCCGAGCTCGGAATCGGTGAAGGCCGGCACGAACACCGGCACCTTGCGCTGGAAGGCGCTCTTCAGGATGGCGCGCTCGGCGCCGCTCTTCTCGAGCGTCCGGCCGAGGCGCTCGCAGATCAGATGGCTCGAGAGCGTGACGTCCTCCGGCAGGTCGGCGAGCGCCTCCTCGAGGATCCCCTCGACGTCGTCGAGGTTCTGCTCGAGCTCGATGGTGTCGTAGACGCGGTTGTAGCCCTTCTCGTAGAGCAGGGTGTCGTCCATCGACGGGCGGTGCTTGAAGTGGAGGAGGCCCGCGCCCTCCGAGAGGCCGTGCGTCATCAGCGCGCCGGTCGAGACGATCGCCTGCACCCAGCCGCGCTCGATCATCTCGACGAGCACGAGGCCCTGCTTGGCGATCGTCATCGCGCCCGACACCGTGACGACGCGGAAGCAGTCGCGGTCGCGCACCATCGCCTCGAGCACGTCCGCCGCCTCGCCGAGCCGGCGCCCGCCGAAGGCGGTGTTCGACATCGCGCGCACGAGCGCGTCGACGCTCGTCGCCGCGCGCGGATCGAGCGGCTGGAGCGGCGTCAGGCCGTCCTCGACCCCGCCTCCGTAGTGGCCCTTGTCGCGGTGATGCTTCACGAGGTCTCCGTCAGTGTGCGCCGAGAGGCGCGAGTTCATCGGGCTGCTGCACCGGCAGCGAGCAGGTGACGCCGCGGCAGACCCACGCCGTCGCGCGTCCGCCGGCGGGATCGCGGCCGCGCAGCCAGTCGGGATCGACATCGGGCATGCGCTCGCCGGGCGCGGCGACGACGACGAGATCTTCGGGGTTCAGCACGAGGCGGGCGCGGGCGGCCAGCGCGGCGCGCGCAGCGTCGTCGGCGCCGACGATCACGGCGACGGAGAGCCCGCGCGAAGCCATCTGCGCCGCGCGCGCGAGCGAGGGCAGCGACTCCGGCGCGCGCTCGAGCAGCGCGCCGTGCGTCGCGATCACGCGCTCCGCGATCTGCCGCAGGTCGTCGCGCGCCGCGAGCGCGGCGGCGCGCAGCAGGCCCTGCACGGCGAGCCCCGTCGAGTGCGGCGTGGCGCCGTCGTGGTCCGAGCGCGGGCGCTGCGCGAGCGCCTCGCCGTCGGAGGGCGTGAGGTAGAGATCGGCGACGGCTTCGTCGTAGAAGCGGCGCGCGATCGCGTCTGCCATGCGCAGCGCGGCTGCGCGAAAGCGCGGTCCCGCGCCCGCGCGGTCGAGATCGAGGCACGCCTCCAGCAGCGCCGCATGGTCGTCGAGGAAGCCGGTGACGTGCGCGCGGCCGCGGTCGTAGACGCGCAGCAGGCGGCCCTGCGCATCGAACATGCGCGCGAGCAGCGCGTCGAGCGCGGCGGACGCCTCCGCCACCCAGGCGGGCTCGCCGTAGACGCTTCCCGCGCGCGCGAGTCCCGAGGCGACGAGGCCCTGCCACGCCGTCACGCGCTTCTCGTCGGTGCCGGGCGCGATGCGCTTCGCGCGCGCCGCGAGCAGCTGCGCGCGCTCGGCCGCGAAGGCCGCGCGCGGAATGCCCTCGCGCGCGTGCAGCACCGACGCGCCCTCCTCGAAGGTGCCGCGCTCCGTCACGCCGTAGGCGTCGCAGAATTCGCGCGCGCGCGCCTCGCCGATCACTGCGGCGATCTGCGCCGGCGTCCACACGTAGTAGCGGCCCTCGTGGCCCTCGCTGTCTGCGTCCTGGCTGGCGAAGAAGCCGCCGTCCGGCGCGCGCATCTCGCGCAGCAGGTAGTCGACGGTCTCGCGCACCGGCCACACGAGCTCGTCGTCGCAGGCTCCGCTGCGCCGCCACGCATCGGCGTAAGTGCGGAGCAGCTGTGCCTGGTCGTAGAGCATCTTCTCGAAGTGCGGGACGCGCCAGATCGCGTCGACGCTGTAGCGGTGGAAGCCGCCGCCGAGCTGGTCGTAGAGCCCGCCGCGCGCCATGCGGTGCGCGGAGAGCACGACGTGGCCGAGCGATTCGCGTGCCTTGCGCGAGGAGAGGACGTCGCAGCCGGCGAGCAGCAGGTCGAGCGAGGTCGGCGTCGGGAACTTCGGCGCGCCGCCGAAGCCGCCGTTCTCGGTGTCCGCGCGCTGGAGCATGCGCGAGGCGCCGCGCTCGAGGCACTCCGCGCCGTCGGGCGTCGCGTCGGCGCCGGCGGGACGCTGCGCGAGCGCCTCGACGATCTGCGCCGCGCTCTTCACCACCTCGTCGCGCCGCTCGCGCCACGCCTGCTCCACGCCGACGAGCACCTGCCGGAACGAGGGCATGCCGTGGCGCGGCTCGGGCGGGTAGTAGGTGCCCGCATAGAAGGGGCTGCCGTCGGGCGTGCAGAAGACGGTGAGGGGCCAGCCGCCGTGGCCGGTGAGACCCGTGACCGTGTCCATGTAGATCTGGTCGAGGTCGGGGCGCTCCTCGCGGTCGACCTTGATACAGACGAAGAGCCGGTTCATCAGCGCCGCCGTGTCCGCGTCTTCGAACGACTCGCGCTCCATCACGTGGCACCAGTGGCACGCGCTGTAGCCGATCGAGACGAGCAGCGGCCGCTCCTCGTTGCGCGCGCGCGCGAGCGCCTCTTCGCCCCAGGGATACCAGTCCACCGGGTTGTGCATGTGCTGGCGCAGGTAGCTGCTGGTCTCGCCGGCCAGGCGGTTCGTACTGCGCGCGGATCCGGCGTGGGACACGGGGGGCTCCCGGGGTCGGCGTGGGCCCGTACACTAACCGACCCTGCGTAGCGCGGCGCCGGATGCGCCGCGAGCAGGGCGCAACATGTTCGACGTCGTATTGAAACCTGGACGCGATCGCTCGCTGCGACGCCGCCACCCGTGGCTGCTCGATGGCTCGGTCGCGCGCGTCGACGGCACGCCGGAGTCGGGCGACTGGGTGCGCATCTGCGCCGAGAGCGGCGAGATCCTCGGCTACGGCTTCTACTCGCCGGCGTCGCGACTGCGCGTGCGCGTGCTCCAGTTCGGCAAGGAGCCGCCCGCGGAGTCGCTGCTCGAGGAGCGCATCGCCGCCGCGATCGCGAAGCGCGCGAGCGATCCGCTGCTCCAGGGAACCGATGCGCTGCGCCTCGTGAACGCCGAGGGCGACGCGCTGCCCGGTCTCGTCGCCGACCGCTACGGCGACGTCGTGGTGGTGCGGCTCGGCAGCGCGGGCATGGCGCGGCGGCGCGACGCCATCGCCGCGGCGCTCCAGCGCGAGAGCGGCGCCCGTTTCGGCGTCCTGCGGCCCGACGCGGCCGCGGCGCGCCGCGAGGGCATCGCCGCGGAGGGCGGCGCGCTGTGGGGCGGCGACGCGCCCGCGCGCATCGAGATCGAGGAGCGCGACCGGCGCTATCTCGTCGACGTCGCGCACGGGCAGAAGACCGGCTTCTATCTCGATCAGCGCGACGCGCGCGACCTGGTCATGCGCCTTTCCGCCGGCCGCCGCGTGCTCGACCTCTTCGCCTACACGGGCGGCTTCGCGGTGGCGGCGGCGCGCGGCGGCGCGGCGTCGCTCTGCCTGGTGGAGTCGTCCGCGGACGCGCTGGCGCTGGCGCGCGAGAACCTCGCGCGCAACGAGGCGGCGATCCCGGCCGAGCTGGTGCGCGGCGACGCCTTCGAGTTCGCGCGCGCGCAGGGCGAGCGCTTCGACCTGATCGTCGTGGATCCGCCGCCGCTGGCGCGCGCGCACCGCGACGTCGCCTCCGCGGCGCGCGCACACAAGGACGTGCTGCTCGGCGCGCTGCGGCGCGCGGCGCCCGGCGCCTGGCTGCTCGCGTTCTCGTGCTCGCATCACGTAGGCCAGGAGCTCTTCGCGAAGATCGCCGCCGGCGCCGCGACGGACGCGCATCGCGACGTGCAGGTGGAGGGCGTCCTCGGCGCGCCGTCGGATCACCCCGTCTCGCTCCACCATCCGGAGGGCGGCTACCTGGCGGGGCTGCTGCTGCGCGCATGAACACGGCGCATTCCGCGCACGCGAACGCACGAGATCGCGCGGCGGAGTTCGTCGCCGCGCACGGGAGCCCGCTGGCGCGCGCGCGCGCGGCGGCGCTCGTCGGCGCGGGGCCGGTCGCGGCGGCGCTCGAGCAGCTCGATCCGCTCGTCGCGGACGGCACGCCCGACTCGCTGCTCCTCACCCTGCGTGTCTGCGACGAGCTCGGCGCGCGCGCGGACCTGCGGGTCGAGCGCGCGTGCCTGCGCCTCGCCGCCGCGCAGCGCGCCGACGGCGGCTTCGACCTGGGCAGCGACGATCTCGACCGGCGCGTCGTCTACACCGGCATGGCCGCAGGTCTGCTGGCGAAGACGCCCTTCGCGCGGCCCGAGATGCTCGAGGCGGCGGGCGACTTCCTGGCGGCGCACTTCTCTCCCGAGCGGGTCCAGGGCTTTCGCTTCGACGACGTGATCGCCTACGCGAGCTTCTTCGCCAATGCGCTGCACGAGCAGTCCGATCCCGTGCTCCAGTGGTGCGGGCGCGAGCTCGAGCGCGGATTCCGCGCGCGCGCGTTCGGGGCGGTGCGCACGGCGCTCGTCTTCGCCTGCTGCGACGCCCACGCGCTTCCGGGCGCGCGCCTCTCGCCGGACGAGCTGCGCGCGGCGCTCCACGCGGAGCAGTCGGCCGACGGCGGCTTCGGCCTGCCGGTGGCGCCCGCGTTCGAGCGGGTCGACGAGAGCCTCGACGCGCTCGTCGCGCTTCGCCACCTGCGCGCGTAGACTGCGCCTCCCATGTTGAACCTGGCGGCCATCCACGAGGCCATCGCGCAGCGCGTCCCGGATCGCGAGTGCATCGTCTTCCGCGACCGCCGCCTCACCTGGCGCGACGTCACGGAGCGCTCGCGCCGCCTCGGCAGCCTGCTGCGCGCCCGCCTCGGAGGTCCGTCGACCCCGCGCGCGCAGCTCGCCAACTGGGAGTCGGGCCAGGCGCACGTCGCGCTCTATCTCTACAACGGCAACGAGTACCTCGAGTCGATGCTCGCCGCGTTCAAGGCGCGCGCCGTGCCGATCAACGTGAACTACCGCTACGTCGAGGAGGAGCTCTGTTACCTCTTCGAGAACTCGCGCGCGCGCGCCGTGATCTACCACGCGTGCTTCGCGCCGGTGCTCGCGCGCATCCGCGCTCGCCTGCCCGGGATCGAGCTGTGGATCCAGGTCGCCGACGAGTCGGGAGAGCCGCTGCTGCCGGGCGCGCTCGATTACGAGGCCGCGCTCGCGAGCTCGCCGCCGGATCCCCCGCGCGACCTTTCGTCGGACGATCTCTACATGCTCTACACCGGCGGCACGACGGGCATGCCGAAGGGCGTGATGTGGCGGCAGGAGGACATCTTCCGCGCGGCGCTCTACGCGCGGCCGGTGACGTCGGAGGAGGACGTCGCGAAGCGCGCCGAGCGCGGCCGCCATCGCGCGCTCCCCGCGCCGCCCTTCATGCACGGCGCAGCGCACTGGGCCGCGTTCACCATGTGGGCGCTCGGCGGGACGGTCGTGGTGCAGTCCGATCCGCGCCGTCTCGATCCGCGCGACATCTGGCAGACGGCCGAGCGCGAGCGCATCACCTCGATGACGATCGTCGGCGACGCCTTCGCGCGTCCGCTGATCGACGAGCTGCGCGAGCGCCGCTACGACCTCGCGTCGCTCGAGGTGATCGGCTCGGGCGGCGCGATCCTCACCGCCGCGCTGAAGCAGGAGCTGCTCGAGCACCTGCCGCAGATCCGCATCAACGACAGCCTCGGCTCCTCGGAGAGCGGCGGCCAGGCGCTCCAGGTCACGCAGCGCGGTGGGCCCGTCACCACGGGCGATTTCGAGATCGCCGCCGGCAGCCTGGTGCTGCGCGAGGACCTGTCGGGTCCGGTCGCGCCCGGCAGCGGAGAGATCGGCTGGCTCGCGCGCCGCGGCGTCGTGCCGCTCGGCTACTACCGCGATCCGGAGAAGACGCAGCGCACCTTCCCGGTCGTCGACGGCGTCCGTTACTCCGTGCCGGGCGATCGCGCGCTGCTCGAGGCCGACGGGAAGCTGCGCCTGCTCGGGCGCGACTCGGTCACGATCAACACCGGTGGCGAGAAGGTCTTCGCCGAGGAGGTCGAGCACGCGCTGAAGCACCACCCGGGCGTGCTCGACGCCGTGGTCGTCGGCACGCCGCACGCGCGCTTCGGGCAGCAGGTCACCGCGCTGGTGGCGCTGCGCCCCGGCGAGGCGCGCGACGAGAAGGCGCTGCTCGCCGTCGCGCGCACGCACATCGCCGCCTACAAGCTGCCGCGCCGCTTCGTCTTCCTCGAGCGCATCGTGCGCGCGCCGTCGGGCAAGGCCGACTACCGCTGGGCGCGCGAGACCGCGAGCGCCGCCGCGGACTGAGCGCGCGCGAGTCAGGCGCCGCCGGCGAGTCCCTCGCGCAGCTTGCGGATCCGCGCGGCGTTCGCGCCCATGTCGCCGCGCCCGACCCGCGATTTCGAGCGCACGTCGACGACCGAGCCGCCGTCCTGCGGCCGCACGCGCACGACGATGTCGTCGACGAACTTGAAGAGCCTGGAGGTGTCGGTCCCCACCAAGGTGTTCGAGGCGGGATCGGCCTGCGTGACGGTCCAGCCGTAGGACTGGAAGAGCGACGTCACGCGCGCGAGCGCTTGCGCGGGCGGCATCGCCACGACGATCGGCGCGAGGTCCGGATAGCCCGCGCGCTGGATCTCCGCGAAGTCGCTCGGGTACGCCATGTCGCGCCCGTGATTCCACGGATCCGAGCTGAAGGCGGGGGGATCCGCCGGATTCGTCGTGATGTCGTTGATGGCCGGCACGCCGGCGCCGCCGCGCGCGCCCCCCATCGTGACGGCCGTGATCAGCGCGCCGAGTGCCGCGCCGACCGCCGCGTGCGCGCGCCCCGCGCGGTACGCGGCCGGACGCGTGAAGAAGAGCCCGAGCAGTCCGAGCCCGAGCGACGCGAGGCCCATCAGCGCGCCCATCAGGAACATCCGGAAGCCGGTGAACGGCTCGAGGATTCCCAGCTGGATGCCGGCAGGACCCAGGAGGAAGAGCACGAGCGCGGCGACGCCGAGGTTGCCCGCGAGTCGCGCGACGCGTGACGTCTGCACGGTGTCACCTCCACCCGATGGATGCGGGCGCGCAGCATATCATGGGCAGCGTTCTCGCTGTGATAGAGTGCGCGCCCGCGAGGTTTCCCCCATGACTCTCGTCCGCTCGGAGCGCCGCGGCGCCGTCGCGCTGCTCACGCTCGACCGGCCCGACGCGCTGAACGCCCTCGACCGTGCGCTGCTCCAGGAGCTCGAGGCCCGCATCGCCGAGCTCGCGCCCGATAGCGGCGTCCGCGCGGTGGTGCTGACCGGCGCCGGCCGCGCGTTCGCCGCGGGCGCCGACATCGAGCAGATGCGCGGCATGTCGCCGGCGGAGGCGGAGGGCTTCAGCCGCCTCGGCCACCGCGCGTTCGCCGCGCTCGAGGCGCTGCCCGTGCCGACCATCGCGGCGGTCAACGGCTACGCGCTCGGCGGCGGCTGCGAGCTCGCCTGCGCCTGCGACTGGATCTACGCCTCGGCGAAGGCGCGCTTCGGTCAGCCGGAGGTGAACCTCGGCATCATCCCCGGCTTCGGCGGCACCAGCCGGCTGGCGCGCCGGGTCGGCATCGCGCGCGCGAAGGAGATGGTGCTCGGCGGCGCGCCGATGACGGCCGAGGAGGCGCTGCGCGTCGGACTCGTGAACCGCGTCTTCCCGCCCGAGGAGCTGCTCGCCGGCGCGCTCGCGGTCGGCGAGACGATCGCGGCGAAGGGACCGCTGGCGGTGGCGGCCGCGAAGCGGGTCATGCAGGAGGGGCAGGACGTCGACCCGCGCGTCGCCCACACGCTCGAGCAGCACGCCTTCGGGCTCGTCTTCTCGACCGAGGACCGCGCCGAGGGCATGGCCGCCTTCCTCGAGAAGCGCGACCCGGTGTTCAAGGGACGTTAGGCGGGAACCCGGCGACGTACGGCAGGCGGTGCGCCGTGTCTTCGATCGCGTCGCCGGCCTCGAGCAGCACCGAGGTCGCGTTCCAGGTGCCCTGGACGAGCTGCCCGTGCGCGCCGTCGGGAATGCCCGCCGCGAACGTGCCCGCGCGGCAGCCGACCGTGCGCGCGCGCAGATCGACCACGACTTCCTGCGCGGGATCGAGCTCGACGGAATCCATCAGGCGCGCCAGGTCGTCCGGCGCGAGCGTCACGCAGGGGAGCCCGAGCGCCGTGCAGTTGCCGAAGAAGATCTCGGCGAACGACGCGCCGACGAACGCGCGGAAGCCGCGGCGCATGAGCGCCTGCGGCGCGTGCTCGCGCGACGAGCCGCAGCCGAAGTTGCGCCCCACCACCAGGATGGCGGCGCCGCGGAAGCGCGCGACGTCCAGCGGGTGATCGCCCTTGGCCTGCTTGCGGTCGTCCTCGAAGGCGTGCTCGCCGAGGCCGTCGAAGGTGACGCAGCGGAGATAGCGCGCGGGGATGATGCGGTCGGTGTCGATGTCGTCGCCGCGCAGCACGCAGGCGCTGCCGGCGACGCGCTCCACGCGTGACTCCATCAGAGGATCTCCCGCACGTCGGTGACGCGGCCGCGCAGTGCGGCCGCCGCGACCATCGCGGGCGACATCAGCAGGGTGCGCCCCGTCGGCGAGCCCTGGCGGCCCTTGAAGTTGCGATTGGAGGACGAGGCGCACATCTCGCGTCCGACGAGCTTGTCCGGGTTCATGGCCAGGCACATCGAGCAGCCCGGCTCGCGCCAGTCGAAGCCGGCCGCGCGGAAGATCTCGGGCAGGCCTTCCTTCTCCGCCTGCTCCGCCACCGCCTGCGAGCCCGGCACGACCAGGGTGCGCACCCCGGCGGCGACCTTGCCGGTGCGCGCGACGCGCGCCGCCTCGCGCAGGTCCGAGATGCGCCCGTTCGTGCACGAGCCGATGAAGGCGACGTCGATCGGCGTCCCCTCGATCGGCGCGCCGGGCTGGAGCGACATGAAGGCGTACGCCTCCTCGAGCGAGGCGCGCGCGTCGGGTGTCGCCGCCTCGAGGCGCGGCAGGCGCTCGTCGACGGCGACGTTCTGGCCGGGGTTGATGCCGAAGGTCACCGAGGGCGCGATGGCATTGCCGTCGAGCGCGACGCGATCGCCGTAGCGCGCGTCGGTGTCGCTCGCGATCGCGCGCCACCAGGCGACGGCGCGGTCCCAGTCGGCGCCCTTCGGCGAGTACTCGCGCCCGCGCAGGTAGGCGAAGGTGATCTCGTCGGGGTTCACGTAGCCGCAGCGCGCGCCGCCCTCGATCGACATGTTGCAGACGGTCAGGCGCTCCTCGACCGACATCGCCTCGAGCACCGGGCCGGCGTACTCGTACGCGTAGCCGATGCCGCCGTTCACGCCGAGCTGGCGGATGATCGCGAGGATCACGTCCTTCGCGTAGACGCCGGAAGCGAGCTTCCCGCCGACCTCGATGCGCCGCACCTTCGGGCGCGAGAGGATCATGCACTGCGTGGCGAGCACGTCGCGCACCTGCGACGTCCCGATGCCGAAGGCGAGCGCGCCGAAGGCGCCGTGCGTGGAGGTGTGGCTGTCGCCGCACGCGATCGTCATGCCGGGCTGGGTCAGCCCGAGCTCGGGGCCGATCACGTGGACGATGCCCTGGCGGCCGCTGCCGGCGCCGAAGAAGCGGATGCCGAGCTGTGAGGTGTTGCGCTCGAGGGCCTGGAGCATCTGCTCGGCGAGGTCGTCGGCGAGCGGGCGCTTCTGGGAGTGCGTCGGGATGATGTGGTCGACGGTGGCGAAGGTCCGCTCCGGGAAGCGGACTCGCAGTCCCATCTCGCGCAGCTGCTCGAAGGCCTGGGGGCTCGTGACCTCGTGGATCAGGTGGAGGCCGATGAAGAGCTGGGTCTGGCCGCCCGGCAGCTCGCGGACGCTGTGCGCGTCCCACACCTTGTCGAGGAGGCTTCGGCCGGGCATGGCGTGAGGGGGTAGCACACAGCAGCGCGTTTCCGTCGGGCGGTCGCTTGACAAACATGCGCCGTGAATGGTCTTCTTCCCACCTTCCCGAAATGGAAAAGGAGGTTTTCGAGTCGTGAGCGAGGCTCGCCTCGAGGACCTTCCCGCGCGCGAGCGCCAGTGGCTCCGCACCCATCGCCGCATCCTGGCGGCGTCGCTCGAGGAGTTCGAGCGGGTCGGCGTGGACGCGGCGCGGGTCGAGCACATCTGCCGCGCCGCCGGCGTCACCCGCCCCACCTTCTACGCGCACTTCCCCACGAAGGACGACGTCCTGTTCGAGATGCAGCGCGATGGCGCCTCGCGCGTCGCCGAGCAGATGACGAAGAAGCTCGAGGAGGCGGCGTCGCTGCACGAGGTCGTCGACCTGCTCGCCGACGGGCTCTTCTACACCACGAGCCTGGTGTCGCCGCGCCTGCGACGCGAGCTCGGCTCGCTGTTCGTGCGCAAGCAGGGCGTCGCCGACTGGGAGGGCACCTCGCTCCACGACGCGCTGGTGCGCTGCTTCCGCGCCGCGCGCGAGTCGGGCGAGATCGCCGCGGACTGCGATCCCGAGGCGCTGACCCGCTGGGTCTTCGTGACGCTCTTCGGCTTCCTCGTCGCCGATCCGATCGATCTCGAGCCCTCGCGCAGCGAGGCGCGCAGGTTCCTGCACGTGCTGATGGCGGGGCTGCGCGACGGCGCCTCCCTCGACTAGCGACGGTCAGCGCGGCGCAGGGACCGCGCCGAAGCCTTGCCGGACCTTCGCGCTCGCTATTCGCTCGCGCTCGGGCATTCCGGCCTTCGCTCGGCTACGCCTCGCTGCGCGTCGGCCGACTTGTGTCGGCCTCCTTGCGCGCCGCGCAAGGCGTCGACGTCGCGCCGGTAGTCGCGCGCTGCGAGCGCGAGCAGCGCCGCGCCGACGAGGCTCGTCGCCAACACGATCACGAGCGAGTAGCGCACCGCGTCGTCGCCGTAGCGCGGCGCGAGCGCGTCGTTCAGCAGGCCGACGACCTGCGGGCCGAGCCCCTGGCCGAGCAGGGTCAGCGAGAGCACGAGCACCGACGCCGCGGTCGCGCGCATCGGCGCCGGCACGAGGTTCTGCGCGGCGGTGTAGGCCGCCGGTGCCCAGCCGGCGCCGAAGATTCCGGACGGAATCGCGAAGAGCATCGCGGTGCGCGCGTCGGGCCAGAGGCAGATCGAGATCAGGAAGGGCAGCGAGAGCGCGACGCCGAGCGCCGCGACGCCGAGGAGCCAGCGCGCGTCGCCGCGCGCGAGGCGGTCCGCGAGCCAGCCCGCGAGCACGGTGCCGACGATCGCGGCCGGAACGTTGAACCACGCGTAGGTGCGGCCGACCTCGGCGAGGCTCATGTCGTGCACGCGCACGAACATGGTGGGCACCCACGTGCCGAAGCCGGTGCCGGCGAACGAGGCGAGCCCGGCGCCGAGCGTGAGCCAGCGAAACGACGGCAGCGCCCACAGGGTGCGCATGGCGTCGCCGAGCGATGGCGCGCCGCCCGCCGGCGTCGCGTCGAAGGTCCCGCGCTGCGGCTCGCGCACGCTGAGCCACAACACCGCCGAGAGCGCGAGGCCCGGCAGGCCGGCGACGAGGAAGGTCCTGCGCCAGCCGATCGACTCGGCGAGCACGCCGCCCGCGTAGATGCCGAGGAAGGTCCCCGCGTAGACGCCGAGCTGGAAGACCGAGAGCGCGCGGGCGCGCGCGTGCGGCGGGAAGTAGTCGGAGATCAGCGAGTGCGCGGGCGCGGCGCCGCCGGCCTCGCCGATGCCGACGCCGATGCGCGCGAGCGCGAGCTCGAGCGTGCTGCGCGCGAAGCCCGAGACCGCCGTGAAGGCGCTCCAGATCGCGAAGCAGACGGCGAGGATCGTGCGCCGCGAGGTGCGGTCCGCGAGCCGCGCGATCGGGAGTCCCGCCGTCGCGTAGAGCACCGCGAAGGCCGGGCCGGTCAGGAAGCCCATCATCGTGTCCGACGCGCCGAGCTCCTGCTTGATCGGCTGGAGCAGCATCGAGAGCACGTAGCGGTCGAGATAGTTGAACGTGTACATCGCGAAGAGCGCGAAGAGCACGTAGCCGGCATAGGCGCGAGACGGCTGCATGCGGGCCAGTCTGACGTGGCGTCGCCTGCGCGTCAGCCGCTCGCTTATGTTGAATGGCATGGATCTCCTCTACACGGCGCACGTGCCCGCCGGCGACGGCCCGCATCCGACCCTCCTGCTGCTGCACGGCTGGGGCGCCTCCGCGCACGACCTGATCGGGCTCGCTCCGGTGCTGCACGGCGGCCGCACCCTCGTTCTGTGCCCGCAGGGTCCGCTCGCCTTCCAGGCGGGTCCCGGCATGCTCGGCTACGGCTGGTTCCCGCTCGCGCCGGGACGCCCGCCCGATCCGGCCGCGATCGAGACGGCGCGCCTCCAGGTCGAGGCCTTCCTCGACGCGGCGCTCGCGCGCTACCCCGTCGACCGCGCGCGCCTGATCGTCGCGGGCTTCTCGCAGGGTGGCTTCCTCGCGTACCAGATCGCGCTGCGCGCGCCCGAGCGCTTCGCCGGGCTGATGGCGCTCTCCTCGTGGCTGCCGCCGGAGGTCGCGAAGGCGATTCCCGCGCAGCCTGGGCACGAGCGGCTGCCCACGCTCGTCGTGCACGGCAGCGACGACCCCATGATCCCGATCGCGCGCGCCTACGCGTCGCGCGACGCGCTGCTCGGGCTCGGGGTGCCGACGGTCTTCCGCGAGTACCCGATGGGCCACGAGATCCGCCCCGAGGCGCTGCGCGAGATCGTGCGCTGGCTGGAGGAACGCGTGCTCTCGCCTGTGGTACCGGCCTAGAGGTAATCTGCGCGCTGCGTCGGGGTGTAGCTCAGCGGCCAGAGCCTGAACTTTGGGGGTTCAGCGTCGTGGGTTCGAATCCCACCACCCCGACCATCCCGAGAGCTCACGACCCATTACAGTGTGAGCCCTCCGCGGCCGAGGCGATCGATTCACCCCCCGGAAAGGCGAGCGCGCGATGCGTCTCGATCTCCGGATCCTGGGTGCAGCCGTCCAGCTGGTGCTCGGAGCGCCGATCCTCGCGACCACGATCGACGGCGGCGTCCTGGTCGTCGACGGCACGACCCAGGCGTTTCCGGATCCCCTCGTGGTCGGCGCGACGACCACCGGTGGGCTCGAAATCCTGAACGGCGGCAGCGCTCTCTCCTCGGAGAGCACGACGGTCGGCCGCGATGCCGGCGCGAGCGGCAGCGTGCGGGTGGACGGCGCGGGCTCCCGCTTCGAAGCGGAGTACGGCACCTCGGTCACGATCGGCGAAGCCGGAAGCGGGATCTTCGAGGTGGGGAGCGGTGGCGAGGTGGAAACCTCCACGATCACAGAAACCCTCGTCGTCGGAGACGACGCCTCGGGGAGCGGACACGTGGTGGTGACGGGGGCGGGATCGTCGTGGCAGCAGTCGGGCAACTTTGTGATCGGGCGCGCCGGCAGCGGACTCTTCGAGGCCCTCGACGGGGGCAGCTTCTCGTACAGCGGCACGGGCACGCAGCTCGGCCTG
Organism: Myxococcota bacterium; assembly: GCA_036274295.1. Classification (GTDB taxonomy): domain Bacteria; phylum Myxococcota_A; class UBA9160; order UBA9160; family SMWR01; genus DASUFZ01. The sequence goes on from DASUFZ010000049.1 coordinate 17,555, forward strand.
CTGCCGGACGCGACGGGACGGCTGCGCGTCGCGGACGCAGGCTCGACCTGGGTCGAGCAGGGGAGCGCGACCGAGATCGGTGTCGAGGGCTTCGGCGCGGTCGAGATCCTGGACGGTGCGACGAGCCAGGCGAGTCCGTTCGGGGGCAGCGACGTCGTGCTCGGCGTCGCGCCGGAAGGCGTGGGCGAGCTGTGGATCTCCGGCGCAGGATCTTCGCTCTCGCGGCAATCCGACGTGCGCGTCGGCGAGCGCGGCACCGGGCTGCTGGTGCTCCGCGACGGCGGCAGCCTGCTCGCCGAGGACCTCTCGCTCGGCGAGCTGGCCGACGGCTCGGGCACCTTGCGGCTGGAAGACCCGGGCAGCGGCTTCGAGCTGAGCGGCTCCTTCTACGTCGGCAAGCAGGGCGAAGGCCGCTTCGAGGTGCGCGATGGCGCCACCGCGTACGTGACGGGCAACTCCAACGCGGGATCCACCTACATCGGCCACGCACCCGGATCGAGCGGCACGGTGGTGGTCGAGGGCCCGACGAGCCGCTGGCAGAGCGGACACCCCGGCATCGTCCACTTCGGCGAGGAGGGAGCCGGCGCGCTCGAGGTGCGGGGCGGCGCGCTCGCCTCCCTCTCCTACGACGTGCGCCTCGGCGTCGGCGCGACGGGTGACGGCTCGCTGCTCGTCGAAGGCCCGGGGAGCCGCTTCGAGGCGCCGGGCGCCTTCGCGGTCGGAGAGGCGGGACGCGGCGACGCGATCCTGCGTGGCGGCGCCACCGGGTGGCTGCCGTATGCGGGTGTCGGGAACCTCGCCGGCTCGCAGGGGAGCGTGCTCGTCGAGGGAGCGGGAAGCGAATGGGTCGGCCTCGAGCTCGACATCGGCGCGGGCGGCGAGGGCAGCTTCGTCGTTCGCGACGCCGCGCGCATCGACGTCCGCGACCAGATCGTGCTCGGCCGCCAGGTCGGCGGCGTCGGCCATCTCCAGCTGACCGGGCCGGGTACGAGACTCGGCGACGACTCGTTCGACCCGTTCTTCGTCATCGGCGGCCTCGGCACCGGGGAGGTCGAGATCCTGGACGGCGCGGCGGCCCTGGTGGATCGCATCGACGTCAACGGAGACAGCCGCCTTCGCATGGACGGCGGCTCGAGCCTGACGGGGGACGCCGTCGTCATCGGCTCGCTGTACACGCCGCTCGGCAGCCCGCGCGTCGATCTGACGAACGGAGCGAGCCTCGTGCTCGACTACACGCTCGAGATGAACAGCGCGCCCGGCGAGTCGTCGTCACTCCATCTCGACGGTGGATCGACAGCGAGCTTCGCAGACGACATCGAGATCGGCACGCGTGGACGCTCGGACGTGTATGTCGGGGGCGGCTCCGTGCTCACGAGCGCCTTTTCGGACGTCGGCTCCGGCGGACAGGGGAGCGTGGTCGTCGAAGGGCCTGGTTCCCGCTGGAGCAGCGGGCGCGTGCGCGTCGCCAACGCCTTTTCCCAGCCCTCCTCTTCCGGATCCGTGGCGGTGCGCTCGGGCGGAGTGATCGAGACGACAGGTGCGTTCGGCGAGGTCTGGGTCGGACAGATCACGGGCGCGCTGGGCAGCATCGAGGTGGACGGCGCTGGCTCGCGCTGGCGCGCGAACGGCCTCGGCATCGCGGGCAGCACGGTCTCCGCGGGCGGGGGCACGGGCAGCGCGCGCATCGCGGACGGGGGCGTGTTCGATGCCGCGGGCGGCAGGGTCGCCGTCTGGGCCAACGGAACGCTCGAGCTCGACGGCGGCAGCGTGCTCGCGCAGAGCGTCGACGTGCGCGGCGTCCTCGAAGGCGACGGCTCCATCGTGGCGGACGTGACCAACGCCGGACGCATCGCGCCGGGCCAGTCGCCCGGTCTGATCGGGATCGACGGCGACTACACGCAGACCGCGGCGGGTGTCTTCGAGATCGAGATCCAGGGTGCCGCCGAGGGCGAGTTCGACCGCATCGAGATCTCGGGCGACGCCGTGCTCGCCGGCGTTCTCTCGGTCCATCTCTTCGGCGATCCGTTCGCGCTCGCGGGCACCCCGCTCTACTTCCTGGAGGCGAGCTCGGTCAGCGGCACCTTTGCGAGCGTGCAGGCGACGGGGATCGACCCGGGTCTCCTGCAGCTCGTGATCGAGAGCGATCGCGCGGGCATCACCATCGTGCCGGAGCCGGCAACCGCGCTGCTGCTCGCGCTGGGGCTCTGCGCGATCGCGCGGCTGCGCCGATCAACGCGCTGATCCGATTCGCGCGGCCTCCGCGAGCGACGCCTGCACGCACGCGTCGTCCCCGAGCAGGCGACACGCATTCGCGCGCGCGCGCAGGTCCGCCTCGGTCGGGTGCGCCAGCGCGCGGCTGTTCTCCACCCAGCTCGCGGCCATCTCGCGGATCAGCTGCTGGAAGGCGGGATCGGGACGCACGGCATCGTAGACGGGCGCCTGCGCGAGCACCTCGACGCGGTCGTAGCCGCGCGCGGCGGCCGCGCGCAGCGCGGCGACGGTCGCCGCCGCGTCGCCGCGGAGCGCGCCGCGCTGCGCGGCCAGGAGCTGCGCCGCGAGGCCTTCGGGGTAGCGGGCGGCGGACGCCATCGCGAGGGTCGTGGCCGAGCGCCAGACCGCGGCCTGCGCGTGGCTCCGCCAGGCGAATAGCGCGAGCAGCGCGAGCGCGACCGCGCCGGCGGCGCGCGTGGCGAAGTACAGCCTTTCAGGAGCTTGCGCGTGACGCCTCCAGGTGTCGCGCGCGGCGAAGGCGCAGCCGCCGATCAGTCCCGGCAGCGCGAAGTACAGGTAGCGGTCCGCCATCGGGTCGATGAAGGTCGTGCCGATCTGCGCGATCGGCAGGTACGCGGCCGCAGCGGCGACCCACCAGGCGGACTCCTCGCGGCGCTGCCGCAACGCGAAGAGCGTGCGCGCCGCGAGCGCGAGCAGCCCCGCGAGTCCCGCGAGCCACCACGGGTCGAGCGCGGAGAGCGCCGGCGGCGGCTCGTGGCTCGGCGCGACGCCGAAGCCCGTCGCCGCCATCGCCAGATAGCGTCCCGCGATCGCGACGACGGTGCGCGCTGCGACGGCTGCATCGGGATGCAGCGGCTCGTGCGCGGCGTCCATGCGGCCGAGCACGCGCAGCTCGGCGAAGGCATACGGGACGAGGACCAGCGCCCAGACGACGAGCCAGCCCGCGCGCGCGCGCCACGCTCCGCGCGGATCGCGATCGAGGAAGGCGAACACCGCGGCCATCGGCAACGCGAAGGCCGCGCTTGCCTTGGTCAGCAGCGCCAGGGTGAACGCCCCGAGCGCGACGCCCGGACGCGACGGCAGGAGCCGCAGCGCGCCGAGCGCCAGCGCCAGCGCGAGGGTCGTCTTGATCTGGAAGATCCAGGCGCTGGCTTCGACGTTGGCCGGATGCAGCAGGAAGAAGGCGCCCGCGAAGGCGGATGCCGCGAAGGGGAGGCCCCGCGCGGCGAGCAGCGCCGCCAGCAGGGCCGCGGCAGCCGCGTGCGCGAGCGCCTGCGCGACGTGGTAGCCCCGCACGTCCTCGCCGAAGAGCCGCCACTCCAGCGCGTGCACCAGCATGTGGACCGGTGCGTAGTTGAAGGTCTCGGCGGCCGGCGCGCCGCGCGGGTCGAGGATCGCCCCGAGGTTCGAGAGGCTCAGCTCCTGGATGTAGGGGTTGTAGAGGACGTTCGGGAGGTCGTCCGAGACGAAGTCCCCCCGCATCGCCGGGCCGAGCACCCACAGCGCCGCGAGTGCGTAGACGGTAAAGAGCCCCAGCCAGCGCATCCGCACTCGTTATCCCCACCACCTGCGCGCGACCTGCCGCGTCGGAGCCATTTCAGACAGCCCGCTCGGCTTGACACGCGCGATCCATTGATTACCTACCGGCCCCTCTGCGAGGGGCGCGCCCGGCCCCGGCAACCTGGAACGCCAGGGCGCACCTCGAAGCCCCAAAAACCCGTCGGACCGGAGCCCGGCAGACGCCGGTGCCCGGAGGAGATCGAATCGATGGCGAAGTTCCGACCGCTGCACGACCGCCTGCTCGTCCAGCGACTCGACGAGGAAGAGAAGTCCCGAGGCGGGATCATCATCCCGGACACGGCCAAGGAGAAGCCCCAGCAGGGGCGGGTCCTCGCGGTGGGCCCGGGTCGGCGCGACGAGAAGGGCGAGCTGGTGCCGCTCGACGTGCGCAGCGGAGACAAGGTGATGTTCGCGAAGTACGCGGGCACCGAGATCAAGATCGACGGCGAGGACCGCGTCATCCTGCGAGAGGAAGACGTGCTGGCCATCGTCGAGTAGCGAGGGAGAAGTCGAACCATGGCAGCGAAGGAAATCCATTACGCCCAGGACGCCCGCGAGCGCATGCTGCGCGGCGTCGACCGCCTGGCCAACGCGGTCCGCGTGACGCTCGGGCCCCGCGGTCGCAACGTTCTGATCGAGAAGAGCTGGGGCTCCCCGACCGTGACCAAGGACGGCGTCACCGTCGCGAAGGAGATCGAGCTCGAGGACAAGTTCGAGAACATGGGCGCGCAGATGGTGAAGGAGGTCGCCTCGAAGACCTCCGACGTCGCCGGCGACGGCACCACCACCGCCACCGTGCTCGCCCAGGCGATCTTCCGCGAAGGCGCGAAGCTCGTCGCCGCGGGCCTCGACCCGATGGAGCTGAAGCGCGGCATCGAGCGCGCCGTCGCCGCGATGTCGGAGGAGCTCGGCAAGCTCTCCAAGCCGACGCGCGACGCCGACGAGATCACCCAGGTGGGCACGATCTCGGCGAACGGCGACCAGACCATCGGCAGCATCCTGGCCGAGGCGATGGCGAAGGTCGGCAAGGAAGGCGTCATCACCGTGGAAGAGAACAAGTCCATGGAGACGACGCTCGACGTGGTCGAGGGCATGCAGTTCGACCGCGGCTACCTGTCGCCCTACTTCGTGACCGACCCGGAGCGCATGGAGGTCGTGCTCGAGGATCCGGTGATCCTGCTGCACGAGAAGAAGATCAGCTCCATGAAGGACCTGCTGCCCCTGCTCGAGCAGGTCGCGCGCCAGGGCAAGCCGCTGCTGATCGTCGCGGAGGACATCGAGGGCGAGGCGCTCGCCACGCTCGTCGTGAACAAGATCCGCGGGACGCTCTCGGTGGCGGCCGTCAAGGCGCCGGGCTTCGGCGATCGCCGCAAGGCGCTGCTCCAGGACATGGCCATCCTCACCAGCGGCCAGGTCATCGCGGAGGAGCTCGGGCTCAAGCTCGAGAACGTCACCCTGAAGGACCTCGGCAAGGCCAAGCGGATCAAGATCGACAAGGACAACACGACGATCATCGACGGCGCGGGCAGCAAGAAGGACATCGACGCCCGCTGCACCGAGATCCGCAAGCAGATCGAGGACACGACCTCCGACTACGATCGCGAGAAGCTGCAGGAGCGGCTGGCGAAGCTCGCCGGCGGCGTCGCGGTGGTGAAGGTCGGCGCGGCCACCGAGGCCGAGATGAAGGAGAAGAAGGCGCGCGTCGAGGACGCGCTCCACGCGACGCGCGCGGCCGTCGAGGAGGGCATCGTCCCCGGCGGCGGCGTGGCGCTGCTGCGCTCGCTCAAGGCGCTCGACGGCATCGAGGAAGGCCTCTCGGAGGACCAGCGGGCCGGCGTGCGGCTGGTGCGCAAGGCGGCGGAGTTCCCGCTGCGCTGGATCGCGCAGAACGCGGGCATCGACGGCTCGATCGTCGTCGACAAGGTCCGCAACGGGAAGGGCGGCTTCGGCTACAACGCCGCCACCGACACCTACGAGGATCTCGTGAAGGCCGGCGTCATCGACCCGACCAAGGTCGTGCGCACGGCGCTCATGAACTCCTCGAGCGTGGCGTCGCTGCTGCTGACGACCGAGGCGATGGTGGCCCAGAAGCCCGAGAAGAAGTCGGGCGGCCACTCGCACGGCGGCGGCGGCGGCATGCCGGGCATGGGCGGCATGGGCGACATGGGCGGCGACGACTTCTAGTCCTCGCTCGCTCCGAAAGAACCGAAGGGCGTTGCCGTGAAAGCGGCGGCGCCCTTCGCTTTCGAGGCGCGTGCACCCGAGCGGAGATGGAAACCTGCGGCGCTCCTCGCGCTTTCGGGCGATGCTCCGAGTCGCATGGCAACTCCGAAGGCCAAGGACGCCCAGGCCGATGCCGCCCGCGCCGCGCTGCACGGGCTGCGCGTGCCGCGACGCCGCAAGCGGCGCTCGGCCCCGCGCGGCTCCTCGCCGGGAACCATGGGCGAGCTGGCCGGTCCGGACCCCGTCATCCGGCTGATCGCCTACACCGCGGATGCCTTCGAGGAGCGCACGCTCGAGAACGTCGAGGAGATCGCGACGCTCGTCGCCGACCGCTCGCGCGTGGTGTGGCTCGACGTCGGCAGCTTCGGCGACGGCAAGGTGATTGCGCGCATCGGCGAGATCCTCGGCATCCATCCGCTCGCCATGGCGGACGTGGTCAACGTGCCGCAGCGGCCGAAGGCCGACGTCTACGGCGACGACCGCTTGATGGTGGTGACGCAGATGGCGCGCATCGAGGCGGCCGCCGTCGACGTCGAGCAGGTGAGCATCGCGCTCGGGCCGGGCTTCGTCGTCACGTTCCAGGAGCATCCCGGCGACGTCTTCGAGCCGGTGCGCGAGCGCATCCGCCAGGGCGCGCGCGTGCGCCGCATGGGCCCCGACTTTCTGCTGTACGCGCTGCTCGACGCGGTCATCGACGGCTACTTCCCGGTCGTCGAGGCGATCGGCAACGTGGTCGAATCGCTCGAGGAGGAGGTGCTCGACCGCCCGACGCGCTCCACGCTTCGCAAGATCCACGCCGTCCGCCGCAGCCTGGTCGCCCTGCACCGCATGCAGTGGCGCCAGCGCGATGCCTGCGGCGCGCTGCTGCGCGACGTCGAGTGCCCGATCACCGATGCGGTGCGCGTCTACCTGCGCGACGCCTTCGACCACGCCTTCCAGACCGTGGACGCGATCGAGACGCAGCGCGAGATGGCCTCCTCGCTGATGGAGCTCTACCTCTCGAGCGCCAGCAATCGCATGAACCAGGCGATGCGCACGCTCACCGTGGTCGCGACGATCTTCATCCCGCTGACCTTCCTCGTCGGCGTGTACGGCATGAACTTCGAGTACATGCCGGAGCTGCACTGGCGCTGGGGCTATCCGGCGGTCTGGGTCGTCATGATCGCGGTGGCCGTGAGCCTGGTCGTCTGGTTCCGCAGGCAGGGCTGGATCGAGCCGAAGGACGACGCCTAACGAGCGTAAAGCTTCGGGTCGTTCGCCCTCCGAACGGGCGATCAAGCGCTCTCCGGTGTCGGCCGATGCGATGCCGGGGTGTCCGGAATGGCGATGGGCGCGATTCCCTCGGTCAAGGGCTCCGTCTTCGCGGCCGTGGCCGAGGACGTGCGCAAGCTGATCGAGCGGGGCGGCATCTCCCGTGACGAAGCCGCCCGCCGCCTGACGCCCGACGACCTGCGCCTGCTCGAAGCCGAGATCTTCGTGTCGCACTGGTACGACATCCGCGCCTATGCGCGGTTCTCCGAGCTGCTGCGCGACGTCGAGGGCGACGGCGACAACGAGTTCCTGCGCGAGAAGGGCCGCGACACCGCGCGGCGCCTGCTCCAGGCCGGGCTCTACGCGCAACTCGAGTACCTGCAGCGCACCGGCGTCGCGAAGGCGACGGCGCCGGCCGCGCGCTTCGAGGCCTTCGGCCGCGATCTGCGCCTGCTCTGCACCTTGAGCGGCAGCATCCTGAACTTCTCGCGCTGGACGCCGATGCTCGACCCCGCGCGCCGCGACCGCTACGTGATCCAGGTCTCCGATGCGAAGGACATGCCGGAGGCGCTCTGCTGGCGCTCCGACGGCTTCGTGAACGAGATGGCGACCCAGCACGGCGACAAGGACTTGTGGACCTGGGAGCGCCAGGGCAAGGACCTCGTGGTGTTCCGCATGACGCGGTCGCTCTAACCCCGCAGCTTGCGGAAGTCCGGCGCGCGCTTCTCCATGAAGGCGCGCACTGCCTCCAGGTTCTCGGGCGAGCCCGCCTGCTTGCGCATGCCCTCGTCCTCGGCGCGCAGCGCCAGCTCGACCTTGCCCTTGCGCGCGGCCAGCAGGGTCCGCTTCGTCGCCTGGAGCGAGCCGACCGGCCACTTGGCGATGTCGCGCGCGCGCGCCAGGGTCGCGTCGAGGAGCTGCGCGTCGGGGAAGGCGCGCGTGGCGATGCCCGTCTCGACGGCGCGCGCCGCGTCGATCCACTCCGCCGCGAAGAAGAGCTCGGCCGCCTGGCGCGCGCCGACGACGGCCTCGAGCATCGCGCTGGAGGCGCCCTCGGGCACGAGCCCGAGCGACACGAATGGGAGTCGCAGCCGCACGCTCTCGCCCACGTAGACGACGTCGCAGTGGAAGAGCAGGGTGCAGCCGATGCCGATGCCGACGCCCTTCGCCGCGGCGAGCAGGGGCTTGTCGAAGTCGACGAGCACGGCCATGAAGGCGTGGTAGGCGGACGCATGGCCGTCGGCGCGCGGGCCCGACGGATTCGTGAACGACGAGAGGTCGACGCCGGCGGAGAAGGCGTCGCCCGCGCCCGTCACCACGACCGCAGCGACGCGCGGGTTCGCCTGCGCGTCGCGCAGCGCCTGCGACGCGGCGTCCCACTGCGCATCGTCGAAGGCGTTCTTCTTGTGCGGCCGGTTGAAGGTGACGAGCAGCACGCCGTGCTCGTCGAGCTGCTGGAGCACGGGCTGCGGGGTGGCCGACGTCACGGGCGGCGCATTCTACCGGAGGGCGAGTATGCTGCCGCCCTCGCGCTGGAGGATCCGATGGCGAGCCGAGAGTTCGAGCAGCTTCGCAAGGTGTTGAAGCCCGGCCTGGCCGTGGCGAGCGATCCGCCGATGCTGGTGCGCGAGAAGATGCATCGCGTCCACCCGACGCAGTTCCCCGCCGACGTGCGCGTGCGCGAGCAGAAGCTCGGCGGCGTCGCGTCCGCGTGGGTCGAGACGCCCGAGTCCGACGGCAGCGATCTCGTGCTGCTGCACGTGCACGGCGGCGCCTTCGTCTCGACCGGGCTCGAGCACTACATCCCCTACGCGGGACGCCTCTCGCGCGCGTTCCGCGCGCGCGTCGTCATCTTCGCCTACCGCCTCGCGCCGGAGCACCGCTTCCCCGCCGCGCTCGACGACGCAGTGGCCGTCTACCGCGCGCTGCTCGCCGAGGGCGTCTCGCCGGGCCGCATCGCCGTCGCGGGCGACTCGTGCGGCGGCGGCATCGGCGTCGCACTGCTGTGCCGGCTGCGCGACGCGAGCACGCCGCTGCCCGCCGCCTTCGTCGGACTCACGCCGTGGTTCGATCTCGAGCAGACCGGCGAGTCGTCGCAGCACCTGCGCGGCGTCGACCCCTACGTGAACGCGGAGTGGATCCGCAAGCGCGGGCAGGACTACGTCGGCGACGGCGACATCCGCAACCCGCTGGCGTCGCCGATCCACGCGGATCTCTCGGGACTGCCGCCGATGTTCCTCTCGGTCGGCGAGATCGACACCACGCGCGACGACTCCACCCGGCTCGCCGCGCGCGCCGGCCGCGACGGCGTCGCGGTCACCCTCGAGGTGAACCCCGAGATGATCCACGGCTTCCACGGCCTCTCGGACCTCCTGCCCGAGGGCCACGCCGCGCTGCTGCGCGCCGCGGAGTTCGTGCGGCGCCACGCGGCCTGACACGCGCTAGGGACCCGCGACCTCGACGCGCGAGCGCTGCTCCGCGGCCGCGAGGCACAGGTCGAGCGCCTCCTTGCGCCGGGAGGGGCTCTGCGTGTTGCGCGCGCGGAATCCGCGCATCTGCTCCTCGCACTCGCCCAGCGACGCCTTCGCGTCGTCGTGCGGCACGGCCGCTCTCGGCGTGCCGACCGCCGGGAGTGCGTCCATCGGCGCCGGCGCACTACCGGCATCGAGCGTCGCGAGCTGCGCGGAAGCGGGATTCGAGACGGCACACGCCAGACCGATCGCAGCGAAGATCGCCTTCATCTCCTCTCCTCCTGGCCCGCCGTGGTGTCGCGGGCTGCAGGGGCAGTCGGCGAAGGGGCGCGATTCGGATCATTGCCGCGTGCGGCGGTGGTAGGCTGGCGCGCCATGACGTCGCGGCCGGAGGAGGACTGGGCGGCCGTGCTCGAGCGCCTGCTGCGGGGCGATCGCCTCGCGCTCGCGCAGCTGACGCGCCTGATCAACTCGTTCCTCGCGCGTTGGAACGCCTACGACTTCCGCGACGAGTGGGACGACTTGATCCAGGAAGTGCTGCTCGCGGCGGCCGCGGCGCTGCGCGACGGCCGCATCCGCGACCGCGCCGCCGTCGTCGGGTTCCTGAAGTCGACTGCACGCTTCAAGTTCGCGGACCGCTTGAAGGCGCACCTGCGCCTTGCCGAGGACGCGAACCTGCCCTGGCAGGAGCTGCTGGAAGGGCCGCTCGAGCCGGCCGAGGACGCGGGCTCCACAGAGCTGCGGCGCGACCTGCGGGAAGCGCTGGCCCGGCTGCCAGAGAAGGAGCGCGAGGCCGTCGCGGCGGTCCACGTCGAGGGCCGCACCTACGAGGACGCTGCCGCGAAGACCGGGATCCCGCTCGGCAGCCTGAAGCGACACTTGCGCGACGGGCTGGCGCGGCTGCGCGCCGAGCTCGATCCGTTGCTCGGAGGGGGCTCGTGATCCGATCCGGCCGTCGCGACCGACTGCAACGATGGATGCACCTGCCTTTCGTCCTACCGCGAACGAGGCGCCGGCCGTGAGCTGCCCCCGGATCCCGGAGACGGACTTCGCGGCCTTCGCCGCAGATCGCCGCGCGCCCGAGTTCGCCGCGCTGCGCGAGCACTATCCGCGCTGTCGCGATTGTGGCGGTGAGGTGGCCCGCTGGTCACGGCTGTTGGGATCGCTGCGCGAGGAGGAAGGCGATGTGAGCGAACATCCGTCCGCAGAGCGTCTGCTCGCCTATCAGTCGGACCCGGATGCGCTCACGCCCTCGGAGCGCGCCGTGCTCGAGGCGCACGTCGCCGCGTGCGCGCCGTGTCGCAGCGAGCTGCGCGTGCTCGCCGGCTTCGACTTCGGCGCGCTGGGTGCGCCGCCGGCACGCGAGGCGCACGGCAGCTGGCTCTCCGGCCTCGGCGAGCGCCTCTTCGGCCGTCCGCTGACACCCGCGCTCGCCTTCGTCGCACTCGTGGCGATCGCGGTGCCGGCGCTGCTGCTCGGCTGGTGGGCGCGCGCGAGCCGCGAGCAGGCGCTGCCGCCGGCCGCGCGGATGGAGCCGTCGGTGCCGGCGCCGCAGCCCGGGATGCCGGTGCTTCCCATACCGGCGCCGCAGCCCGCGGAGGTCGCGCGCGTCGACGAGCCGCGGCCGCCCACACCGCCCACACCGACCACGCCGGCGCCCGTGCGCGCTGCCCCGGCACCGCCCGCGCTTCCGTCCGCACCGCAGCCCGCTCCGCCCGCGGAGCCCGAGGCGTCCGCGCCGGTGCGGATCGCCGCGTCGCTTCCCTCGGATCCGCCGCGCTACCGGCCGGATGTCGAGCTGGCGGGCGGCTCGCTCGAGACCTTGCGCGTCGCGTCGCTGGTGCGCGGCGGCAAGCATCCGCTGCCCGCGATCCACGCGCTCGCGCCCGAGCACGTCGGCGCGACCGGAGAGGCCGCGCCGACCGTCTATTGGCACCTCTCCGCGCCGAGCGACGTGCCGGTCGAGATCGCGGTCTTCTCCGAAGAGGACGAGTCGGTGCCGCTGCTCGACGTCTCGCTCGAGCCGCCCGTCGCGGCGGGGCTCCACGCCTTCCGCTTCTCGGATCACGCGCTCCGCCTCGCCCCAGGCAGGAACTACTACTGGTTCGTGGCGCTCGTCCCCGATCGCGCGAAGCGCGAGGACGATGCGGTCGCCGGGGCCGCGCTGCGTCATACACCGCTCGCGGAGCCCCTGCGCGCGCGGCTCGAGGCGTCGCCTCCCGCGGAGCGAGCCCACGTGCTGGCCGGCGCGGGCTACTGGTTCGACGCCTTCGACACGTTCACGGCCTGGCTCGACGCGGAGCCCGGCGCGGCGAACCTGCGCGCGCAGCGCGCCGCGCTGCTCGAGCAGGTCGGGCTCGGCGCGCTGACGCCCTAGAGCCAGGAGCTGATCAGCAGGAACGGCGCCCAGTAGGCCGGATGGCGAAGGGCCGGCGTCTCGAGCAGCGCGCGCTGTGCGCGCTGCAGCGCCTGCGCGCGCGACGCGCCCGCGCCGAGCTCCGCGTAGAAGCGCTCGATCACGCGCGCGGCCGCTTCGTCGTTGACCGACCACAAGGTCGCCACGGCGCTGCGCGCGCCCGCTTGGAGCGCGACGCCCGCGAGCCCGAGCGCCGCGCGCTCGTCGCCCGCGGCGGTCTGACAGGCCGAGAGCACGAGCAGCTCGAGCGGCTGCTCCGTGCGCAGACGCGTGCGTCCGATGACCGACGCGAGCCGATCCATCGAGATCTTCTGGTCCCACGCCAGCACGAAGCTCTCGGCGGCGTCGCCGCGGAACTCGCCGTGGGACGCCACGTGCAGGACGTCGATCGGCCGCGCCGCCACCTCGCTCTCGAAGCGCGCGGCCAGGAACTGCTCGTCGAGGAGCGCCACGCCCGGGAACACCGCGGAGACGTCCTTCACCTCCTGCGGCACCGACGGCAGTGGCTCGAAGCCCTGCACCGCCTTGCTGATCCCGGCGACGAGGCCGGTCGCCTGCGCGCGCGCGATCGGCCGCGGATCGGTCAAGGTGAGACCGGGCGCGATCGCGACCGGCACCTTCTGGATGAGGAACTCGCCGCTCCGCGCGTCGCGCAGCGCCGCGAAGGGAATCGTGCGCAGCGCGCCGCTCGGCACGACGACGAGCGCCGAGACCGCGGGGCCGAGGAGCGCGGGTTCCGCGGGGCGGATCAGCCAGTCGTAGATCTGGCCCGCCAGCGGCAGGTACTGGTGCGTGGTGCGCTTCGTCAGGAGCTGGCGCAGGCGCAGCGCTTCGGCCGCCAGGGTCGGGCCGTCGACCGGCGCGCGGAAGAGCGAGAGACCCGACGACGTGCCGACGATCAGCTCGACGCGGTCGGGCAGCAGCACGGGGTAGAGCACGACCGCGCCCGGCACCGCCTCGGGCGCAGTGCGGCGCTGCGCGTCGAGGCAGGCGTCGTGGAAGTAGTCGCGCAGCTCGGCGGCCTTGAGCGATTCGAGCGCGTCGCGCGCCTCGACCAGCAGCGCCTGACGCGCGCCGGCGTCGCCCTGCGACGCGCGCTGGAGGAGCAGATCCACCAGCTCGAGGTACGCCGGCTCGACCTCCGAGCGGAACGCGAAGGCCTCCTGCGCGGAGGCGAGCGCGAGATCGGCGCGCAGCAAGGAGAGGGTCTGGAGGGCCTCGCGGTACGACGCGAGCGCGGCGTCGTCGTCGCCGCGCGCGCGCGCGAGTCGGCCGAGCTGCCACTGCCAGCGGTAGAGCGCGTCGGGCGCATTCGCGCGCGAGGCCGCGTAGAGGGCGCGACGCGTCAGCGCGAGCGCATCGTCGGCGCGGCCGCCCGCCGCGTAGAGCTCGCCCTGGTAGCCGAGCGCATAGGAGCGCAGGCGCGCCGCGCCCGCCTTCGACGCGAGCGCGTCCGCTTGCTGGAGCAGCGCGACCGCGCGTTGCGCGATGGCCGCAGCGCGGGCGGGCTCGCGCGCGCCGAGCTTCTGCCAGGTGCGGGCAAGGTGGATCTGGAGATGCGCGGCCTCGGCGGGCGGCTGTGCGGCGGCCGCCTGTGCGAGGCGCTCCAGCTCGGCGTCGAGGCCGGCGAGCTCTCCCGTCTCCGCCGCGGCGCGCGCCGCGTCGGCGTCGGCGCGGAGCGCCGCGTCTCCCTGCGCGCTGCCGGGCTGAGCCGGCGCGGACGGCTCTGCGCACGCGCGCTCCTGCGCGGAGGCAGCGGCCGCCAGGCCGAGCCACGCGAGCGCCACCCACAGCGACGCCGTCCTAGAACACATCGACGACCACGCGGTAGTAGACGCCCTCGTCCTGGAGGTCGTCGTTCGGGTTCGGGACGTCCTTCAACCGGCCGCCCCAGTAGATCTCGGCCAGCAGCCACTCCGTCGGCGTGAAGCGCAGCCCGACGCCGAGGCTCCAGAGCGTGTCGTCGGGAGGCTCGGGCCCCTTGTTCCAGCCGTAGCCGTAATCCGTGAAGGGGACGAGCGCGAGCAGCGGGTTGCGCAGGGAATCGCGCCAGATCGGGATGCGCAGCTCGCCCGACACCACGACGCCGCTGTCGCGCACGAGCTGGTTCTCGCGATAGCCGCGTACGCTGCGGAGCCCGCCGATCGCGAAGCGTTCGATCGAGAGCAGCGGATCGTCGGTCAGCTGCGCGTCGACGCGCACGAGCGTCTGCGTGCCCCACACGCTTTCCGGCAGCACGTGCGCCCACTGCGCCTGTCCGAGCCACGCGAGGTAGCGGCCGTCTGGCACGTCGGCGTCGCCGTGCGTCGTCGCGTCGAAGGCCTCCACGCCGAGGGAGAGCAACGAGCGCAGGGCGAAGACGTTGCGGCGCGTGCTGCGCGACCACTCGAGGTTCTGGCGCAGCACGGAGACGGTCGGGTCGTCGCAGGACGCCGTCTGAGGCTCGAAGCAGAAGTCCTCGCCGAGGACGCTGGTGTGCGTCGTCCGGTACTCGCCGATGATTCCCGCCCAGATCGCGTCGGTCTCGTCGCGGTAGAGCGGCTGCGCGAGCTCGACCGCGTAGGTGCGCGAGGTGGCCTCGACGTCGAGATCGTCGAAGGGATGCTCGACGATCTTCGTCTCCGTGTTGCGGAAGCGCAGGCGCAGGGTCGTGTCGAGGGACGTCAGCGGAATCTCGTAGTGCCCCTCGACGTCGAGCAGCCCTTCGCTGCCCTGGAACCAGGCGGCCAGCTCGTCTCCGACGCCGATCGGGTTCGCGAGCCAGCCCTCGACGCTGCCGCCGTAGCTGCCGATGGACGGCGAGTGATCGTTCGCGGCCCCGAGGCGCAGGCGATAGGAGGACCTCTCGCTGACGTGCAGGCGCAGCAGGCTCTCGCCGAGCCGGTCTGCGGGCTCGAGCTGGCCTTCGACCCGCTCGATCCATGGGTCCTGCTGGAGGATCTGGAGCGCGCGCTCGAGTCGACTCACGTCGAGCGGCGCGCGCCCCGCGCGCAGCAGGCGCGAGCGAAAGTAGATGTCGCGGAAGCGCGTGTTGCCCGTGACCTCCACCGCGACGAGCGCGCCCTCGACGATCTCGAGCCGCACGACGCCCTCCGAGAGATCGTCCTGGTCGGGAATCGTCGCGCCCGACGTCGGATAGCCCGCGTCGACGTAGAGCTGCGTCACGGCGTCGCGCGCGGCGACCAGCTCCTCGGAGCTGATCTCGCGGCCCGTGTAGGGCGTGACGGCCGCCGCCAGCTCCGCGTCGCTGAAGATCGTCGAGCCGGTGATCTCGAAGCGCGCGACGTACACGCGCAGACCCGCGGCGAGCGGCCCCTCGGGCGCCTCCGGCAGCGGCGGCAGCTCGAGCGGTGGCGGTGTCGGGGCCTGCGGCTGCGGCGCGGGCAGGGGCGGGCGCTCGTCGCCCGGGCGGATCCCTTGCGCGAACGCCGGCTCGTCGGGGCCGAGCAGCCCGAACAGACAGGCAGCCGCGAGATGCAGTCGCCGGAGGTACAACGTGCGGCCGTCGTCTCGTCAGGGCGCCGGAGGCGCCTCGCACTGCTGGAGCTCGAGTGGCTCGGACGTCAGAGGCGCATCGGGCGGCGGCGCCACGCGAGGTGCGCGCCGCACAGCGAAGCTGCCGGAGGCGGCGTCGCGCGCGAGGCACGGCTCCTGGAGCAGGCTCGAGGCGTCGAGAAAGGTCTCGGGCAGCGCGGCGAGATCGCCCGTCACCTCGCCGTAGGGCGTGTTGACGAGCACGAAGCCGTCGAGCCCGAACTCCGACGACGCGGTGATCGCGCTGTCGCCCGAGCGCAGCCACGGATCGGCGGTGATGTCGACGAAGCCGCCGTTCGCGTTGCCGAAGCCGTCGGCGGTGAGATGCGCCGCGTTGAGGATCACCGCGCCGCCGTCGATCGTGATGTTGCCGCCGGACAGCGTGACGCCGGCAGACACGAGAAGCCCGCCCGCTTCCCCGCCGACACCGCGTGAGAACGCCTCGATGCTCGACTTCTCGAGCAGCAGGAAATCACTCTCGATCTCGACGATGCCGCCGTAGGCGTCGGCCTCGGCCTTCAGCTCGCTGTTCAGGATCTCGATGTGCGGGGCGTCGAGGCGCAGGGTTCCGGCGTTCTTCCCCGCCTCCGACAGGACGTTCAGCTCCGCGCCGTCGGCAATGCGGATCGAGCGCGTCGCCTCCAGGGTGATGCTGCCGGCGGCAGCCTCGCTCCCCTGCTCCGACTGCGCCAATCCGGAGCCTTCACTGAACTCGATCGTCGCGGCGCGGATGTGAACGTCCCCTGGTGTCGAGCCGCCCAGACGCGAGATCGAGTTGATCTCGCCGCCCTGCTCGATCCGCACGCGACCCGTCACATCGACGTCGATGCCGAGACCCACGCCGGCGCCGGTGGTCTCCGCGCCGAGGCTCGATGACACGCCGGTCCCGCTCCTGCCGGCCACGCGCAGATCGTCGGCGATGACGCGAAGCAGTCCGCCGGCGCTGCCGCCGCTCGTGCTGACGTCCGCGATGCCGCCGTCCACCAGCTCGACAGCGGGAGCGTCGAGCGTCACGTTGCCGGCGCGCCCGATGAGTCCACGTGCGGTCACGAGGGAGTTCTGGGCGGAGCCTGCGATGCGGATCGCGCGATCCGCCTCGAGGGTGATGGAGCCCGAGTTTCCCGAGCCGATCGCGCGGCTCGAGATCTCGGCCGCGTCGAGCACCTGGATCGTGCCGGCAGAGATGCGGATGTCCCCCGCGTCGCCGCTGCTGCCCTGGCCGCCTCGCGCGAAGACCCCCGATGTCGCGAGGGTGCCTCCCACCTGCGAGCCGCGCGCCACGAAGTCGCCGCCCGCCAGATCGATGTCGATCGAGCCGGCTTGGCCGACACCCAGCGTGGTCGTCGAGATCTGGCCGCCGTTCTCGAGCAGGACCGAGCCGCCGTCGAGCTCGATCGAGCCTCCCGGAGCGCGCGCTCCCTGCGCGACGAACGCCGCGATGATCCCGGGTGTCTCGCTCCCTTCGCTCGTGCCGACGCGCAAGTGCACGACCTCGAGATGCATCGATCCGCCGGCTGCCGTCTCTGCCTGCGAGGACATGAAGGTCTGGAGCGCCGAGGGGCGCTGCTCGCCCAGCGAATCGAGCCCGCTGCCCGCGACCTCGAGCGACTCGGCGAAGATCTCGATGGTGCCACCCGGCTGAGCTCCCGATGTCTCCGTCGAGATCAAGCCGCCGTCCAGGATCACCACGCTCGAGGCACGCTCTGCCGCGCTGCCGATGCGGATCGAGCCGCCCGGAACGATCGGCTCCGGCGCGGCGGCGACGCGGTTGAGCGTATTGATCTGCGCGAGGCCGCCGCGGACCTCCACTTCGTCGGCGTCGATCGCGATCGAGCCTCCGCCCGCAGATACGCCGCTCTCGGCGGAGACCGCGGCGTCGCGCACGCTGAATTGGCCGGCTCGGACGGAGATGTCGCCGCCGGGGCCGAGCGTGTTCGTCCGGGTGATCACGTCGGCGCCGCTCTCGACGCGGATCTCGCCCGAGGCGACGAGCGCGATGTCGCCGACGGCGCCCGAGACGGGAGGTCCGAGGGAGTCGCTCCTCGCCTCGAGCTGCGCGTTGTTGCGCAGACGGATCGAGCCGGCGTCGACCTCGACGTCGCCGCCCACTCCGTCGCCGGCGACCTGGCTGCGGATCACCGCGTTCGTTCCGTCGAGCGTCAGAGAGCCGGCGCGGATGCGCACCGCGCCGGCGTCCTGCGTGCCCTGGTTCACCGTCGCGATCGTGCTGTTGGCACCGAGTGAGACGGCGCCGGCGGTCTCGATGTCGACCGCTACGCCGTCGGCGCCGCGGCCGCCCGCCTGCACGATGGCGCCCGCGATCGCGAAGCGGCCCGCGCGGATCACGATCCTGCCCTGGTCGGCGCTGCTGTCGAACGCGAGCGTCGTGAGCTGACCGCGTCCGGAGAGCTCGACCGAGCCGAGCCGAGCCGGGTCGCCGGAGCGCGTCTCCAGCTCGGCGACGTCGAGGGGAACCTGCGCGGCTGCGTCACCGAGCGCAGCGACCTGGAGCGTGCCGCTCTGCGCCGTGAGGAACATGCGGTTCAGCACCCGGACGTCGCGGCCGACGATGGAGAAGGTCTGGCCCGGCCGCGTGCCGACGAAGTTCGGGGTCTGCGGATTCCCGAACTCGATGTCGAACTCGAGATCCGGATTCGGAGGCGGTCCGCCGAGGAACCCGAACGCAACCGGGTCCAGGACGCTGAGCACCGGCGGCGTGTCGTTCGTGACGTCGAGCACCGCACCGTCCTCGAAGTGGAGCTGCTGCGCCGTGCTGAGATGGAGTCCGGCGGGCACGTCGATCGAGGAGCTCGGGCCGAACAGCAGCCCCCACGGATTGAGCAGATAGACGTCCGCGCCGATGCCGTCGGCAACGCTCCTCATCACGGTCGAAGCGAGCGTTCCGTCGATCCGCGAGGGCTCTCCGCCCGTCACGCGGGCGATGACCCGCTCGTATTCGTTCTCTCCCGTGAAGGTCGCCCGGTCTCCGGCGCCGATGTCGAAGTCGCCGAAGCTGTGGAAGAGGTTGTCACCGCTCGGCGTACCGGCGGATTCGCGGATCTCGTAGATGCCCGGGGAGACCGGCGCGATCGGGCCCGTCGGCGATCCCGCCCGGAGCGAACCGTCGAGCGAGATGGACGTCTGGGCGTGCGCGGCGCTCGCGACTCCGAGCGCGAGGATCTGGAGGCGCATTCGCATTCGCGACGGCATCGGGCCCGGCATTCTACGCCTGTGACGCGGACAGAGGTCAGGGCCCCCCGGCGGGCGAGAGCGCGGCGTCGCAACGGGTGGGCACCGCGGGCGCAGCGACATCGACGGACTTCATCAAGAAGACGAGATCGCGGATGTTGCATTCGGGGGTAGCCGCCACCGAGCAGCGTCCCGCGACCTCCGCCGCGACGATCGGGTTGGTGATGCGTCCCGTCAGGTAGTCGCGGATCTCGTCGGCATCGTCGGGATCGAGAACGGCTCCGTCGTCGCTGGCCTCGGCACACTGACAGGCGTCGCCGAAGTCGTCGGACTCGTCGGTCGGATCGAGGAAGCTGCCGCGGTTCTGCTGAGCCGCATTGTCGATGAAGGGGCAGTTGTCGCCGAGATCCTGGATCCCGTCGTCATCTAGATCGTCGGCCGGGTTGAACTGCCCGATCAGCTTGACCTGCGAAGGATCCGCGCCGCCGTAGAGCACCTGCTCGAAGGGCACGATATTGCCCGGCGCGAAGAGATCGTCGAGATCCTCGACGCCGTCGGTCGTGAGCGCCGGCTCGAGATCGGGACTCGAATCGAGCTCCACGGCGCCGAGGCAGACCGGCTGGCCCGGGAAGTTGAGTGTCGGCAGCAGGCCCGAGGAGAAGCGCGCACCCTCGAGCACGACGTAGAGCGTGTGGGGCACGGACGTGCCCGCCGACGGTCCGACCGTCCACGACTGCGCGGCGTTCACGCCCGGCGCGAAGCCGGCGCCGCCCGTGCAGGTGCGCTGATCGTCGAGGTTGGGAGTCGTGTTGCAGCCGCGCCAGCGCATCTCGCTGGTCGTGGTGCCCGCCGGCGCGATCAGGCCGAACGCCACGCGGTGGAACTCCTCGCTGGCGCGCGGCACGCACACCTCCCAGCGCGTGCCGCTCGCCGTCTGCACGGCGGGGCCGAGCTGGAGGTCGAGCACGGGCAGCGGGATGCCATTGACGAGGCGGACATTCGGGATCGGGACCGCCACGTTGCCAGCGATCTTCGCGAGCGCGAGGCCGAAGCCCGGCGTGCCGACGCCCTCCACAGTCAGCGCCGAGGCCGCGAGCTGGGTGCCGCCGATCGCGCCCGTCGTGAGCGTGCCGAGTGAGACGGGCGGCGCGAGCGCGCCGCAGAGGCGGTTGTCCGGCGCCCCATTCCCCGACGCCTGGAAGTAGATCGCGTCGCTGCGGACGCCGGCGGGCGCGACGAGGCCCGGACCCGAGACCGACGACGCACCGACGCTCGTTCCCGTGAGCGAGAGCGTCTTCGGGTTGCTCGCGCCCGCCGGCAGCACGATCGCGCCGGCGAGGTTCGTCACGCTGTATGCGCCGCACTGGAGCGAGAGGGTCCAGGACGGCGACGCGGGCGTGCCCGTCGTCTGGAGCCGCAGCTCGACCGGCTCGCACGCGTCGCCCTCGTCATCGGCGTCCGCGTCGGCCTGGCTCGCGTTCGCGACGCTCGCGCAGTTGTCGCAGAGGTCGCCGACGCCGTCGCCGTCCACGTCTTCCTGGAGCGGGTTGTGGACGTCGGCGCAGTTGTCGAGCGCGTCGTCGAGACCGTCGAAGTCGCTGTCCTGCAGGTAGAGCAGATGGACGGTCGGGCTTCCCGGAGCGCCCTCCATGTCGGCGACGGCGAGGTCGGGGACCTCGTCGCCGTTCATGTCGGGCAGCGCGAGGATCGCGTTCCCGAACTCCGAGACGATGCCGAGCTTCGGGTTCACGAAGCCGACGTCCGCGTCGTGGGAGAGCCTGTAGCGCGCGCGTACAGTGCCGTTCGCGTTCAGGAAGAGCGGCCAGATCGAGGCGTTCTCGCCGAGCAGCGCGTTGTTGCGCGCGCCGACGTAGAGCGTGCCGCCGCCTTGCGGATGCGCGCGCCACGCGAGCGAGTAGCCGAAGCCGGTCACCGTCGTCGGCGAGCCGCTGCTGACGGCGGGCAGGCACAGGTTCAGTCCGCCGGCCGTCTCGCTGATCTTCTGGAAGCTCTTGACGCCGAAGCTGCCGGCGCTCGTGTTCAGGAAGATCACGTAGACGGCGCCCGGCTGCTGGCCCGCGCTGTGACCGCAGGCGGCGTGTCGGTCGCCTTCCGTCGAGACGCCGACGGCGATGTCCGTGATGGTGTCGCCGTCGAGATCGCCGAGGCTCACGACCGACGTGCCGAAGTGTCCGCTGCCCGAGAGCGGAAGTCCGTCCGCCTGATTGATCTGCGACGTCGCCTCTACCAAGCGGGTCGCCGGATTCACCGAGTAGATCCAGACCGTGCCGCCGGCCGCGCCGCTGCAGCAATCGACGCCCGGCTCGCCGACGGCCACCTCGACCGTGCCGTTGCCGTCGATGTCGCCGAGCCCCGCGACCGACCAGCCGAAGAGATCGCTCGACGCGAACGTCGAGGTGTCGGTCGCGAGCGTGTTCTGCGCCTTCAGAGCTCCGTTCGGCCGCAGCGAGAGCAGGTCGACCCGGCGCGTGGTGGACTCGTTCAACCCGTGCACGTAGTCGGGGCCGCCATCGCCGTCGATGTCGCCGAGGGCCGACACGGAGCGCGCGTAGCCGCACGTGGTGCTGTCGATCGTGAAGTGGCCCGCGAGGTCCTCGTCCTCGTCGAGGAACAGCTCCCAGAAGCGGCCGCCACAGGCGGCCTCGTCGGCGTCCGCGACCAGCAGATCGGCGGTGCCGTCGCCATCGAGATCGCCGCCGAGCGGCGCGAGCGCGCTGCCCCAGAACGCGGTCGGTGCTCCCGAGGGCTGCACGAAGCTCTTCTGTCCCTTGACCGAAGTGACGGCCTCGGCGGATGGCGGCTCCGCGAGCAGGGCGAGGAGGCACGCACCCGCGGCGGCCTCGCGCGCGCGCCGCCTGGCGAGGCACAGCAGCAGCAGCACGCCCGCCGCGAGCGCGAGCGCGTGCTTCGGCTCGGGGATCGCGCGCGCCAGCGGGCGCTCCGCCAGCGGCAGCAGGCCGAGATCGGCGCCGACGGCGGCGCTGTTCGCGGCGACGCGCACGCGGCCTTCGCCGGTCAGGCCGATGTTCACGACGAGGTCGCCGATCTTGATCGGGCCGGCGCTCGGATCCGACGGCGTGGCAGGTCCGAGCCAGTTCGCGCGGAGCTCCGTCGCCGACACCAGCTCCCACTCGAGGCCGGACGGCGGTCCCGTGACGCCCTCGCCGGGCGGCGGCGTGCCCTGCGGCGGTGTCGTGGAGAAGCCGCTGAAGATCGCGTCGCCCTCGGCGATCACGCGCACGTCCCAGGCGCACAGCTCGTTGCCGTCGCCGAGACCTTCTTCGCAACGGTCCAGCGGGTTGGTGGACGGATCGGTGCCCGTCTCGAGGTAGAGGTGCACCGTCTGCGCCGTGCCGGCCGGAAGGGAGACCGGCACGCACGGGTTCGCGCCATTGTCCGCGGGGCTCGAGAACACGATCGGATGCGTGACGACCGTCGTGCACGGATCGAGGGTCATCAGGTAGACGGCGCCGCGGTCCGTGCCGCCCACGTCCTGCTGGAAGGCGCCGACGACGAGGTCGTCGAACGAGTCCCCGTTGTAGTCGCCGAGGTTGTCGACCGCCACGCCGAAGCGCGGATCGTTGCCGCTCTCGTCCGGGATGGTCACGTTCCAGTTCACGTTCGACGCGATGCGCTGCTCGCGGAGAACCTGGCGATCCGCGCCGAGCGTGAGGATCCAGACCGCGCCGCGCCCCGTATCCGCGAGGCCGGCGCCGACCGCGAGGCGATTGCCCGAGAGCCACGCGAGGCCCTCGCCGAAGGCGGCGCCCGCCGGCAGCGGACCGGTGAAGCCGGCGAGCCCCGCGGCGATCTTCGTCGCACCGGTCTTCGCCGCGCAGCTCGGGTGAGGCACGCTGCTGGTGTTCACGCTGCAGCCCGCGTCCATCGAGACGATGAACACCGCTCCGCTCGGCCCATCGAGATTCGCGCCGACGGCGAGATCGTTCAGCTCGTCTCCGTCGAGGTCGCCGAGCGCGGCGATCGCGATGCCGAGCGCACTGCCGTCGGCGTCGTTGTCGAGCGCGCCGTCGAATCCTCCCTGCGTGGCGCTGAACTTCGCGTACGTCTTCACGCCGGTGCCGTCGGGCTTCAGGTACACGACGTAGAAGGCGCCCTTGTTCGTTCCGCCGTCGTCGTCACCGAACGCCGTGAAGCCGATCTCGGGCCCGCCGTCGCTGTCCCAGTCGCCCAGATTGCGGACGCGGATGCCGCCGCGGTCCTCGGCATCGAGCGCAGAGAAGTTGGGAGTGCCGGAAGCGATTGCGACGGCGTTGCTGATGGTCCAGGTCGACTTGTCGATGTCGACGAGATACACGGCGCCGCTGTCTTCCGGCGCCGCGCCGGGATCCGCGCCGCTCGCGCCGATCGCGAGCTTGAGCTCGTCCGTGGCGTCGCCGTCGAAGTCGGGCAGCCACGCGATGCCGTCGCCGAAGAGGCTGCCGATGTTCGTGCCGCTCTCGGTCTCGAGCTGGAGCTTGTTGAGCGGATCTCGCGATGCATCCGAGAACTTCAACGGCGAGGGCGCGACCTCGTTGCCGTTCGCGTCGAGGAAGATCAGCCAGAAGCTGCCGCGGTTCGTGCCATCGGTGTCGTCCTCGCGCGAACCGACGGCGATGTCCGGGTTGCCGTCGCCGTTCACGTCGCCGATGCCGGCGACGTCGAGTCCGAAGCGGATGCCGTGATCGGGCAATGCACCGCCGAGGCTGAGGTCGTCGAGGCGCCAGTTACCGAGGACGAGATTCGTCTCGACCGCTTCGGCGCCGTCTCCGAACGCCATCGCGAAGAGCACGGGGAGGCAACGGATCGTTCGCAGATCGAACCGCATGGGTGTCTCCTCGCTCGCCACACTATGCCGTGGGAGAGAGACGCGGGCTGATCAAATGCTGATCTCGCGAGCGCTCGCCTAGGGGGGGCGATCAGCCCCTCGATCACGACGCCATCCACCGCCCGCCCCGGCTCCATGCCGAGCAGGCGCGCCACCGTCGGGTGGATGTCGATCGCGCGCACCGGGCCGAGCTTCTGGCCGCGCGCGACGCCGCTGCCCCACGCGTAGAGGATCCCTTGCATGCCCTCGGTGTCGGGGGGGAAGCCGTGCGTGGCCTTCAGGTTGAAGCCGGCGTAGAGGAACTCGGGGCCGTAGTCGCCGACCCACTGGAGCCACGAGGGCCAGCGCTCGAGGTTCTCGATGAAGTAGGGCGGCTTTGCGGACACGATCAGCGCGGGCACGCGCGGGCCGTCGCCGAGCTGCGCGTATTCGGGGAAGGCGCCGCGCCGCAGCACCTCGAACTCCGGGTAGCCCGAGAGCGCGGCCGCCGCGCGCTCCATCTCGGCCGGCTCGTCCTTCTCGAGGTAGACGAAGGAGGTCGTGCCGCTCGAGATGGGCGTCGCGGCGATGCCGTGGTTGCGGAGGATGCGCCGCATGTTGACGATGGTGTCGACCGCGCGCATGCCGTGGTCCGTCGTGACGAGCACGGCGATGCGATCGCGCGCGGGGCTCGCGTCGATCGCGGCGAGGATCTTGCCGACCAGCGCGTCGGCCTCGACGACGGCCGCCGCCGTCTCCGGCGAGTCGATGCCCTGGTAGTGCTCCGGCGTGTCGGGCCCGTTCATGTAGAGAGCGACGAAGGCGGGCCGCTCCGCGTCCGGCAGCGCGAGCAGGCGCAGCAGCTCGGCCACGCGCTGCGCGTCGGGCGGGCGCTGCTCGTGCACGACGTCGGGCGAGACGTAGGTCGCCTGCGGCCCATTCTTCTTCGAGTGCGTGCCCGGGTACCAGAGCGCGGCGGAGCGCAGGCCCTGGCGCTTCGCGGCCTGGTGCAGGTGCTCGCAGCCCGTCATCCAGTCGGCGCCGAGGTCGTGGTCGTAGCGGCCGAGCTCCGGATCGAGGAACTCGTTGCTGACGATGCCGTGGTGCGCGGGCCAGCAGCCGGTCGAGATGCTCGTCTGGTTCGCGAGCGAGATGGACGGGAAGACCGGCGCCAGGTCGCGGCTGAAGCTGCCCTCGCGCTCGATGCGGTCGAAGGCGGGCGTCGGATGCGCGTCGAGGAGCGCGGGCAGGAAGCCGTCGAAGAGGATCAGCACGACCGTGCGCTGCGGCGGCTCGCTCGCGCCGGCTGCCGCCGCGGCGAGCCCGATGCACACGAGCCAAGTGCCGATCGCGGCGAGACGCACGGCCCCGCCTGTGAAGCGCTTCACACTGCCTCCCTGTGAAGCGCTTCACACTACCGCGATCCGGTTCGCGCACGCCGGCCGACTGACCGAGCGGAGGCATGTGAAACGTGATCTACGCATTCGGCGAGTGCGAGCTGGACGAGGCGCGCCGGTCCTTGCACCGGCGCGGACGCGAGGTGCGCCTGCAGCCCAAGGTCCTCGATCTGCTGCTCTTCCTGCTCCGGCATCGCGAGCGCGTCGTGCCGAAGGAGGTGCTCTTCCGCGAGCTGTGGCCTGACGTGGTCGTGACCGACGCGTCGCTGACCCGGCTCGTCAAGGAGGCGCGCCGCGCGCTCGGCGACGACGGGCGTCGCCAGCGCGTGCTTCGAACGTCTCACGGTCGGGGCTACCGCTTCGCCGCCGCCGCCACGGTCCGCAACGGCGCGGGCCAGAGCGAGGAAGAGCGCCGCATCGATCTCGCGCGCCGCTCGCTCGAGGCGGCGATCGAGTACGGCGGGATCGACCTGCGCCAGCGCGTGCGGGAGTTCACGTCCGCCTGTCTGGGCGCGATCGAGATCGCGCGCAGCGGGCGCAATGGGAGTAGGATGCCCGCGTGACACAGGCCCGGATCTCCGGCCGTGGGCTCTCGCTGGGGGTCGCCGCGCTCGCGATCGGCGCGGCCGTCGCCGCGGCGGTCTGGGCGCTGCGCGCCGCCGGGCTCCTCCAGGGCGCCGAGCTCGCCGCCTACGACGCCATGAGCGCATCGCGCGCGGCGGCGCCGTCCGGTCCCACGCAGGTCGTGC
This sequence comes from Myxococcota bacterium, assembly GCA_036274295.1. Taxonomy (GTDB): domain Bacteria; phylum Myxococcota_A; class UBA9160; order UBA9160; family SMWR01; genus DASUFZ01. Next base: position 43,402 of record DASUFZ010000049.1, read on the forward strand.
TGGTGCGCATCCGCGAGGAGGAGATCGCGAAGTACGGGCACCCGCTGCCCGACGCCGTGCTCGCGCGCGCGCTCGAGCGCATCGAGGCGGCGCAGCCGCGCGCGATCGGCGTCGATCTCTACCGGGTCGCGCCGGCCGCGGGCGCGTCGCAGCAGGGCTGGCAGGCGCTGGCTCGGGCTGCGTCGGATCCGCGCGTGGTCTTCATCGAGAAGCTGCCGGAGGGGCAGGAGCCGGGGGTGCCGGCGCCGGAGTTCGCCGGACCCGACCAGCTCGGCTTCAGCGATCTGCCGGTCGACGCCGACGGCGTCGTGCGGCGCGCGCTCCTCTATCTGTGGGACGACGCCGGCGAGGCGGCATCCGCGCTGCCGCTCCAGCTCGCGCTGCACTTCCTCCAGGCGGACGGCGTCGCGCTCTCTGCGGATCCCGAGCAGCCGGAGCACGTGCGCCTCGGCGCGACGTCGCTGCCGCCCTTCGAGCCGGACGACGGCGCCTACGTCGGCGCGGACGCCGGCGGCTACCAGCTGCTGCTCGACTGGCGGGTCGCGCCGGGAAGCTTCCCGCGCTTCTCCCTGGAGGACGTGCTGGCGGGCAACACGCCCGCCGACGCCTTCGCCGGGCGCGTGGTCGTCCTCGGCACCAGCGCGCCGAGCGTGAAGGACGAGTTCCGCACCGCGCACAGCGCCGGGCGGCCCGTCGAGGGCATCGAGGTGCACGCGCACGTCGTCGACCAGCTGCTGCGCCTCGCGCGCGGCGACGCCGCGCCGACGCGCTTCCCGGGCGGCTGGGGCGAAGCCGCCTGGCTCCTCGCGTGGAGCGTCGGCGGCGCGCTGCTCGCGCGCCGGATGCGCGCGCCGCTCGCGCTCGTCGGGCTGATGTCGCTGCTCCTGGCGACGCTCGTCGGCGTCGCCTGGGCGCTCTTCGG
>DASUFZ010000050.1:0-7168 GCA_036274295.1 Myxococcota bacterium
CGACGAGGAAGCCGGCGCAGCAGACGAGCACGGCGCGCCCGTCGCGGCGGCGGCCGGACACGAGCGCGAGCGCCGCGGGCAGCAGCAGGATGCCGCCGTAGCGCGTCAGATACGCGAGCCCGCAGGCGAGCCCGATCGCGAACGCGGGCGCGCCGGCCGCGCACAGCCACAGCACGAGCGCGACCATCACACCGAAGAGGGTCGCCGAGGTCGGCTCCAGGGTGAGCAGGCCGCTCGCCGACGTGTACGCGACCGCCACGACCGTCGCGGCGCCGGCGAAGAGTCCGCCGCGAGCGGCGGCGAGTCCCGCCGCCGTCGCCACCAGCAATCCGAACAGCACGATGGACGTGGCGTCGGCGACGTTCGCGTCGGCGCCGAAGAGCGCGAACGGCACCGCCAGCACGAGCGGCCAGAGCGGCGGCTGGTGGACCGCCGGATGTCCAGCGCCCGCGCCGAGCGAGAGCTCGGCCGGGTAGACGAGATTGGTGGTGAAGCCCTCGCCGCGCGCGAGCCGACGCGCCATCACCGCGTGCTCGAGCGCGTCCTCGTCGCGGATGCCGGGCTCGATGCCCTCGCGCACCGCGAGCGCGGCCGCGATGCCGAGCAGCGCCGCGGCGCAGAAGCAGAGCGCCGCCACGGCCCGCCTGCGCAGCTGCGGGTCGAGCCGCTCCGAGAGCATTCCCAACGGCTCGTTCACGGTGCCCGGCGACGACGACTGCGGCGACTTGCGTGCGTGCTGCGGGTGTCGCCCTTCGTCGCAGATCTCATCGATAGCCCTCGTAGCGGAGCGACGGCCGCAGGTTATCCGAAGCGCTTGCGGATCGTGAGTAAAAGTTACGAAGGCGCGAAGTGTGAGGCCGGGCACCGACGCAGGGACCCCGGCGCTCGGACAATCGCGGCGGAGCGCCGGGCCGGGACGCGAATCCCTGTCGAGAAGGAACTCCCTCATGCAGACCCCGCGAACGTTTCGCAGTCTGGCGGCGTCTCTCGGGCTCCTGGCGCTCGGCCCCGCAGCGACGGCGGGAGCAGAAGACTTCGCCAGCGGCCGCTCGATCGATTCCCGCCTCTACTCGAGCGACACCTTGCGCTCGGTCCGACACTGGAATCAGGTCGCGATCGACGCGAGCGGGCTCGACCACAAGGCGCCCGTGGCCGGCGAGGATCGCGACGACTTCGCCGAGCAGCTCGGCCCGGGCCGCTCGGCCCGCGCCATGGCGATCGTCCACATCGCGATGTTCGACGCGGTCAACGCGGTCGCGGGCGGCTACCAGAGCTACACCGACCTGCCGCGCGCGCCGCGCGGGACCTCCACGCGCGCCGCGATCGCGCAGTCCGTGCACGACACGCTCGTCGCGCTCTTTCCCGCGCAGACGGCGCGGATCGACGAGGAGCTGCGCAAGGACCTGCTGCGGATCCCCGGCGGCCGCGACAAGCAGAACGGCATCGCCCTCGGTCGACGCGCCGCGGCGGCGATCCTGGCCATGCGCGCAGGCGACGGCTCGGATCAAGACGAGCCGCTCGTCGACGTCGAGTGGCCCACGAGCGACGAGCCCGGCCACTGGCGTCAGGATCCGATCTCGCGGATTCCGCTCGCGCTCGGCGCGCACTGGGGCGAGGTCGCGCCCTTCGTGCTCGAGACGGCGGATCAGTTCCGCGTGCCGGCGCCGCCGGCGATGACGAGCCCCGAGTACACGCGCGCGTACGACGAGGTGAAACGCCTCGGTGAGGCGACGTCGGCGGAGCGCACGGACGAGCAGACCTTCATCGGGATCTTCTGGGCGTACGACGGCACGCCGAGCCTGTGCGCGCCGCCGCGGCTCTACAACCAGATCGCGCTGACGGTCGCGCGCCAGATGCGCTCGGACGCCGTGCAGACCGCGCGTCTGCTCGCGCTGCTGAACATCGCGATGGCCGACGCCGGCATCGCCGTCTGGGAGTCGAAGTACTACTGGGACTTCTGGCGCCCGGTCACGGGCGTGCGCGAGTCCGATCCCGGCACCGGGCCGTCCGGCGCAGGCGACGGCAATCCCGACACGCTCGGCGACCCGGACTGGACGCCGCTCGGCGCGCCGGCCAGCAACATCGCGAACGGCGTCGACTTCACGCCGCCCTTCCCCGCCTACCCGTCCGGTCACGCGGGCTTCGGCGGCACGATCTTCCAGATCCTGCGGCGCTTCTACGGGACCGACCGCATTCCCTTCACCTTCGTGTCGGACGAGTTCAACGGCGTGACGGTCGGCGCGGACGGCGAGGTGCGGCCGTTCCGGCCCCGCTTCTTCCGCTCGTTCTCGCAGGCCGAGGAGGAGAACGGCCAGAGCCGCATCTACCTCGGGATCCACTGGGCCTTCGACAAGACCCAGGGCATCGCGCAGGGGCGCGACGTCGCGGACTACGTCTTCGAGCACGCGTACCGCAAGCGCCGCTAGCTCACGCGGGCCGGGGCGCGCGCCGGATACCGGGATGCCGGCGCGCGCCGGATACCGGGATGCCGGCGCGCGCTCAACCCGGGCGGCCGGACGGTCGAATCGGGCGGCATGCGCCGCCGCGCCCTCGCCTCGCTCGCCCTGCTCCTCCTCGCCGTCCCCGCGCCGGCCGCGCCGGATGCCGCCGGTCCGGCCGGCGAGATGCGCGAGCTCTTCCGGCTCTCGGGGCTCGAGAGCCAGCTCGGCTCGCTCGACGATCTCGTCGCCGCCTCGCTGACGCCGAATCTCGCGAAGGTCCCCGCCGCGCAGAAGGACATCGTTCGGCACGCCGCGCTCGACGCCTTCAGCAGCCCGGTGCTGCAGGAGCGGGTCTATGCCGAGCTGGCGAAGGTGTACGACCCGCAGCAGGCGGCCGCGGCGCTCCGCTGGCTGCGCTCGCCGCTCGGCCGCCGCATCACCTTGCTCGAGATGCAGACCTCGACCGCGGAGGGCATGCGCGAGCTCGAGAGCTTCGCCCTGCAGCTGAAGAAGCAGATGCCGCCGAACACGCGCATCGCGCTCGCGCACGAGCTCGACAAGGCCATGGGCGCGACGGACTTCGCCGTCGAGCTCTCGCTCGCCTGCGCGCGCGCCTCCATGTCGGCCATCGGTGCGGCGCTGCCCGCCGAGCGGCGCCTCGATCCGGACAAGATCGAGTCCGCGATCGAGTCGCAGCGCAAGGCGCTGCACGAGCAGCTCGGACAGGTCTCGCTGGTCTCGACGCTCTACACCTACCGCAGCCTGACGGACACGGAGCTCGAGACCTATCTCATGTTCACCCGCGGCGACGCGGGCCGCTGGTACCACGGCGTCGTCGAGCAGGCGCTGCTCCACGTGCTGAGCGAGCAGGCCGCCCAGATGGGCAGGCAGGTCGCGCTGGCGTTGCGCGCGCCGGCGCCCGGCACCCAGCCGTCGCCGGCGCAGCGCGGCGACTAACGACCCGCGAGCGAGCCGCTCGGGGTCACGCGCCAGACGGCGTTGCCGACGTCGTCCGCCACGAGCAGCGCGCCTCCCGCGTCCACCGCCACGCCGACCGGACGTCCGCGCGCGCGGCCGTCGCCGTCGAGGAAGCCGGTCAGGATGTCCTCGGGCAGACCGGAGGGCTGGCCCGCGCGGAAGGGCACGAAGATCACCTTGTAGCCGCTCATCGGATCGCGGTTCCAGGAGCCGTGCTGCCCGACGAAGGCGCCGCCCGCATAGCGCGAGGGCAGGAGCTCGCCGCGGTAGAACGCGAGGCCGAGCGACGCGGTGTGCGCGCCGAGCGCGTAGTCGGGGACGAGCGCGCGCGCGACGAGATCGGGCCGCTGCGGCTCGACCCGGCGGTCGACGTGCGCGCCGTAGTAGCTGAAGGGCCAGCCGTAGAAGCCGCCATCCTGCACGGCCGTCATGTAGTCCGGCACGAGATCGCCGCCGATCTCGTCGCGCTCGTTGACGGCCGTCCACAGCGCGCCGCTCTCCGGCTGCCACGACATGCCGACGGGGTTGCGCAGACCCGAGGCGTAGACGCGCGAGCGGCCGCTGGCGCGGTCGATCTCGAGGATGGCCGCGCGGCCCTCCTCGCTCGCGAGCCCGTTCTCCGCGGCGTTGCTGCTCGAGCCGACGGCGACGTAGAGGCGCGCGCCGTCCGGACTGGCGACGACGTTGCGCGTCCAGTGGCGGTTCACCGGACCGGTCGGGAGCGCGATCACCTTCTCTCCGGGGCCGCGCACCTCCGTATCGCCCTCGTCGTAGTCGAAGCGCAGCAGCGCGTCGGTGTTGGCGACATAGAGGTCGTCGCCGACGAGCGCCATGCCGAACGGCGAATTCAGGCCGTCGAGGAAGACGGTGCGGAGCTCCGGCGTGCCGTCGCCGTCCGCATCGCGCAGCAGGGTGATGCGGTTCGCGCTCGGGACGGCGCCGCCGGCGCGCTGCTTCATGCGCTGCATGAGCCAGGCGCGAAGACCGTGCGCCTCGGTCGGCGGCCCGTTCGTCTCGGCCACCAGGACGTCGCCGTTCGGGAGCACGTAGAGCCAGCGCGGATGCTCGAGCCCGCGGCCGAACGCGGCGACCTCGAAGCCCGGCGCCGGCACGGGCGTCTCTCCGCCGGTCCAGCCGCGCGCCTTCGCCACCTCGATGGTCGGGACGAGCGAGTGCTCGGGCTCGGGCAAGGCGGGATCCGGCCCGTAGCCCGCCGCGACGGGCAGGCTCGCGCCGTCCGCGCAGGCGAGCGGCGCGAGCGCGAGCAGGACGGCGAGCGCGCGCACGCCGAGGCGCCCCGTCATCGCGGCGAGGCCACGCGATCGAGCACCGCCGCGACCACGCGATCGCAGCGCTCGCCGCCAAAAGGGAAGAGATCCGAGGCGTCGTCGACCTCGCGCGAGATCGCCTCGCGCAGCAGCCGCTTCGCGCGGTGGACGCGCGTCTTCACCGTGCCCTCCTCGACGCCCAGACACTCCGCCGCGTCGACCGCCGGCATGCCCTCCAGCTCGCGCAGCACGTACGCGGTGCGAAACGGCGCGGGCAGCGCCTCGATCGCGACCTCGAGCATGCGGCCGAGCTCGCGCTCGCCCGTCTGCTGCTCGGGATCGCGCGCGCCCGCGCCGCAGGCGTGCAGCAGGCGTGCGCGCGCCTCCTCGAGCGTCGGGTCGAAGGGCACGAAGCGCCCCGACTTGCGCAGCCGGTCGAGCGCGGCGTTGATGGCGATGCGGATCAGCCAGGTCGAGAAGCGCGCGCGCCACGAGAAATCGGCGAGGCGACGATAGGCGGAGAGGTAGGCCTCCTGCATGACGTCCTCCACCTCGGAGTCGTCGCGCAGGATCGAGCGCACGATGCGGTACAGGCGCTGGTTGTACCTGCGCACCAGCAGCTCGTAGCAGGCGGTGTCACCCGCGCAGACGCGGCCGATGATCTGCTCGTCGCTGAGGTCCGCTCGCCTCCGGGACGCACCGGGTCCGGCCACGCTCACGTGGATCCGCTCCGCTCGTCCCTCCCGAAATCCAACGTAGGAGAAACCCTTCCCCGGTCAACCGGTCGGGAACCCGGCGGCGACTTCCACGTCGAATGCGGGAAGGAGTACCCGACATGGCATCCCTCACTCGCCGGATCCGCTCACTCGCCCCTCTCGCCGCGCTCGTGTTGCTCTCTCACTCGGCGTCCAGCAAGGACGGGCCGCCGAATGGCCGGGACGTGTCGCCCTTTGCCGACGCCCTCCGGCTCGTCGCCGAGGGACGCGAGACCTTCCGCTTCGACACCTTCGGCGACGAGGCCTTCTGGGGCGAGACCTTGCGCCTGCACGAGGCGCTCGCGCAGACGACCCCGCGCCGCGCGCTGGAGCTCGGGCTGAAGATCGACGCCGACGCACTCCCGCGCCGCCTCGCCTCGGATCTGCGCCGCGGCCGCGTGAATCTCGACGACCCCGCCAACACCGTCGCGCTGCTGAAGCAGGACGCGGTCGTCGGCATCACCGGCATCTTCGACCCCGCGGGCCGGCTCGTCTCGGTCGGCACGCAGTGCGCGCTCTGCCACTCCAGCGTCGACGACTCCTTGCTCCCCGGCGTGGGGCGGCGCCTCGACGGCTGGGCCAACCGCGATCTCGACGTCGGGCAGATCATCGCCTCGGCGCCGGATCTCTCGGTCTTCGTGCGCCTGCTCGGCGTCGACGCGGACGCCGTGCGCGCGGTGCTGCGCGGCTGGGGCGCCGGCAAGTTCGACGCCTCACTGCTCCTCGACGGCAAGACCGAGGGCCCGAACGGCTCCTCGGCCGTGCTGATCCCGCCGGCCTTCGGCCTCGCCGGCATCAACCTCCACACCTGGACGGGCTGGGGATCCGTGCCGCACTGGAACGCCCTCGTCGCAAACCTCGAGATGGGCGGTCAGGGGACGTTCTTCGACCGGCGCCTCGACGACGCGGCGCAGTTTCCCATCGCCGCGCGCGAGGGCTTCGGGAACGTGCGCCGCACGCCGGACGTCGTGACGGCGAAGCTGCCCGCGCTCCACTTCTATCAGCTCGCGCTGCGCGCGCCGCGTCCGCCGCGAAACAGCTTCGACGCGGGCGCCGCGCGCCGCGGCCAGGACGTCTTCGCGCAGCGCTGCGCGGTCTGTCACGTGCCGCCGATCTACACGGAGCCCGGTCACAACCTGCACGCGCCGTCGGACATCGGCATCGACGCCTTCCAGTCGGAGCGCTCGCCGGCACACGGCTATCGCACGTCGCCGCTGGCCGGGCTGTGGACCCATGGCAAGGGCGGCTACTACCACGACGGCCGCTTCCCCACCCTGGAAGCCGTCGTCGGCCACTACGAGAGCGCGCTCGGCTTCACCCTCTCGGATGGCGAGCGCAGCGACCTCGTCGAGTTCCTGAAGTCGCTCTGAGCTGCACCTAGGCCTACCAGCTGAAGCGGTAGCGGACCTCGTAGCCCCAGTGATCCGAGAGGCTCGCGCCGTCGAAGGGCTCGGTGAAGTTCCGGATCAGGCGCACGGGCTCGACGTGCACGGGCGAGCCCTGCGGCGTGTAGAAGTACTGGCGGTCGTGCGACCCCGCCCACACGTCCAGCAGATTCGTGCGGCCGTCGTTGCCGACCACGATCTCGCAGCGGTCGCGGTCGTCGAGGCAGTAGCGGCCCGCCTCGGTGAAGAAGGAGAGCTCGCGCAGGAACTTCCGGTAGCTCGCATGCTTCGGCTTGAAGTTGACATCGCCCGCGAAGATGGCGGGCTCCGCGCCGAAGCCG
>DASUFZ010000051.1:0-17333 GCA_036274295.1 Myxococcota bacterium
CGTCGCGTCCCGCTGCGGATTTGGACACACGTCATCCCGTGCACCGGCCTGTTCCTCGTGAGCTGCCTGACTCATACGTCCAACGTGTTGATCCACGTTCCCGAACCGAATGCCGCCTGCCAGATGGCAAGAGACATCGCAGCGCGAGTGGCGAGCGAGTTTCGACTGCGCGAAGCGAATAGAACTGGCATCGATCCCGTGCTTCCAGATGATTCTATGGTCCTCTCCCGCTTCTTGGCGTACCGCAGCGCCGACTCCCAGCTACCTGGAAGTGGACATACCGTCTACCTCACAGTGTTCTCTGAGAAAGATTGTCGAGAGATCGCATTCGCATTCACCGACTACGACGATGGGCAGGAAACGGCGTTCGTCGCCCAGATGCGCTCCAGGTTGGTAGAGCTGATACGCGAGAACCAACCTAATGCGGTGATCTCTGTCCGGGAGACAACAACACGGACACTGCCACCGTGAGCGCATGATCTCGGCGCGCCCTCGACGCCGATGAGCGGTCAGCCACCCAACGACACCCGAGCAGCTGTCGTCATGCGGCTACTGCGCGAACTCCCGCCTCTTCAGCTGCCGCACGTACTCCGAGAGCTCCGGATCGGCGCTGACGAGAGCCGAGATCTTCTCCTCGAAGGCGGCCGCCTCGCGGCGCAGCGGCTCGAGATCGACGCCGAGCTTCAAGCACGCGTCGAGCTTCTGGAGCAGCGCCAGGGCGCCGCGCGGGTTCGGCGACGCCGAGATGTAGTGCGGCAGACCGGCCCACAGGCTCATCACCTCGACGCCGTCGCGCTGGAGCCGCTCGCCGAGCACGCCGACGATGCCGGTCGGCCCCTCGTAGGAGGACGGCAGCACCTCGATGCTCTCGAGCAGTCCCGGCTCGCTGGCGAAGCCCGTGACGCCGACGGGACGCGAGTAGACGACGTCCGCCACGTAGGCGCCTAGCAACACGACGCGGCGTACGCGCAGGCGCGCGACGACCGCGGCGAAGAGATCGCAGTAGCGGCGCCACTGCACGTGCGGCTCGACGCCGTGGGCGACGACGAGCTCGCGCGAAGGATCCGCCGCGCCGAAGCGGAAGCGCGTGCCCGGCCAGTCGATCACGCGCGCGCCGTCGGCGTCGAAGCGCACGAGCGGACGTCGCACGGTGAAGTCGAGGAACTCCTCGCCGTCGATCTCGGCGACCGGCACCGAGCGGATCGCGGCCGCGAGGTAGCGCAGCGCAGAGGTGGCCGCCTCGCCCGCGTCGTTCCAGCCCTCGAACGCGGCGATCATCACCGGATCGTGCAGCTGCGGCTCGACCTCGAAGCGAAGTGCGTCACCCACCCCATCGAGCTTTGCATGGGCGGCGTGCGAGATACAAGAGAAGAAGCTGCGCGCTATCTGACCAGTCGATACCCGTGTCCCCGCACGGACACGATGTGGCGCGGGCGGGAGGGATCCGGCTCGACGTAGCGGCGCAGTCGCACCACGAAGCTGTCGACGACGCGGGTGTTCGTGTCGGGCCGTAGCCCCCAGACCGCCTCGAGCAGCTCGCCGCGCGTGACGGCCTCGCCCTCGCGATCGGCGAGCGCGCGCAGGAGACCCGCCTCGCGCGTCGTGAGGCGGATCGGCCCCTGCGGCGTCTCGAGCTCGAAGCGGTCGAAGTGCACCGTGGCGACGCCGATCTGGAGCGGCGGCGCGGCGGCGGGCTCGCTCGCGCCGTCCCAGCGGCGGCGCCGCAGCAGCCCGCGCACGCGCGCGAGCAGCTCGTCGAGGTGGAACGGCTTCGTCAGGTAGTCGTCCGCGCCCTCCTCGAGGCCGCGCACGCGGTCCGCCGTCTCGTCCTTCGCCGTCAGCACGAGCACGGGGGCGAGCACGCCCGCCGCGCGCATGCGGCGCAGCACCTCGAAGCCCGAGAGCCCGGGCAGCATGAGATCGAGCAGCACGAGATCGAAGGCTCCGCCCCCCGCGAGGATGCGCTCGAGCGCCTCCGCGCCGTCGGACGCCACCACGACTTCGTGGCCTTCCGCCTCCAGGTTGAACTGGAGCCCCTCGGCGAGGTGCGCTTCGTCTTCGACGACCAGGATGCGGGCCATGCTCAGCCGTCCGGCGCGGTGCGCAAGGTGACGACGAAGCGGCTGCCGGCGCCGGAGCCCTCGCTCTTCGCCACCACGCGGCCGCCCTGGCGCCGCACCAGGTTGCGGACGATGAAGAGCCCGAGGCCGAGGCCTGCCGCCGTGCGCTGCACGTCGCGGCCGACGCGGTAGAAGCGCTGGAAGATCTTCCGCAGCTCGCGCACGGGGATGCCGATGCCGCGGTCGGAGATGTCGACGTCGACGCGGTCGCCGCCGACCTCCGCCACGCGCACGCGCACCTCGACCGGCGCGTCCGAGTACTTCACGGCGTTGTCGAGCAGGTTGCGGAACACCACGCCGAGCTCGCCGGCGTCGCCGCGCACGGCCGGATCCGACGGGCACTCGAGCTGCATCGACTCGTCCGGCAGCGCGTGGCGGCTCTGCACCTCGCGGATGCACTCGCGCAGGACCTCGGCGAGGCGCACGCGCCCGCGGCGCACCTTGCGCGACGGCTCCTCGGCGCGCGCGGCCGCCAGCACCTGGTCGACGGTGCGGTCGATGCGCGCGAGGTCGTCCTGCATGAGCGCGAGGAAGTGGCGGCGCCGCTCGGGCTCGGGATCGTGGCGGGTCAGGGTGTCGACGTAGAGGCGCAGCGACGCGAGCGGCGTCTTCATCTCGTGCGTGACGGCGTCGAGGAAGGCGCGCTGGCGCTGGTTGAGGCGCATCTCGCGGATCAGCCACGCCCACAGCCACACCATGCCCGCGAGCACGAGCACGAAGAACAGGGTGCCGAGCACGAGCAGCACCCAGTCGAACGTCGAGAGCCCTGCGGCGACCGGCCGTGGGTCGCCGACGACGAGGATCTGCCAGCCGACGGCGAGCGCCAGCAGCAGGACCGCCAGCACGATTCCGAGCGCGAGCGGGATTCCGATCGAACGGCGCACGGCGCAGCTCCGGCTCCTGGCGCAGGGTAAGGTACGAGCCCCATGCGGCGCATCGCGGCCCTCGTCAGCCTGCTCGCGGCCGCGGCCGCCTCGGCCGGCCTGCCGCCCGAGGACCAGTGCCCCACCCTCTCGGGCATCCCCGGCGCGGGCCCCGGCGAGGACGCCATCTCCTACCGCCTGCAAGAGGGCCAGCTGCTCCACTTCGCGGACATGCTGCTGCTCGGCTCGCTGCTGCCGACGGAGGTGTGGAGGAACCGCGACGCCTTCTTCCACGAGGGCATGCGCATGGAGCTCGGCCCCTGCCACCGCCGCTACGCGCAGGGCGAGTGGTTCGACGCGGCGACGAAGCAGTTCGCGGGCCAGGCGCGCGTCGACGACGACGGCAACCTCGTGGGGCACGTCGCCGGCCTGCCCTTCCCGCCCGACTCGATCGACCCGAAGGCGCCCGACGCCGGCGTGAAGTGGGCGTGGAACCTGGAGCGGCGCTACCGCGGCGCCGGCCACGTCGGCAGCTTCCGCCTCGTCGACATGCCGAGCCGCATGGGCGGCGTGCAGACCTACGAGGGCACCTGGTTCCTGCTCCAGACGGCGCACCGCGCCGACCTCGCCGCCAGCGAGTACACGCTCCCGGACGTCGCGAAGGGCAGCGACTGGGTGGCGGGCGGCTACTTCGCCGAGCCGACGAACGCGCGACACCTGGCGTGGCGTCAGATCCGCCCGCTCGACGTCGCGCTCCACTACGACCAGCCCGACGACACCTTCGTCTACGTGCCGACCATGCGGAAGTCGCGGCGCGCCGCGTCCGGCTGGGTCGACGGCCTCTACATGCCCCGCTACCGCGTGGCGGGCGACGCCGGCGGCGGCCAGATCCCGCTCGGCAGCGGCCAGATGGCGCCGAGCGGCGCGGCGGCCCCGACCGCCGGCGAATCGATCGCGGTGACGGAGAACCTGCGCCGCGGCTTCACGGGGCTCGCCTTACGCCCGAATGCGTACGTCTGGCGCGTCCTGGGCGAGCGCGAGGTGATCGCGCCGATCAACATCACGCGCGGCGGCTATCCGCAGGAGAAGGAGCGCAACTTCGGGCCGAGCGGCCTCTCGGTCGGCAACGACCGCTGGGACGTGCGCCAGGCCGTCGTCCTCCAGGGCAGCCTGAAGGAGCGCGGCGAGGAGTACGACTTCCTGACGATCTGGATCGACTACCAGACCGCGCAGCCGCTCTACATCGTGACGCGGCGCCGCGCCGGCAATCTGATGCTCGAGGTGGGCATCCTGGTCTCGCGCTACAGCGGCGACCTGCCCGCGTATCCCGCCTGGCCCGGCGGCGCCAAGGCGCGCGTATTCGACCCCGTCGCCGCCGTCTTCTACGACGCGACGGAGGGCGGCAGCGGCTGGCGCCGCGAGAGCTTCGACATCGAGTCGGTGCCGCCCCCCGAGAAGGATCTCCACCGCTTCACGTCGCCGGGGTTTTTGGATAGAGGGCACTGAGGGGCGCGACCGGAGGTCGCGCTCCTCAGCTCGGACTCAGAACGTCCACCGCAGCCGCATGAACACTTCGTCGCGCTGGCGGATCAGCGCGAGGCCGTTGTCCTGGCCGTTCTCGTAGGCGTCGTGCCCGGAGCGGTTGGCCGCCGGCGCGTACTCGCGCACGCCCATGTCGGTCAGATCCGTGTGGCCGAAGAAGTAGAGCATGCCCACCGTCACCGAGAACGATTCGGTGAAGCGGTACTGGAGCGAGGGCAGCAGACCGCCGGATTGCGAGCGGAAGTCGTAGATCGTCACGAACTGCGGCTGCACGCGGTCCTGGAAGTAGCCGGTGAACATCGCGAACGTGAAGAGCACGTTCCACGGGCCCTTCCCGACGAAGCCGTCTTCGTAGTCCGTCAGGTAGCTGAAGAACCACTGGCTGTTGAAGAAGAACGTGCGGTTCGGGTTCAGGAAGTTGATGAACGTCGGCCGGTCGACCGACACCGTCAGGTTGAGCGCGTCCGTGTGGCTGAGCCCGACCAGCGAGTCGTTGTTGATCTGTGGGACGTCCTCGATCCACGTGAACTCGACGCCCCAGTTCGTTTTCGTCACGTCCTCCGAGAAGTCCGACGAGAGGCCGAGCACGTTCCGCTGCTGGTACTCGAGCGTCAGCTCGCCGCCGCTCTGCCAGATGAAGGTGCGCCGTCCGAAGCGGCTGTTGCCGCCCGCCAACGCCGTGTTGCGCGTGACGCCGGCCGCGGAGAAGAAGCCCTTCACGTTGGAGCAGTACATCGGCGAGGCGATCGAGCAGCGCCCTGCCGTGTAGGCGTTGCTCGGATCGAAGCAGCCTGGATCGCCCGTGCTGCCTGGCACGTTGGGGCTCGGCCCCAGGTCACGCGGCCCGCCGTTCTGGACGCGGTGGTCGTTGCCGTCGAGGTCGAAGCTCGTGATGTTGCACGACGTCAAGGTCAGGAACATCAGGAAGTTCCACGAGAACGCCGCCAGCTCGTTCTGGAAGAGCTGCGCGGTGCCGTTGAAGAGCTCGTTCACCAGGTTGCGGTGCATCCAGTAGCTGCAGTCGTTCGGACCCAGCGCCGCGAAGTGAACGTCCGAGGCGACGCAGCCTGCGACCGGATGGATCAGCGGCAGGTCCTGGAGCGTGACGTTCCGCGCGTTGCACACCTTCAGGCCGGTCGGGAAGACGGGGCCGACCTGCGCCCCCGTGCATTCGGGATTCGGGCTCGTCAGCGGCAGCCCCGTCGCGGGATTCAGGATCGGGGCGCCCGTGGTCAGATCGCGCCGGATCACCTCGTTCGGGACGCCCTGCTTGACCTTGGCACCGTTGCAGAGCTGGAGCTCGGCCACGAGCTGCGCGCTCGGGTTCGGCTGCTCGTTCGGGTCGAACAGGACCTGGACGGGGGTCTGACCTACCCCGCGGTTGACCTGCGTGCCGATGACGCAGCCGTCGATCGACGGCAGGTAGCCCGCCTCGAAGGAGATGAACACCACCGGGCTGCCGTTCGTGGCCGTGCCCATCTGGAGGGTCTTCACGCCGCGGCAGCCGGGCAGCTTGAGCTCGCGGTTCTCGTCGACGTTGAAGCGCGTGCAGATCGGGCCGCCGATGCCGTTGTTGAAGCGCTCCTCCTCCTCGTCGAACGTGGGCACCCAGCCGACGGTGCCGGGCTGGATGGCCGTCGACGTGGAGGTGTGGCCCTCCCGCGTGCCGTCGACGCCCGGCCACGATTGCACGAGCGCGGAGGCCTCCATGTTCATGAAGTCGAGGCCGCCGTAGCTGCCGAAGTAGGTGGTGCGCGCGCTGTCGCGGAAGCGCAGGGAGGAGTCGCAGCGGCTGCCGTAGAAGGGACCGCAGCCGAGCAGGGCGCGCTGCTCGTTCGTCAACGCGCGGTCGAGCGTGATGAAGTTCCGCGCGCCGGCGGTCAATGGTTGCGGATTGCGCCCTGTGATCTGCACGCGCCCGTCGAAGCCGTCGAAGCCGCCGAGATCGCAGTTGGCGAGATTCGTCGCGTCGTCGCAGTTCGTGCGGTCGACGACGCCGTTGGCGTTGCGGTCGAAGGGAAACAGGGGGTTGTTGTAGAGCTGGTTCAGGGACGCCAGCGGGAGCGGCCGTAAGGCCGCGCCGTCGATCGCGCCCTTCGTGTTGGTCGCGATGAGGCTCATGAAATGCTGGGGCCCGATGCTGCCGGTCTGCTCTCCAGCCATCAACGCGGTCAAGGATTCGACGAACGAGATCGGCAGGAGCTGGCTGTTCAGCACCGCGTCGGTCGCGAAGATCGTCCAGGCGCAGGAGCCGGCGTCGAGGCTGGCGGCGATGCCGACGGTGCCGGCGCAGATCCACGCGAAGATCTGCTGGTTCGCGTGGTGGTTCTGGAGCGCGTTCGTCTTGGCGAGGATGTCCTGGTCGAAGGCGAAGGCGTTGCTCGAGCCCGGCGCGCCGCCGGGGCGCAGGCAATCTGGATCGCGCCCGATGCCGCCGCGCTTGTTGACGATCGAGATCCCGTCGACCTGCGGAGCGCCCGTCGTCACCGAGAGCGGGTGGGAGGCGAAGGAGGAGTTGTACGAGAGGTTCAAGGCCTGGAAGCCCGTCGCGGTGGTCGGGACGTAGGGGGTGTTCCCGAGCGTGGGGTCCGTGCTGCTCGCGTTCATGTTGTCGAGCGCGCGCTCGCCCGCGAACACGCCGCACTTCCCGGGCTGCTCGTGCGGCAAGCGGCCGACCAGCGGGCGCCCCGTGTCGAAATCGACGTTGCGCTCGTAGTAGTACTGGGCCTCGGGATGCGGGAAGTCGCTGAAGCCCCAGAAGTCGATGAGCGCGAAGCTGAAGCGGTCCCAGCGCCACTCGATGCGGCCGCCGAACTCGAGATCGCTGAGGTCCTTCCACGGCGACTCGGGGCGGTCGATGCCGACGATGCCGAGGCCGAGGAGGCTGTGCGCGAAGATGCCGTTGGTCAGGCTGCAGACGAGGTCGGGCGTGAAGGGCTCGCCGCAGGCGCCGAGGTCGTTCGGCTGATACTGGTCGAAGTTGAACGCGAACTCGGCGCGCACGTCCTCCAGCGGTCCCACGTCGTAGAGCGAGTAGACGAAGCGCGCCGACCACAGCGCGATGCGCGACTCCTCGAGCGAGGGCAGCGAGGCCAGCGCGAGGTCCTGCGGGTTGAACTGGTCGGTGGTGCGGAAGAGCTCCGTCTTGCCCCACACGATGTTCTGGAGGCCGAAGCGCATCCACAGGCGGCTGTCGAGCACCTCGACGTCGGCGTAGGCCTCCTTCAGCTCCTTGTTGTTCTGCTGCGCCTGGCCGCGGTTCCAGGAGCGGTCCACCTCGTCGTAGTTGAACTGGAGGCTGTCGAGGTGGTCGCTGCGGATCTCGCGCAGCGCGCCCTTGCTCGGGATGTAGAGGCCCTGCGCGAGCTCGTGGTCCGAGTTCAGGCCCTGGACCTCGCCGAGGTCGGTGATGTTGCCGGCGCTGTCCTTCTGGAGGAGGCGCTGGCCGAGGTTCGGCAGGTCGGGTGCCGGGCGGAAGGGCGTCTCACCGCGGAAGTCGGCGCGCGTCTCGAGTCGCGGCCCGAACGGCGGATTCGGCAGGAAGCGGCTCAGGCCGCCCGGCATGCGCACGAGACCCGGCGCCGTGTAGGAGCCCGCCGGAGCGCCCGGATCGGTCCCGCCGTTCCCCGGCGTGCCGGGACCGCCGTCCGTGCTCGAGCTCTCGATGCACTGCGCGAGCGGGTCTGCCGCCTGGAGACCCTCACGGATCTGCGTGGCGGGCGGCGTCAGGGTCGGATCGGTGCAGGGCACCACGCCGCCCATGAAGTCACCGCCGTAGTCGTCGGTGAGGAACGTGTTCCCCGTGAGGCCCGTCGAGGTGAAGAAGGCGAGGGTGTAGCGGCCCGGGAAGGTCGTGTTCAGCGGGACCCGAGCCGAGGGGCCCGGGTTCGAGGGCAAGCCGCGCAGGTCGAGCAGCACGTTGTCCGGCGCCGTCAGCACGCGGGCGAGCACCGGGTCGAGCAGGTCGACGGCGGCGAAGCTGAGCTCGCCGGGCGCAGGCGTCGGAATCATCGCGGCGAGCGCGGCGGGGTTGACGATCTGGTCGCCCTCGTGGAAGCGGATCGCGTTCAGCTGGACGTCGCCGATGTTGAGGTTGTTGGTAGCCGGCGGGCCAGGGTCCGGAACGCCGCTGATCTGGAGGAGGTGGCGCATCGGCGGCGTCGGCGCGATGCGGCCGCGGAACGGGTTGCCGCGATCGGTGTTGAGCGCGTTGGCGCGGATGAAGTTCTTCGGCAGCCACGGGCCCATGATCAGGTTGTCGTTGCCGATCGGGCCGCGGAAATCGCGGAACGTGAAGGCGAAGTCCGCGACGTGCTCGTGCACGTAGCGAGCCGGGTCGTCGGGCGTGCCGAACTGGTTGTCGGGGCCGGCCTGCGTGAAGAAGGTGTCGAAGCCCGGATAGCCGCGGCGCATGCCCTTGTCGCTGCGGCGGCCGTCCCTCGACAGCTGGTCGGGTCCGCCCGCGGCCACGTTCAGGCCGTCCGGGAAGTTGGCTGTGATCGCGGCGACGTTGGGCACGTAGTTGATGGGATCGGTCGGCGGGGTGCCGTAGAGGCCGGGCCCGAGATCGAGGTTCTGCGGCGGAATGTTGATCACCGGCGGGACGATCGTCGTCGGGTCGCGGTCGGAGATGCGCTGCGTCTTGAACTTGCCGAAGCGGTCGGTCGCGCGGATGACGCCGCCCATCTCGCGGTCCTTGCCGTCGCGCAGGCGCTTCGGGAGATCCTCCGAGTTGTCGCCGTACGTGTTGATCGACGGGAAGATGTAGAAGCCTTCGTTGTAGATCGCGTCGTAGCGCGCCTCGGCGCGGATGTACGCGGACATCAGGTCGATCGGGCCGATGCCGTCCGGCGCGATGTCGAGCTCGAGCTCGAGGTTGAGGACGTTGTACCACTGCGCGAGGTCGAGCTCCTGCGAGAACTTCTCGTCGAGCGCGCGCAGCTGGAGCTCGGTGAAGCCGTGGAACTGGACGCGGCCGTCGAGCGCCTCGATGGCGCCGGCGCTCGTTGCGCTCAAGGCGACACCGGCGGATGCCACTGCGGCGAGTAAGTGACGGCGCGCGAATCCTCGCCCGGCGGCGATCCCTGCCATGAGCCCTCCCGCTAGCTGCAACCGTGCGTGGAGCGGCGAGCACACCGCCATCGCGGCGGCGAGCTCTCCGTCCACTGCGCTTTCCCCAGGTGTCGCGGACCGATGGGTGGATCGGACCGCGAGCGGCCCCTGTTTTACACCCGTCGCAACGGGGGTGTCACCCCTTTTTCGGGGAGACGTCGCGCGCGACGCTCGACGCGTCGCGTCGTGGTACCGACGGGTTCCGCAAGGAGGCCGACGAAGTCGGCGGCTACTCGCCCGGCGAAGCGGGCGCTTCGCCGCCGGCCCGCTTCGCGGGTCTGCGGCGCGCGGCGGCCTTGCGCGTGCGCGTCGACGCAGCGCTCGCGGCCGGCTTCTCGGGCGCGGGCGACCTGGCCTTGCGCGACGACGCCTTCTTCGCGCCGCTCTTCTTGGTGCGCGCGCGGACCGGCTTCGCGGTGGCGGCCGCCTCGGTCGTCGCGGGCGCGGCCTCGCCGCCCTCCGACGCCTCGGCCGCGGCGCCGCGCGGCTTGCGCGGCGGGAACTCGAAGCCGTGGCGTCCGTTCTCCTTCAGCACGAGCGTGGCCGAGAACGGGCGCCCGAAGCGCGAGGTGAAATCGGTCAGCAGATCCGTCTTGCCCTCGGCGAGGTACTTCTGCGCTTCGTCGCGCGTGATCTCGCGCTTGCAGACGGTGCGCGGGAAGACGAAGCCGCAGCTCTTCGGCGCGCCCGAGGCCGCGAGCGCCGCGCGCTCCTCGCGCGTGAGCTCGGCCTCCTTCAGCTTGCGCTCGCAGATGAACTGCGTCGGCGACTCGACCACCATGCAGTCTTCTTCGAAGGGGCAGCGGCCGAGCGGCTCGGGGTTCACCTCGAACTCCGGCTCGGCGTTGGCCGCCTCCTCGTTCCAGCCCGCCGGCCGCACGGCGATCGTCCACTCGTCCGGCACGATCTCCAGGGTGCCGCGGTAGGTGCGCCCGTCGCGCGCCGTGAAGCCGTCGATCACCGGGGTCTTGCCGTCCTTCAGCAGGGCGCGCGCGCTGGCGCGATCGATGTAGCGGCCCGACGTGTCCTTCCAGATGCGGAGCGGGCAGTCGGGATCGCGCGGCGGCTCCTCCTTGCAGCGATAGAACCAGGCCATCTCGATGACGTCGCGCCCGCAGGCGGGGCACTTGCCGAGCACGTCGCTCTGGTCGTAGAGCGACTCGTAGGAGAAGCCCTTGGCGCGGTCGACGATCTCGACCGTGTAGTCGGAGATCTCCGACATGAAGTCCTGCTTGGTGCGCCCGCCGTGCTCCACCTGGCGCAGGTGGAACTCGAGCTCGCCGGTCAGCTCCGGCGAGGTGAGGCGATCGACGTGGATGCGCCGCAGGGTGTCGATCATGCGGATGCCCTTGACCGTGGGGCGCAGCGCCTTGCCGACGCGGGTCACGTAGCCCTTCGCGATCAGGTTCTCGATGATGTCCGCGCGCGTGGCGGGCGTGCCGATGCCCTTCTCGTGGAGCACGGCCGCGAAGTCCTCGTCGTCGATCTGCTTGCCGGCGTTCTCCATCAGCGAGAGCAGACGCGCCTCGGTGATGCGCGCGGGCGGCTTCGTGTCTTCCTGCGCCTGCGCGGCCTCGATGTTTCGCACCGCCACGCCCGAGGCCTCGCTCCGACCCGGCGCGAGCGGCGGCAACGGCGCGACGTCCTCGCCTTCGGCGGCCTCCTGGAGGACGCTGCGCCAGCCCGGCTCGACCAGGGTGCGCGCGCGCGTCCGGAAGTGCTCGTCGCCGACCTTGCTCGTCCGCTCGACCCGCTCCCACAGCGCCGGCGGATGGAAGGCGCCGAGGAAGCGGCGCACGACGAGGTCGTACAGGCGCTTGTCGTCGCCGGAGAGCGGCGCCGGCGGGAACGCGCCCGTCGGCACGATCGCGAAGTGGTCCGAGATGCCGGCGTTGTCGAAGATGCGCGCCTCGTTCTGGAGCCCGGCGTCCTTCAGGTGACGCGCGGCGCGCGCGTAGTCGGCGTAGCCCTCCTCGCCGCTGCGCGACGCCGCGAAGTTGTCGAGCGTGCGGGCCACCGTGGCGCGGTAGTCGACGGGCAGGCAGCGCGAATCGGTGCGCGGGTAGGTCAGCACCTTGTGGCGCTCGTAGCAGCGCTGCGCCGCGGAGAGCGTGCGCCGCGCCGACCAGCCGAAGCGGCGGTTGCCCTCGCGCTGGAGCGAGGTCAGGTCGAAGAGCGGCGGCGCAGACTCGCGCGACGGCTTGCGCGTCTCGTCGGCGCTGCCGGCGCGACCGGAGACGGCGGCCACGATCGCGGCGGCGCGCGCGGCGTCGAAGATGCGGTCGTCGCGGCGCTCGCTGTCGTCGTCGGCGGTGAAGCCGGGGTCGTACCAGGCGGCCTCGTAGCGCTGGCCGCCGTGATCGAACGTCGCCGTGACGCGCCAGAACGGGCGCGGCACGTGCGCGAGCACCTCGATCTCCTTGTCGACGAGCATGGCGAGCGTCGGCGTCTGCACGCGGCCCGCCGACCACGCCGTCTTCTCCTTGCGGCTCTTCAGCCGCTTGGTCAGCGCGCGCGTGGCGTTCATGCCGATCAGCCAGTCGGACTGCGCGCGACAGGCGGCGGCGTCGGCGAGACCCTGGAGCTCTGCGCCCGGGCGCAGGCGCGCGAAGCCGTCGCGGATGGCCTCGTCCGTCATCGACTGGAGCCAGAGCCGGCGGATCGGCTTCTGCGAGCCGAGGTGCTCGACGATCTCGCGGAAGATCAGCTCGCCCTCGCGACCGGCGTCGCAGGCGTTGATCACCGAATCGACGTCTTTGCGCTCGAGCAGCTTGCGGATCGTGCGCACGCGCTCGGACTGGCCCTGCTTCGGCTTGTAGCGGAACTCGTCCGGCAGGATCGGCAGCACGTCGAGCGTCCAGCGCTTGTACTTCTCGTCGATCTCCTCGGGCGGGAGCAGCTCGAAGAGGTGACCCACCGCGAAGGTGATCACGAACTCGTCGTTCTCGTACCAGCCGTCGTGATCGCTGAAGCCGCCGAGGGCGTCGGCGATGTCGCGCGCGACGCTCGGCTTCTCGGTGATGATCAGCGCTTTCGCCACAGTGTGTCCCTGGGGGTATCCCGGTCGTATCGAGCGCACTTCCTTAGCCCATGGCTTCGCGGGGTGACAACCAGAGCGCAGAGAGACGCCGTTTCGACGAACGAGGGAGCAGGTCGGGCGGCGAGGCGGCGATCTTGAGCCGCCCATGCGGCTGCGGCAGGCTCGCGCGCCATGGCGGACAGCATCTTCGGCAAGATCGCCCGGGGTGAGCTGAAGGCCGATGTCGTCTACGAGGACGACCTCGCGCTGGCCTTCCGCGACATCAGTCCCCAGGCGCCGACCCACATCCTCGTGATCCCGCGCAAGCCGATCCCGCGCCTCTCGGCCGCGGCGGACGCCGATGCAGCGCTGCTCGGCCACCTCCTCGGCGTCGCGCGCAAGGTCGCGTCGCAGGAGGGTCTCGAGGATTTCCGCCTGGTCGTGAACGACGGGCCCTCGGCGGGCCAGACCGTCTTCCACCTGCACGTCCACGTCCTGGGTGGCCGGCCGTTCTCTTGGCCCCCGGGGTGACGCTCGACGGGCTCCCTATCTCTAAGGCGCCGGCGGCGCCGCCAGCCCCACGGGGATCGCCATCAGGTTCCAGGTAAAGATGGGGCGGTCGTCCGGCCGGACGTAGATGACCTCGCGCGCGAGGCGGCTGCCCGTCCAGGCGTAGCGCCGGACCTCCTTGTGCTGGTCGCTGGCGACGTAGAGCTCGTCCTTGCCGTCGCCGTCGAGGTCCGTGAGCAGCGACGCGTGCTCGAAGCCCTTCGAATCGGCGTCGATCAGCGAAGGTGTCCAGGCGCCGCCCGGCTCCTTCGGCGGACGCAGCAGCCAGAGCCCGCTGCTGAAGGTCGCGGCGACCATCTCCTTGTGGCCATCGCCGTCGATGTCGCCGGCGGTGAGGAAACGGGTCAGGCGGTCCTGCAAGGTCGCGATCGTCTTGCCCGCGTCGGGCGCGGTGTCGGCGTCGTAGCGGCGGATCTCGACCGGGTGCACGAGCACCTTGTTCGCGTCGACGTGGCCCTCGACCGCGACGTAGAGCTCGTCGCGGCCGTCGCCGTCGACGTCGCCGACCAGGATCTCCTTGGCGTGGCGATCGCCGAGCGCCGCCACCACCGCGCGCTCGCCGCCGCGCGACGGCACGTAGCGGACGACTTCGCCCGCCTGCTCGGTGCCGTCCAGCCGGTTCGGCTCGGAGGGCGTCGCGTAGACCTCGAGCACGCCGTCGCCGTCGAGATCGCCGATCTCCACCTCGTGCACGAAGGTGTCGGGGCGGGCGTAGTACTCGACCACCTCGAAGGTGTCGCCCTTCGGATGCAGCACCGCGACGACGCCCTGGTCGTGCGTGGCCACGGCGATGCTGGCGGCGCCGTCGCCGTAGAGATCCCCGATCTCGGCGTCGCGCATGCGGCTGAACTTCCCGCCGAAGTCCTTCTCCCAGATGGTCTGCGCGGTGAGGCCGGCGCTGCCCGGCGTCCACAGCTTCACCTTCGCCGCGGTGCCGCCGAGCGTCAGCAGGCGCGCCGCGTCGCCGCCGCCGTAGGCCATCGCCTTGTGGAAGACGTTGCTCTCGGGATCCTCGAGCGACGTCACGTGCCAGGCGCCGCCCTTGCGCACCAGGAACTCGAGGCGCGCGGCGCCGGGGACGGGGAGCGTCTTGCCGGTCTTCGGGTCGACCTGGTCCTCGAACTGCGCGAGCGCCAGCACGAGCGCGCGCGGGAGATCCGCGGGCGCCGGCGGCGCGACGAGCCCGAGCGCCTCGGGCTGCGGCTCCGACTCGGGCGGCGCATGCGAGACGATGTGCTGCGGCTCCTCCGAGGAGCCGCACGCCAGCGCCAGCACGAGCAGCGCCAGCGGGCCGAGAACGCGGTCGCGTCGCATTCGGGTCCTCCAGAACGGGGCGACGTGTGTAGCAAAAACGGGTGTGGCGCATGTGGGTGTGATATCCCGAGGCGCGTGAGCAACCTCCAGCCGCCGCGCGGCACGCGCGACTTCTATCCCGAGGACATGCGCCGTCGCGAGTGGCTCTTCGGCCACTTCCGCGCCGTCGCTGCGAGCTTCGGCTACGAGGAGGTCGACGCTCCCGTGCTCGAGCACGAGGAGCTCTTCACGCGCAAGGCCGGCGAGGAGATCGTCGAGCAGCTCTTCCACTTCGAGCTGCACGAGCGGCGCTACGCGCTGCGGCCCGAGCTCACGCCTTCGCTTGCCCGCATGGTGATGGCGCGCGCGGGCTCGCTGCGCCTGCCCCTGCGCTGGACCGGCATCCCGCAGTGCTGGCGCTACGAGCGCATGACCCGCGGCCGCCGCCGCGAGCACTACCAGTGGAACATGGACATCTGGGGCGAGCCCGGCGTCGGCGCCGAGGCCGAGCTGATCGCCGCGGTCTTCGCCCTGGCCGACCGCCTGGGGCTCGCGCGCGGCGACCTGCGCGTCGGCGTCAACAGCCGCGCGCTGCTCGAGGAGACCCTGCGGCGCGGCGTGCTGCGCGACCGGCCGGAGGTCTTCCCGGCGCTCTGCGTCGTCATCGACAAGCTCGGGAAGATCGGCGCCGACGAGGTCGTCGCGCTGCTGACGGAGCCCGCGGGCGGCATCGCGCTGCCGGCGCCCGACGCGCGCCACGTCGTCGACTGGCTGCGCCTCTCGAGTGTCGAGGAGGCGGCGGCGGAGCTGCCGGCCGACTCGCGGGCCCGCAGCGATCTCGAGCGGCTCTTCGACCTGCTCGACGCCTACGGCGTGCGCGACCGGGTCGCCTTCGACGCCTCGATCGTGCGCGGCCTGGCCTACTACACGGGCATCGTCTTCGAGGCCTTCGACAGCGAGCGCAAGCTGCGCGCGATCTGCGGCGGCGGCCGCTACGACCGCCTGCTCGAGTCGCTCGGGGGCTCTCCGCTGCCCGCCGCGGGCTTCGGCTTCGGCGACGCCGTCATCGGCGAGCTGCTCGCCGACAAGGGTCTCTGGCCCGAGCTGCCGCGCGTGATCGACGCCTACGTCTTCGCGTTCGGCGACGCGCAGCGGCCCGCCGCGGTCCGCCTGGCGGCCGCGCTGCGGGCGCGCGGCGAGACCGTGGAGCTCGCGCTCGGCGACGCGAGGCTCAAGCGCGCGCTCGCGGACGCCGATCGCGCTGGCGCACGGCGCTTCTACCTGATCGGGCCGGACGAGCTCGCCCGCGGCGAGGTGATGGTGCGAGACCTCTCGAGCGGGACCCAGACGAGCGAGCCACTCCCGAGCTAGGCCGAGGCGCCGAATCCGTGCACCCAGGGGAGCTGGGTGTTACAAAGAGCGCGACCGCCGTCGGTGGCGATTCGAGGGCACGTGAATGCGCGGTTGGACCGTCCAGGACAGCCTCGAGCTGTACAGCGTCCCGTCCTGGGGCGCGGGCTTCTTCACGATCAACCAGGCGGGACACGTCGCGGTGAGGCCGCGCGGCGACGGCGGCCACGAGATCGACCTGCTCGAGCTGGTGCAGGATCTCGAGCGCCGCGGCCTGCGCAAGCCGCTGCTGGTGCGCTTCTCGGACATCCTGGCCGCGCGCGTCGAGGGCATCGCCAAGGGCTTCGAGAAGGCGATGGCCGATTACGGGTACAAGGGCGTGTACCGCGGCGTGTACCCGATCAAGGTGAACCAGCAGCGCCACGTGGTGGAGGAGATCGTCCAGTACGGCGCGCCGCTGCGGGTCGGCCTCGAGGCAGGCTCCAAGCCCGAGCTGCTGGTGGCGCTGGCGCTGCTCGACACGCCCGAGGCGCTGATCATCTGCAACGGCTACAAGGACCGCGCCTACATCGAGACGGCGCTGCTGGCGCAGCGGCTCGGCCGCACGCCCTACATCGTGATCGACCGGCCCGGCGAGATCGACCTCGTGATCAAGACCTCGCGCGAGCTCGGCATCCGCCCGCACCTCGGCGTGCGCGCGCGCCTCTCGACCCGCGGCGCCGGCAAGTGGGTGGAGTCGACCGGCGACCGCTCGAAGTTCGGCCTCTCGGCTCCGGAGATCGTCGAGGCGGTCGACCGCCTGCGCGCGGAGGACATGCTCGACTGCCTCGAGCTGCTGCACTTCCACATCGGCTCGCAGATCACGGCGATCCGCGCCCACAAGGACGCGCTCGCCGAGGCGAGCCGCGTGTTCGTCGGCCTGCACGAGCTCGGCGCGAAGCCGCACGTCCTCGACGTCGGCGGCGGGCTCGGCGTCGACTACGACGGCTCCAGCACCAACTTCCACTCCTCCATGAACTACACCGTGCAGGAGTACGCCAACGACGTGGTCTCCTCGATCCAGGAGGCCTGCGACGAGGCGGGCATCGCGCACCCCGACATCGTCACCGAGGCCGGCCGCGCGATGGTGGCGCACCACTCGGTGCTGATCTTCGACGTCCTCGGCGTGCACGAGCGCAGCACCGGCGCCAAGCCGGCGCCGGTCGACGAGAACGACCCGAAGGTGCTGCACGACCTCGCCGAGGTGCACCGCACCATCACGAAGAAGAACGCCGTCGAGGCCTACCACGACGCGCTCCAGCTGAAGGAGGAGGCCGCGACCCTCTTCTCGCTCGGCTACCTCGATCTGAAGGGGCGCGCGCGCCTCGAGACGCTCTTCTGGAGCTGCTGCGAGAAGATCGCGCGCGTGGCCCGCGAGATGGACGCGGACTCCATCCCCGAGGAGCTCGAGCCGCTCGAGAAGGG
>DASUFZ010000052.1:0-11144 GCA_036274295.1 Myxococcota bacterium
CGCGGGATGAAATCGATCGCCGCGAGGCTCGCACGCCTGGTGAACCGCCTGCGCCATCGACGCGGCGCGGTCCTGCTCGGCCGCTACCACGTGCGCGCGCTGCACACGCCGCGCGAAGTGCGCAACGCGCTGGCGTACGTCTTGTTGAACGCGCGCAAGCACTGGGCGCAGCGGCACGGCAGCGCGCCGCCGGTGCGCCTGGACGAAGCCTCCTCGGGTGCGTGGTTCACCGGTTGGAGCCGCAGGCTTCGACCGCCATCCGCTCTCCCACCGCCTGTCGCCCCGCCCCACACCTGGCTTCTCCACACCGGCTGGCGACGACACGGCCTCATCGATCCGTCGGAAGTTCCTGGCCGGCGCGAACGGGCATGAGAGATCTCGCCGCCGCGTCTGTGCTGGCCCTGGCACTCTTCGCCGGACTCCTCGGCTCCGCCGTCTGGTTCGTCGCCTGCATGCCCGGCCGATCCTACAGCGGGCCGCGCGACGTTCGACGTCCGGGAGGGCTCGGTCGCAAACCTCGTGTGCGAGCTCGCCGGCGAGACCGCGTTCGCTTCGTCGCCTCTATATCCGGATCGCGGCGACTTCGTCGCGTTCGTCGCGAACCCGGCGTCGCGACCGCTCGTCCGGCGTGCGATCCGCACGTTCCGCAATTCCGGGGCGCCGGTCGCCTCCGAGAGCGTCGCGGCGCCCGGGTTCATCGAGGGTGTCGCCTGGTCGGACCACTGGTCGTTCTGGCAGCACGCGCATGGCGAGCGTCGCGCTCGGGCTCGTCGAGGTCGTGCGCGAGGTGGCGAACGGGGCTCCCTGACACTTGCTGCCACCTCCTGTCATCTGCCGCCTTCGCATGGCAGACATGCCCTTCCCCGCGCCTCCGCGCTGTAGAATGCTCTCCCCTCCTCGCGCGCCCGCGTGAAGGAATCGCAATGACGCCCTACGAGACGATCCGGTCGTTCGCGAAGACCCTCGAGAACCTCGACAAGTGGATGGAGAAGGCCGGCGAGTCCGCGAAGGCGCGCGGCTTCGAGGTGGACGTGCTGGCGACGGCCCGCCTCGCCCCCGACGCCTTCAACTTCATCCAGCAGGTGCAATCGGGCTGCGACCAGGCGAAGTACGCGGCTGCCTACCTCGGCGGCAAGCAGCCGCCCTCGCATCCGGACACGGAGCAGACCTTCGCCGAGCTGCGCGCGCGCGTGCGCAAGTGCCTGGACTTCGTGACGAGCGTGCCGGAGAAGGACTTCACGGGCGCCGACGAGCGCAAGGTCGCGCCGGCCTGGCTCGGCGGCCGCTGGCTCACGGGCCGCGACTACCTCGAGCACGTGGCCGTGCCGAACTTCTTCTTCCACGCGACGATGGCCTACGCCATCCTGCGTCACAACGGCGTGCCGCTCGGCAAGATGGACTTCATCGGCGGGCTGCCGACGCGGGAAGGCTGAGCCGCCGCGCGGCGCGGCTACTTCAGCGCTACTGCGCCGGGACCTCGACGACTTCGGTCAGGGTGTACTTGTCACCCTCCTGATGGACCGTGAACGTGACGCGATCGCCGGGCTGGAGGCCGTCGAGCAGCGCCGCGTTCGCGACGTCGAAGTCCATCTTCATCGCGTCCATCATGCCCGGGATCGTGCCGTGTTCGAGCGTCAGCCGGTTCGCGACCGGATCGACCGCGCGCACGATGCCCTCGCCCTTGCCGGTGTCGGCCTTGCCGCCGCACGCCGCCAGCGCCAGCGCGAGCGCGCACACAGCGCCCGCCGCACGCATCGAGTGACTCTTCATCGGATCGCCTCCTCTCGGATCTCCCGTCCCTTCCACATCGCGAAGAGCGCAGGGTAGACGAGGAGCTCGAGGGCGAACGAGCTGACGAGCCCGCCGACCATCGGCGCCGCGACCCGCTTCATCACGTCCGCCCCGGTGCCGGATCCCCACAAGAGCGGCAGCAGCCCGGCGAACATCGCCACCACCGTCATCAGCTTCGGGCGGATGCGCCGCGCCGCGCCCTCCACGATCGCGTCCTCGAGGTCGTCCGGGCCGCGCATGCGCCCCTCCTCGCTGCGGCGTCGGTGCGAGAGCGTCAGATAGAGGAGCATGACGACGCCGGTCTGCGCGTCGAGGCCCGCGAGCGCGATGAGCCCGACCCACACCGCCACGCTGAGGTGGAAGTCGAGCAGCCAGAGCAGCCAGAAGGCGCCGATCAAGGAGAACGGCACGGCCAGCAGCACCATCGCCGTCTCGACCGCCGAGCCCGTGTTGAGATAGAGGAGCAGCGCCACCAGCAGCAGGGTGAGCGGAACCACGAGCAGCAGGCGCTGCTTCGCGCGCTCGAAGCTCTGGAACTGCCCGGCCCACTCGAGGCGCGTGCCCGCCGGAAGCGTCACCCGCTCGGCGACGACCTTCTGCGCGTCGTGCACGTAATCGACCACGGGCCGCCCGTCGACGTCGACGAACACGAAGCCCACCAGCCGGCCCGCCTCGCTGCGCACGAACGCCGGGCCCATCGCGAACTCGATCTTCGCGAGCTGCGCGAGCGGCACCTGCGCGCCGGAGGGCGTCGCCACCAGCGCGCGCCCGAGCGCGTCGAGGTCCTCGCGGAAGTCGCGCGCGTAGCGGACGTTGATCGGGTAGCGCTCGCGGCCCTCGACCGTCTCCGACACGTTGCGCCCGCCGATCGCCGTCTCGACGACCTCGTTCACGTCGCGCACGCGCAGGCCGTAACGGCTCGCGGCCTCGCGGTCGACCTTCACGTCGAGGTAGAAGCCGCCCGTGAGCCGCTCGGCGACGGCGGAGCGCGTGCCGGGCACGTCGGCGAGCGCGGCCTCGATCGCCACCGCCGTCGCCTCGATCTCCGCGAAGTCGTCGCCGAAGACCTTGACGCCGAGCTCGCTGCGCACGCCCGTCGAGAGCATCTCGGTGCGCGTCTGGATCGGCATCCAGAACGTGTTGGGCATGCCGGGATAGCGGAGCTTCTGATCCATCTCCGCGACCAGGCGCTCGGGCGTCATGCCGGGGCGCCACTGCTCGCGCGGCGCCAGCGAGACCACGGTCTCCACCATTTCGAGCGGCGCGGGATCGGTCGGGGACTCGGCGCGACCGATCTTGCCGAACACGCGCGCCACCTCCGGGAACTCCTTGAGCTCGCGGTCCATGCGCTGGATCACGTCGGCCGCCTGCGTGATCGACATGCCGGGCGGCGCCGTCGGCATGTAGAGGATCGTCCCCTCGTCGAGCGGCGGCATGAACTCGCTGCCGAGCCGGAACACGATCGGCACCGTCGCCGCCATGCAGAGCAGCGCCGCCACGACGACGAGGACACGCCGCCGCACGACGAAGCGCACCACCGGCGTGTAGGCGGCGACCAGCCAGCGGTTGAGCGGATTCGCCTCCTCGCCGCGGATGCGGCCGCGCACGAGCAGCGCCGCCAGGGCGGGCGTGAGCGTCACGGAGAGCAGCGCCGCGAAGCCCATCGCGTAGCTCTTGGTGAAGGCGAGCGGATGGAACAGGCGTCCCCCCGCCGACGGCTCGAGCGCGAAGATCGGCAGGAACGAGACGGTGATCACGAGCAGGGCGAAGAAGACCGAGGGCCCCACCTCCTGCATCGCGCGCAGCAGCACGTCGCCGCGCGCGCCGGGACGCCCGCCGTGCTCCCACTCCTCGAGGCGCTTGTGGATGTTCTCGATCATGACGATCGAGGCGTCGACCATCGCGCCGATCGCGACCGCGATGCCGCCGAGCGACATGATGTTGGCCGTGAGCCCCTGCGAGACCATCGGGATGAAGGCGAGCACCACGCCGACCGGGATGGTGAGGATCGGGATCAGCGCGCTGCGCGCGTGCAGCAGGAACACGAAGATCACGAAGGAGACGATCGCGAGCTCCTCGACGAGCGTGCGGCGCAAGGTCGAGATGGCGGCCAGGATCAGCTCCGAGCGGTCGTAGGTGACGACCACCTCGACGCCGTCCGGCAGCCCCGCCTGGAGCTCGGCGAGGCGCGCCTTCACGGCGTCGATCACGCGCAGCGCGTTCTCGCCGCTGCGCATCACCACCACGCCGCCGACGACCTCGCCCTCGCCGTCGAGCTCGACGAGGCCGCGCTGCATCTCGGGCCCGAGCGAGACCGTCGCCACGTCCTCCAGGTAGACGGGCGCGCCGCGCAGGTCCGCGCGCAGCGGCACGCGGCGCAGGTCCTCGAGGCTGTGGACGTAGCCGCGACCGCGCACGGTGTACTCGTGCCCCGCGAGCTCCAGGGTGCGGCCGCCCGTGTCCTGGTTCGAGGCCTGCACCGCTTCGACGACCTCGCGCAGCGAGATGCCGCGCGCGAGCAGGCGGTTCGGGTCGACCTGCACCTGGTACTGGCGCACGTAGCCCCCGACCGACGCCACCTCCGCGACGCCCGGCACGCTCGCGAGCGCGTAGCGCAGCTGGTAGTCCTGGAGGCTCCGCAGCTCGGCCAGATCGTGGCGGCCGCTGCGGTCGACGAGCGCGTACTCGAAGACCCAGCCGACGCCCGTGGCGTCGGGGCCGAGCACGGGCGAGACGCCCTCGGGCAGCTGTCCACCGACACCGGCGAGGTACTCGAGCACGCGGCTGCGCGCCCAGTAGAGGTCGGTGTGGTCGTCGAAGATGACGTTCACGAAGGAGAGGCCGAAGAAGGACTGGCCGCGCACGAAGCGCACGCCCGGCGCCGCCAGCAGCCGCGCGGAGATCGGGTAGGTGATCTGGCTCTCGACGAGGTCGGGGCTCTGGCCCGGCCACTCGCTGAACACGATCACCTGGGTGTCGGAGAGATCGGGCAACGCGTCGAGCGGCGTCGCGCGCAGCGAGACGAAGCCCCACGCCAGCGCCGCGGCCACGCCGAGCAGGGTCAGGCCGCGCCGCGCGGCGCAGGCGGCGATCAGCCGCGCGACGAAGCCCGGGCGGGCCTCCGCTGCAGTCATCACCAGCGCTCCAGCGCGGCGCGCAGCCGGCTCTCGGAGGCGATCAGGAAGGTGCCCGACGCGACGATCTCGTCGCCCGCCTCGAGACCCGAGAGCAGCTCGACCTCTTCGCCGCTGCGCATGCCGGTCTCCACCTGCTGCGGGCGGAAGCGGCCGTCGCCGAGCGAGCGGAACACGAACGTGCGCGTGCCGGCCTCGAGCAGCGCCGACTGCGGCACGAGCAGGCGCTCGCCGCGATCCACGAAGAGCTGCACGTTGGCCTGCATGCCGGGCCGCAGCTCGAGGGCCGGGTTCGGCAGCTCGAGGCGCACGCGCACGGTGCGCGTGGCGGGGTCGAGCGTGGGGAAGACGTAGGCGACCTTCGCCTCGAAGCTCCGGCCGGGGAGCGACGGCAGCTCGATCTGCGCGCGCTGCCCCGGCGCCACCGCCGCCATCTCCAGCTCGTAGACCTCCGCCTCGACCCATACACGCGAGAGCGGCGCGATGCGGTAGAGGCGCTGGCCCGGCTCGAAGGCCGAGCCCTGCGAGACGTTCTTCTCGATCACGTAGCCGGCGACCGGCGAGCGGATCGGCAGGTGCTCCTGCGGCTCGCCGCGCTGCTCGATCGCCGCGAGGTCCGCCGGCGCGAGGCCGAAGAGCTTCAGCCGGTTGCGCGCCGCGCGTACCAGGTAGTCGGAGCGGCCTTCCCCGCCGGCGTCCTGCGCGCGCTGCTGGCTGCGCAGCGCCTGCAGCAGCTCCTCCTGCGCGCCGTAGAGCTCGGGGCTGTACACGCGGAAGAGGATCTGGCCGCGCTGCACGGGATTGCCGACGGCGTCGACGTCGATCTCGCCGATCCAGCCCTTCACGCGCAGCGCGACGTCGGAGAGGGTCGCCTCCTCGGCGGCCACCAGGCCGGCCGCGCGCACGCGCGTCTCGAGCTGCTTGCGCTCGACCTTCGCGAGGCGCACGCCGACCTGCTGGAGGCGTCCCGGATCCATCTGGAACTCGCCCGGGTGCTCCGCCTCGCCGTGCGCCGCGTGCTCCGGGGCGGCCTCCGCCACCTTCGCCGCATCGCCCGCGTCGCCGCCGACGGCCGCGAGGTGGAGGCCGGGCCTGCCGGTCGTCAGCGAGCCCTCGGCGCGCAGCGTGCGCGCGCCGGGCGGCTCGATCTCGATCTCGACCTGCCAGGTGCCGCCCATCCCGAGATCGAAATCCGCGCGGTAGCGGCCCGGGCCCTCCTCGCGCACGGCGGCCGGCCCGCCCATCGCGGGCATCGCGCCCATCGCGTGCATGTGCACGCGCACCCGCACGACCGCGCCGGCCAGCGGCTTCCCGTCCGCGTCGACGAGCTCGAGCAGCAGCGCGTTCTCGCCGACGCGCGGCGTCTCCGGCTCGACGCGCGCGCGCAGCTCGGCGTCGCCCGAGCGCACGCGCAGGACGTCGCCGTCCGTTCCGCCGCAGGCCGCGAGCGCCAACGCGAACCCCCCGCACGCGATCCAGAAGCCGCTGGCAATCCTCATGACACGCACCTCACCAGTCCACGCCGGCCACGCGGCCGCGCGCGCGGTCGAGCTCGGCGCGGCGCCGACACACGTCCGCGCGCGCCTCCTCGAGCTCGAGCTCGACGCGCAGCAGGGTCCGCTGCGCATCGATCAGGGAGAAGAACTCGCCGCGCCCCGTGACGAAGCCCGAGCGCGCCGCCGCGACCTGGTCGCGCGCGGCCGGCAGCTGCTGCGATTCCGCCAGGTGGAGCACGTGGCGCGCCTCGCGCTCGCGCAGCGAGGCGCTGCGCACGCCGAAGCGCGCCTCGTCGACCCGCGCGTCGCGCTCGCTCTGCGCGCCGGCGAGCTCGGCCTGCGCCTGCGCGAGCGCGGCGCGGCGCCGCCCGATCTGCACCGGCAGGTCGAACGAGAGCCCGACGAAGGGCTGGAGCGCGGTCTCCTGCCAGGTGGTGTCGTAGGCCGCGGACACGGTGAAGTCGGGCAGGAACTCGCGCCGCGCGAGGTCGACGCGCGACTCGCCGGCGCGCACGCGCGCGTCGGCCGCCGCGACGTCCGGGCGCGCGGCCAGCGCGCCGGCGACGAGCGCCTCCGCGTCCTCCTGCGCCTCGGGCGGGAGCACGAGCTGCGCGGGCGGCGGGGGCAGCGGCGCGTCGGGCGGGCGGTGCAGCAGGGTCTGGATCTGCTCGGCCGCGACGCGTTCGCGTGTCGTGAGCACGATGTCGCGGTGGAGCGCGTGGCTGTACTCGACCTCCGCCTGGAGGGGATCCTGCTGCATGGCCTCGCCGGCCTCGTAGCGGGCCGTGGCGACCCGCTGGAGCTCGCCGAGGAGCCGCACGTGCTCCTGGTTGATCTCGAGCGAGCGGGCCGCCAGGTAGTACTCGTCGAAGAGGCGCGACGCGGTCTGCGCGAGCCGCAGGCGCGCGGCCTCGAAATCGCGCGAGGCGATCTCCGCCTCGGCCGCAGCGACCTCGCCGCGCAGCCCGCGCTTGCCGAAGAACGGCAGGCGCTGCGAGATGTCGACCCGCATGCCCGGGTCGAGGTCGCCCTCGTCGAACGACAGCGGCGCGACGCCGAAGCCGAGCATCGGGTCGTCGAGCGCGGACTCCTGCGGCGCGCGCTCGAGCGCCGCGCGCCAGGCTTGCAGCGCGGCCTGCAGGCTCGGGTTGCGGGCGAGCACGGCGTTCACGAGCGCGGCGCGCTCGAGCACGGCGGCGCCCGCGAAGGGGTCCTCGGATGCAGCCTCGCTGGCCGCGCGCGACTCGGCGCGCTGCCAGGCCTGGCGCTGCTCCTGGATGGACGGGGACCACGAAGCGGCACAGCCGCTCGAAACGGAGATGGCGAGCGCCGCCGCGGCGGCGCGCGCAAGGGAATCCATGCGCATGCGTTCCTCGCTCGTCGCACAAGGGGTCTGTCCGACCGCCGGACAGACGCGTGACGAGGAGCGCTGTTAGTTGCGCAGGACCACGAACAGGAGCGGTGGCGAGGCGTGCGGCGCGGGCGCCGACGCCATCACGACGGGCGGCGCGACGAGCGCGGACGGCGTCCAGACCGCGCGCGCGGAGACCGCCTGCAGCGACTGCGTGCACTCGCGCTCGGCGCTCGGCCAGGCCGTGGCCGGCGCGACGTCGCAGCAGGGCGCGACGTCGAGGCTCGCGCAGGGCGACGGGTCGTCGTCGCAGGGCGCCGCCATGCCCGCGCAGCAGGGATCGCCGCTCGCGGCGAGCGCCAGCGGCGCGAGCAGGCTCGCGAGCGCGAGCAGCAGCGCAATGCGGCGCGCTCCAGGGGTCGGCCGGCGGGACGTCACGGGCATTTCTCTACCCAACGGCTCACCGGCCTGTCAAATCAAGAGGATTCGCGCGCCGCCGCGGTTGCCTCTCCGAGCGCGCGCAGCTGCGCCGCGATTTCGTCGATCGGCGTCAGGATCCCGAAGACCTCGCGCACGCCGGCCGAACGCAGCGACGCCGACTCGTCTTCGAGGATGCCGGCCGCCGCGAGCGGCGGCGCCGGCGCGCCGGGCTTGCCGAGGGAGCGGAGCGCCGCGAGCACGGCGCGCACGCGCGCGGCCGCGTCGTCGCCGAGCGCGCGATAGCCGACGACGTCGACCTGCTCCTGGAGCGCCGCCTCGGCCACCTCGTCGGGCGTCTGCGCACCGCCGAGCACCACCTCGCAGCCGGCCTTGTGCAGCGCCACGCCGATCGCCCAGTAGCCGCGCGTCTGCCCGCCGACGTCGTGGCTCCAGAGCACGCGCACCGGTCTCGCCGCCAAGCTTCCCCCGGAAAGGCGGGCCAGCGTAGCGGCGCGGGTGCGAAACCTCCCTCCCGGCGCCATCCGCGCGGAACGTAAATTTACATACGAATGTATGCTTGCTTTCTCGTGTAAACGTGGTCTAGGCTGCTCGCCCATGGCCGCCCCCGCGCAGACGAGCCGCCGCGAGCGCCGCAAGCACGAGCTGCGCGAGCGCATCCTCGAGGCCGCGCGCGCGCTCTTCGAGGCGAAGGGCATCGCGGACGCCACCGTCGCGGAGATCTGCGAGCGCGCCGACGTCGCGCAGAAGACCTTCTTCAACCACTTCGAGTCGAAGCCGCAGCTGCTGCGCGAGATGGCGAGCGAGGGCCTCGAGCGCATGTGCGTGGATCTCGAGGAGATCCGCAAGCAGCACCACAACACGGCCGACCGCCTGGCCGCCTTCTTCCGCCAGATCGCCGACAACGCGGAGGCCGCCGGCCCCATGCACCGCGAGGTGCTGACCGAGGTGATCCACGTCGCGCAGGACACGAGCAGCGAGCCCGAGCAGGCGCGGCGCCTGCACTCGGCCTTCGGCGCGCTCGTGCGCGACGGCCGCGCCGACGGCGACATCTCGCGCGAGGACTCGCTCGCGACGCAGACCGAGATGCTGCTCGGCGCGTTCTACGCCTTGATGTTCAACTGGGCGCACCTCGAGGACTACCCGCTGCGGCGTCAGGCCGCGGCGGCGGCGCGCTTCCTGGCGCGCGCCCTGCTCCCTCCCGAACGAGGAGAATCGCGATGAGCTCCGAATCCCGGGACGTCACGCTCCCCATTCCGAACGGCTGGTTCGCCGTCGCCTTCTCGAAGGACCTCGTCGACGGCGAGGTCGAGCGCGTGCGCGCCTTCGGCGAGGACCTCGTGCTCTTCCGCACGCGCAGCGGCCGCCCCGCCGTGCTCGACGCCTACTGCCCGCACCTCGGCGCGCATCTCGCCGAGGGCGGCCGCGTCGTCGGCGAATCCGTGCGCTGCCCCTTCCACGGCTGGCAGTGGGACGCCGACGGCAACTGCGCGGCGATCCCCTACTGCGAGCGCATCCCGCCGACGGCGAAGACGCGCGCGTGGCCGGTGATCGAGCGCAACCGGCTCGTCTTCGTGTGGCATCACAGCGAGGGCAAGCCGCCCTCGTGGGACTTCCCGGCCGCGCCGGAGCTCCACGATCCGGACTGGACCGAGCCGCGCACCTTCGAGCTGAAGGTGCCCGTGCACAGCCAGGACATGCACGAGAACAACCTCGACCCGGTCCACTTCCAGTTCGTGCACGGCATGCTGGAGACGCCGCCGAGCGAGATCGTCTACGCCGAGGGCGGCCGCTTCATGCGCGTGCAGCACACGGCCGAGCACGAGTTCCCGTTCGGCACGTTCCGCACGACCCTGATCCGCGACTCCTGGGGCCTCGGCCTCTCGTCGGTGCGCACCGAGGGCATCCCCGGCGCCGGCCTCTACATGTACTCGTCGACGACGCCGATCGACCACCGCAACACGCACTCGCGTTGGCTGCTCACCGTCACCAAGAACCTGGCCGACGTCGCGGGCGAGGAGTTCATCCAGGGGCTCACGACGGGCGTGCAGCAGGACATGCGGATCTGGAGCAACAAGATCCACCGCCCGAAGCCGCTGCTCTGCGAGGCCGACACCTACCTCGCCGAGTTCCGGCGCTGGGTGCGCCAGTTCTACACCGATCCGGTCGGCTGAGCGGAGGGCCGCGATGGACCGCTACCTCGTCATCTCTTCCGATTGCCACGCGGGCCTGCCGCCGCAGCGCTACCGCGAGTATCTCGACGCGAAGTACCACGCGGCCTTCGACGCCGCGCTGCCGATCCAGCTCGAGCTGACGCAGAAGGCGGCCAAGCGCTTCCTCGTCGCCGACATCAACGAGGAGTGGCGGCGCGGCCGCGACTCGGACCTCGCGGGCGCCTGGGACCATGACGCGCGCGTGCGCGTGCTCGACGGCGACGGCATCGCCGGCGAGATCATCTTCCCGGACGGCATCACCGAGATGAACATGCCGCCCTTCGGCGCCGGCCTCTCGCTGCCGACGGAGCAGATCGTGCCGGAGCTCCAGTGGGCGGGCGCGCGCGCACACAACCGCTGGCTGGCCGAGCTGTGCCAGATGGCGCCCGAGCGGCGCGTCGGCGTCGCGATCGTGCCGGCGCTGTGGGACGTCGATCTCGCGGTGCAGGAGGTGCGTTGGGCACGCGAGCACGGGCTGCGCGGGATCCTGATCCCGTGCATGTGGGGCAAGTTCCCGGCCTACCACCACCCGCGCTACGAGCCGCTCTGGCAGGCCTGCGTGGAACACGACGTGGTCGTCCACTTCCACTCGGGCCCCGCGCCCTCCGAGGAGTACTTCGGCACCGAGCTCACCGGCGACGGACCGTCGCTGCCGGGCGCGATGGGCATCTACGTCTCGGAAGTCGTCCAGTACATGGTCCGCCCGCTGACCTTCATGATC
>DASUFZ010000053.1:0-17783 GCA_036274295.1 Myxococcota bacterium
GGTTCTTCCTCGGTTGGAATCGAAGATTCCAACCGGCCTCTTCTCTCCGTCCCCCCGCCCGTCGCCTTGCCGCGCACGTGGCTCCTCGGCGTCGGCTGGCGCCGCCACGGACTCATCGATCCATCCGAGGTGCCCGGACGCGCATGAGCGGCACCGCCACGTTGAGCGGCTCCGCTCACCGCTCCCGCACGAATTCGTCGACCAGGTCGCCGATGTAATGCATGTGGCGATCCTCGAGCGCGTGGTTCATCGGCAGGATGAGCCCCTGCTCCATCACGCCGTCGGCGTTGGCGAGTCCGCCCGGACCGATCCGCATGGGCGCGCCCTTGAAGGCCGGCTGGCGCGCGATGTTGCCGGTCCAGACCATGCGCGTGTCGACGCCGCGCTCCTCGAGGTGCTGCTGGAGCTCCGCGCGGCGGATGCCCGACTCGGGCCGGATCCGCACGGGGAACATGTGCCACGCCGTGTCTATCTCCGGCGTCGTGCGCGGCAGCACGAAGCGCTCGGCATGCGCCGCGAAGCGCGCGCACAAGAGCTCGAAGTTGCGCTTGCGCCGGGCCAGGTTCGCCGGGAGCTTGGCGAGCTGCACGACGCCGAAGGCCGCCGACAGCTCCGACGGCTCGAAGTTCCAGCCGAGCTCGTCGAAGATGAAGAGGTCGTCGTACTCGAGTCCGTCGAGCTCGGAGAAGAAGCGCCGCTTCTTCCCCTTCTGGCTGCCGAAGAGCGCGAGCTCGCTGCGACGGCCCCAGCGCCGCAGCAGCAGGCAGCGGTCGGCGAGCGCCTCGTCGTCGCAGCAGAGCATGCCGCCCGTGCCGGCGGCCGTGATGATGTGCGAGAGCGCGAAGCTCGTGACGCTGATGTCGCTGCGCGCACCGGTCGGCGTGCCGCGCAGGGTCGCGCCCAGGCAATCGCAGCTGTCCTCGACGACCTTCAGGCCGTGGCGGTCCGCGATGGCGCGGATCGCGTCCCAGTCGGGGCAGTTGCCGGTGAGGTTCGGCGCGAGGATCGCGCGCGTGCGCGGGCCGATCGCCGCCTCGATGCGCTCCACGTCGATCTGGTAGGTGTCGGGCGTGACGTCGACGAGCACGGGCACGAGACGGCTCCGCAGCATCGGCGCCACGTCCGTCGAGAAGGTGAGCGGCGACGTGAGGATCTCGTCGCCCTCGGCGAGGCCGAGCAGCTCGACCGCGAGGTAGAGCGCCGACGAGCCGGAGTTGACCATGATGCCGCGGCGCTTGCCGAATAGCGCCGCGACCTGCTGCTCCATCTCGCGCACGTGCTTGCCGAGGCGCAGCGCCGTCGCGCCGCCGCGCAGCACCGCGACGACGGCCTCGATCTCCTGCTCGTCGTGGACGCTGCCGGCGTACTCGATGCGCACGGGAGCTAGTGGGGAACCAGGCCGCCGTCCGCGATCACCACCTGGCCGGTCACGAAGCTCCCCGCATCCGACGCGAGGAAGAGCGCGGGGCCCACCATCTCGTCGGGGTGCGCGGCGCGCTTCTGGTAGCTCGCGTTCGCCATCACCTGCTGATAGGCCGGCGGGTTGTTGCGCACCATGTCCGTGTCGACGGTGCCCGGCGCGAGCGCGTTCACGCGGATGCCCTTCGGCGCGAGGTCCGCCGCCATCGAGCGCGTGAAGGACATCAGCGCGGCCTTCGCGGCGGCGTACATCGACTGGCTCGCCGCGAAGAGGAACGCGCCCGCCGAGATCACGTTCACGACGGACGCGCACGGGCTCTTCTCGAGGTGCGGCAGCGCCGCCTGGATCAGGAAGACGGGCCCGCGCAGGTTCACCTCGTAGATCTTGTCCCAGGCCGCGGGCGTGAAGCGCCCGATCGGCTCGGTCAGCGCGGTGGCCGCGTTGTTGACGAGGATGTCGAGGCGCCCGAAGCGCTCGACCGTGCGCGCGACCAGCGGCTCGAGCCCGTCGAGCGAGCCGAGATGCGTCGGCACGCCGAGCGCCTCGCCGCCGAGGGAACGCAGGTGCGCCTCGGTCTCGGCGCACGCATCCGCCTTGCGGCTCGCCACGACGACCGAAGCGCCCGCCGAGACGAAGCCCTCCGCGATCGCGCGGCCGATGCCGCGCGTGCCGCCCGTCACGAGCGCGACGCGGCCGCTGAGATCGAAGAGCTTGCGCAGGCGCTCGCGGTCCACGAGGGCGGCATGATGTCGCGCTGCCGTAGACTGTGCCACCGGCATGCAGGTCTACGCGACGATGAGCGAGCGCATGTCGCTCGCCGAGGTGGAGGCGCACGCGCGCCGCGCCGAAGCGCTCGGCTACGACGGCCTGTGCGTGCCCGACGCGCTGCACGACGGCCTGCTGCTCTCGCAGGCGGCGCTGCGCGCGACGACGAAGCTACGCGCGCGCACGAGCGTGCTGGTGTCGTTCCCGCGCAGCCCGATGCTGGTCGCGATCGCGGCGTGGGATCTCCAGTCCGCGAGCGGCGGGCGCTTCGAGCTCGGCCTCGGCACGCAGGTGCGGGGCAACATCGTCGGCCGCTACTCCACGCCGTGGACGCCGCCCGTCCCGCGCATGCGCGAGTACGCGCTCTCGCTGCGCGCCATCTTCGCGGCCTTCCAGGGCGGCGGCGCGCTCGACTTCCGCGGCGACCACTACCGCTTCACGCGGCTCCAGCCGTTCTTCAATCCGGGCCCGATCGAGCACCCGGACATCCCGCTGCTGCTCGGCGCGGTCGGCCCGCGCATGAGCGAGCTCGCCGGCGAGGTCGCGGACGGCATGCTCACGCATCCGACCGGCAGCTCACCGCGCACCCTGCGCGAGCTGACGCGGCCGGCGCTCGCACGCGGTGCAGCGCGCACGGAGCGCGATCCGGCCAGCCTCGAGCTGATGGCCGGGCCGCTGGTCGTCACGGGCCGCTCGGCGGCGGAGGTCGCGGCGCAGCGCGAGCACGTGCGCGAGCTGCTCACCTTCCTCTACTCGACGCCCGCCTACTGGCCGACGCTCGAGCTCTTCGGCTGGCGCGACGTCGGCGAGCACCTGCACCGCCTGACCCGCGAGGGGCGCTGGGCCGACATGAAGGGCGCGATCACCGACGCCATGCTCGACGCGCTGGTGCCGCAGGGCCGCTACGAGGAGATCGCGGGCGTCCTGCGCGAGTGGTACGGCGGCCTCGCCTCCAGTGTGACCTTCCCGTTGCCGGACGACCCGACCGCCGATGCGCAGGTCGCCGCCGCGATCGCCGCCCTGCGGGAGGGGCGATAAGCTGGCCGAGCCCCAGCCGCGAGGACTCCCGTGACGAGCCTGCCCTTCCGCCCCTTCGACGCCGACAACCACTACTACGAGGCGCTCGACGCCTTCACGCGTCACCTCGACCCGAAGCGCGGTCCGCGCACGGTGCAGTGGGCGACGATCGAGGGCCGCAAGTACCACGTCGTCGGCGGCAAGGTGAGCCGCGCGGTCGTGAACCCCACGTTCGATCCGGTCGCCAAGGCGGGCGCGATGCACGCGTACTTCCGCGGCAATCCGGAGGGCAAGAATCCGCTCGAGTTCCTGCGCGCGCGCGAGCCGATTCCCGCCGAGTACCGCGATCGCGATGCGCGCGTGAAGACGCTCGACGCGCAGGGCCTCGAGGCCTGCTGGCTCTTCCCGACGCTCGGCATGCTCTACGAGGAGCTGCTGAAGCACGACGTCGAGGCGGTGTGCTGGACCTTCGAGGCCTTCAACCGCTGGCTCGACGAGGACTGGGGCTTCGCCTACCGCAACCGGATCTTCTCGGCGCCCTACATCGCGCTCGGCGACGTGAGCTGGGCGGTGCGCGAGCTCGAGTGGGCGCTCTCGCGCGGCGCGCGCCTCGTCTGCATGCGGCCCGCGCCCGTGTGGACGCCGACCGGCCCGCGCAGCCCGGCCGACCCGATGTTCGACCCGTTCTGGGCGCGCGTCGCCGAGGCGGGCATCCCGGTGATCGTGCACGCCGGCGACTCCGGCTACACCACGAACGGCTACACGCAGGACGGCTTCGGCGCGAAGTTCGACGAGGGCTGGAAGCCGTCGATCAAGGCGCTGAACATCGAGCGCGCCGCCTACGACTGGCTCATCACCATCAGCTTCGAGAAGCTCTTCGAGCGCTTCCCGAACGTGCGCATCGCAAGCGTGGAGAACGGCTCCGAGTTCCTGCCGGATCTCTTCCGCAAGCTCCACCAGTCGCACGCGCGCACGCCGGGCTACTACAAGATCGACCCGGCCGAGCTCTTCCGCCGCCACGTCTGGATCAATCCCTTCTGGGAGGACGACGTGCACGAGGTGGCGTCCATGATGGGATCCTCGCGCGTGATCTTCGGCTCCGACTGGCCCCACATCGAGGGCATGCCGCAGCCGCTCGATTACGTGGCCGAGCTCGCGAAGTTCGACGACGACGCCAAGCGCCAGATCCTGCGCGACAACACGCGCGAGCTCACGGCCTTCCGGGGCTGACGTGGGCGCGACGCTCCCCCGCCTCCAGCAGAGCGACGGCGCCGACACCGTCGTCGCGGCGCTGCTGGAGCACGGTGGCGTGATCGTCGAGGACATGCTCGGCAAGGACGCGCTCGCGCGCATCAATGCCGAGGTCGATCCGCATCTCGCGCAGGCCGACCCGGGGCGCGGCCACCTGAATCCCGCCGTCGCCTGGTTCTTCGGCAAGCGCACGCGCCACCTGACGTCGCTCGCGGCGAAGTCGCGCACCTTCGCGACGGACGTGATGTGCCACCCGCTGCTGCTCTCCGCCTGCGACGCGGTGCTCGGCCCCTCGTGCGCGCGCTACCAGGTGAACGTCGCGCATCTGCTCGACCGCGGGCCCGGCTCCGACGCGCAGCTCCTCCACCGCGACGAGCTGGTGTGGATCCACGTGCCGCGCCCGCACCCGGAGCTCCAGGTCGCGTCGATCACCGCGCTGGTGGACTTCCGCGCGGAGAACGGGGCGACGCGCGTGGTGCCGGGCAGCCATCGCTGGCCGCTGGACCGCCAGCCGGAGCCGCACGAGGTCGCGGACGCGGCGATGCCGGCCGGCGCCTCGGTCCTCTACCTCGGCACGACGATCCACGGCGGCGGCGCGAACTCCACCCGCGACGAATGGCGCCGCGGCCTCCACCTCTCCTACGTGGTCGGCTGGCTCCGCACCGAGGAGAACCACTACCTCGGCACACCGCCGGAGGTCGCCCGCGCGCTGCCGCGCCAGGCGCAGGAGCTGCTCGGCTACGCGGTGCACGACGCCATCGCGTCGGGCGGCGGCTACCTCGGCGCCGTCGACCTGCGCGACCCCGTCGAGATGCTCGGAGACGGCACGCTCTAAGGGCGCGCTCCGCCGGATACACTGGTCCGCCATGAAGGAGCGCCTCGCCGCCGCGCTCGGCCCGCTCGTCGGCGTCACCCTGTTCGCGCTCGCGGCCTGGATCCTCGAGCACCAGCTCCGCGCGTTTCATTACAACGACGTCATGGGCCATCTCTCCGCGATCCCGCGGAGCGGCCTGCTGCTCGCGCTGGCGCTCACTGGGGCGAGCTACCTCTGCCTCACCGGCTACGACTTCCTGGCGCTGCGCGAGGCGCGCGTGCGCCTGCCCTATCCGCGGGTCGGACTCGCCTCCTTCGTCGCCTACGTCTTCAGCCACAACCTCGGGCTCTCGTTCCTCGGCGGCACCGCGGTCCGCTACCGCATGTACACGAGCTGGGGCGTCACCCCCGCCGACCTCGCGCGGGTCATCAGCTTCAACGCGGTGACCTTCTGGCTGGGCTTCCTCTCGGTCGGCGGTCTCGCGCTGACGCTCGATCCGATCGCGCTGCCGGCCGCGTGGCAGGCGTGGGTCGCCACCTCGCGCCCGTTCGGCCTGCTCTTCCTCGCGGCGCTCGCGGTCTGGTGCGTGGCCGGCCTGCGCGGCATGGCGCTGCGCGTGCGCGGCTTCGAGATGCGCGTGCCGGGTCCCCTGACCACCGCGCTCCAGATCCTGCTCTCGAGCCTCGACTGGACGCTCGCCGGTGCCGTCCTCTACGCGCTGCTGCCGGCGGCCGACGGCCTCTCGTTCGCGACGCTCCTCGGCGTCTACCTGCTGGCGCAGGTCGTCGGGCTCGTGAGCCATGTGCCCGCCGGCCTCGGCGTCTTCGAGACGGTGCTGGTGGTGCTGCTCTCGCCCTGGCTGCCGGGCGACGCCGTGCTCGCCTCCGCGGTCGCGTACCGGATCGTCTACTACCTGATCCCGCTCGGCGCGGCGGCGGGCCTCTTCGCGGGCTTCGAGGTGCTCCAGCGGCGTCACGTGCTGCGCACGGCGCGAAGTCTCCTGGCGCAGTGGGCGCCGGAGCTGGTGCCGCGCGTGATGGCGCTCGCCACCTTCGCGACGGGCGCGCTGCTCCTCGTCTCCGGCGCGACGCCCGCGGCGCCCGGCCGCATGGAGGCGATCGACCGCGTGTTGCCGCTGCCGCTGGTCGAGATCTCGCACTTCACGGCGAGCCTCCTCGGCGTCGTGCTCGTGCTGCTCGCGCGCGCGATCCAGCAGCGCGTGGACGCCGCCTACAGCCTGACGCTCGTGGTGCTGCTCGTCGGCGCCGTGATGGAGCTCGCGAAGGGCCTCGACTGGGAGGAGGCGAGCGTGCTGGTGGGGATGGCGATCGCGCTCGCGCCCTGCCACCGCTTCTTCTACCGCAAGAGCTCGCTGCTCACGCAGCCCTTCTCGCCAGGCTGGACCGCGGCGATCGGGATGCTGCTGCTCGGCACCGCCTACATCGTGCTGCTGGCGTACCGCCAGGTCGAGTACCAGCACGAGCTCTGGTGGCAGTTCGAGCTCGAGGGTCACGCGCCGCGCTCGCTGCGCGCGCTGGCCGGCGCGGCGATCCTGCTCGGGGCGTACGCCGTCGCGCGCCTGCTGCGGCCGGCGACGCGCCTGCCCGACCCACCCTCGCACGCCGAGATCGAGCGCGTCGCGACGCTCGTCGCCGACTCGCCCTGCGCGGGCGCGCATCTCGCGCTGGTCGGCGACAAGCAGATCCTCTTCCATCCGGCCGGCACGGGCTTCCTCATGTACGGCGTGCGACGCCGCAGCTGGATCGCGATGGGCGATCCGATCGGCCCGCCCGAGGTGCGGCGCGAGCTGGCCTGGCAGTTCCGCGAGCTGGCGGATCGGCACGGTGCGCTCACCGCGTTCTACGAGGTGCAGACCGAGGACCTGCCCGTCTACCTCGACCTCGGCATGTCGCTGCGGCGACTCGGCGAGGAGGCGCGCGTCCCGCTCGAGCGCTTCTCGCTCGAGGGCAGCGCGCGCAAGGGGCTCCGCAACACGTTGCGGCGCTCGGAGCGCGAGGGCTGCCGTTTCGAGCTGGCGCCGCGCGAGCGCGTCGCGGGGTTGATGCCGCGGCTGCGCGTGATCTCGGACGAGTGGCTCACGAACAAGCAGACGCGCGAGAAGCGCTTCTCGCTCGGCTTCTTCGACCCGGACTACCTCCAGCGCACGCCGATCGCGCTCGTCTGGCGCGGCGAGGAGCTCGTCGCCTTCGCGAACGTGTGGGCGAGCGGCGCGAAGTCGGAGCTCTCGATCGATCTGATGCGCCACGCGACCGCCGCGCCGGTCGGCGTGATGGAGTACCTCTTCACGCAGCTCATCCTCTGGGGCCAGGCGCAGGGCTACCAGTGGTTCAGCCTCGGCATGGCGCCGCTCTCCGGCTTCGAGCGCCACCGGCTCGCGCCGCTCTGGAACCGGCTCGGCGCCCTGCTCTTCCGCCACGGCGAGAATTTCTACAACTTCAAGGGCTTGCGGAACTTCAAGGAGAAATTCGATCCGCTCTGGGAGCCGCGCTATCTGGCCGCTCCCGGCGGATTCGCGAGCGCGCTCGTGCTGGCGGACGCGGCGGCGCTGATCTCGGGCGGCGTGACGGGCGTCGTCGCGCGCTGAGTCACACGCTGCGCGGCGGCGCGGCGCAGCGCGCCGTC
This sequence comes from Myxococcota bacterium, assembly GCA_036274295.1. Taxonomy (GTDB): domain Bacteria; phylum Myxococcota_A; class UBA9160; order UBA9160; family SMWR01; genus DASUFZ01. Next base: position 7,911 of record DASUFZ010000053.1, read on the forward strand.
GAGGATGCGCTGCGCGAGCTTCGCGTAGTCGCCGTCGAAGTGGTGCGAGCCGGTAGTGGCGATCACCTCGGCGCCGGCGAGCTTCGGATTGGGGCAGACCGTGTCCTCCTCCGACTGGCCGTAGAAGCACTGCACCAGCGAGAGGTCCATGCGAAGGAGCTCCGGCAAGGTCGCGGGCCCCGAAGTGTCGGGGCTTTCGATCCAGCCGCTCAAGTGGAACTCGAAGGCGGCGTGCGAGCCGAGTCCGAGCAGCGAGACCTGCACCACGCGGGCGCGCCAGCGCTCCGGCAGGCGGTTCCACACGAAGGGCAGGATGTCCGCGCCGAACGAGTAGCCGATCAGGATCGCGCGGCGGCTCGGCGAGCCGCGCGCGGTCTCCGCCTCGAGGATGGTGGCGAGATCGCGCGCGACCTCTTCGGGGGTCCGCTCGCGCCAGAAGTAGCGGAGGCTGTCGACGCCGATCACCGACACGCCGCGCTGCGCGAGGAACTCGCCGATCGTCTTGTCGAGGTCGCGCCAGCCGCCGTCGCCCGAGTAGATGACGGCGAAGAGCGGGCCGGGGGACGCGGCCGGCAGGCGCACGATCGGAAGTCCGGCGAGCGCCGCCTCCGCGGCCTCGGCGCCGATGTCGGAGAGCAGCCGGGACACGACCGACACGAGGTCCGCCGCGGTGGTCGTGCGCCAGACGCCGGGCAGCGGCTGCGTCGGCGGCTTGTACTCGAAGCCGCCGGCCGGAAACCGCAGGGCGTGCGCGCCCTCGCAGAGCGGGACCCTGGTGGCGAGCGCGGGCGCGGGATCGGCGCTGACGGCGCCGCCGATCGTCGCCGCTGGCGACTGCGCGAGCGCGGCGTAGGCGAGCGTGCCGCCCTGCCCCACGCCGGCGAGGATCGGCGAGTGATACGCGCTCGCGCCGAGCGCGCGCTGCTGCACCTTCGAGAGCTCCTCGAGCTCGGAGATCAGGTAGTGGCAGCCGTCGTCGCTCGCGCGGAGATGGCGCAGATACGCGGCGAGGTCGACGACCATGGTGGCCGCGCCCGCGCCCGCGAGCGCCTGCGCGTCGCGCGCGAGCTCCTGGGTCGGGCCGCTCGCGTCCGAAAAAAGGAAGACGAAGCCGCGCAGCGGACCTTCGGGCGGGTACAGGCGCACCTCGCCGAGACGGCCGGCGTCGACCCGCCTCGGCGCCGGCGACGGGTCTTCGCTCGCGGCGGCGGCGACGGGCGCGAGCAGCGCCAGCGCGAGTGCGAACGCCGCTCGGGTCTTCAGGCGGCGCTCGCGAGCGGCTCCCCGGCGAAGAAGCGGCGCGGGTTGTCCACGAGCAGGGCCTCGATCTGCGCGTCCGTGGCGCCGCCGTCCCGGAGCCTGGGCACGATGCGCGTGAGGAAGTGCGTCGGGTTCCAGACCTTCTCCATCTGCGAGAGGATCTCGCGCGAGGGGATCGGCTCGCCGCGCCAGCACCAGACCGTGTCGTGCGAGACGACGAGCTGCTTGCCGTGGCCCGCGCGCACGAGGCGCAGCAGCGCCGCGACGCGCTCGTCGTCGGGCTGGAGCATGTCGAGGCCGAAGCGGTCGAAGCCGAGATAGGAGCCGCGCTTCGCGATGCGCAGGTGGTAATCGTGGTCGGAGGTGCCGCAGGAGTGCCCGATCACGATGCGGTGCGCGGGTACGCCGCGCTCCGTCAGATAGGCCTGCTGGTCGTCGCCGAAGCGGCCCTGGTCCGTGTGCGTCGTGATCGGCGCGCCGGTCTCGACCGCGGCGCGCGCCGCGCCCGCGAAGACCTGCTGCTCGTACTTCGTGAGCGTGTGGTGCCCCGTGCCGACCTTGATGATCCCCGCCTTCACGCCCGTGGCACCGATGCCGTCCGTCAGCTCGCGCGCGAAGAGCTCGCCGAGCGCCGCGGAGATGTCGCCGAAGCCGGCGCGGAACTTCCAGTAGGCGTTCGCGCCCTCCTCCTCCTTGTACAGGCCGGTGGCGCAGATGATCGTGAAGCGCGTGCGCTGCGCGACCTTCGCCATGAACTCGACGTCGCGGCCGAGATCGGCCGGGCACGGGTCGAGCAGCGCGTCGACGCCGAGCCCCTTCAGCTCCTCGATGCGGTCGACGCAGCGCGAGAACATCTCCTCGCGCGCGGGCCCCGGTCGCACCCAGTCCTGCTCGAAGCCCGGGTACCCGATCACGAGGTGCTCGTGCATCAGGGTGCGGCCGAGGCGCTCCGGGGTCGTGCTGCCGGTGACGGTCTGGATGGCGGGCATCGGGGGGACCTCCGGGCCCGCAGTCTACGCGATGCGTGATAGCCTCGCGCACCCGACATGGCCTCGAGCATTCAGGAGCTGCTGCTCGCGCGCGCGCAGGACGAGCGCCCGGGCCTCGCCTTCGAGGACGCGAGCTGGACGTGGCGCGCGTTCGTCGCGGAGTGCGCGCGCCGCGCGCACGCGCTGATGGCGCTGCGGCGCGACGGCCCCTTCCACGTCGGCGTCCTGCTCGAGAACGTGCCCGAGTATCCCTTCCTGCTCGGCGCCGCCGCGCTCTGCGGCGCCACGGTCGTCGGCGTCAACTCGACGCGCCGCGGCGCGGAGCTCGTGCGAGACATGCGACACGCGCAGTGCCAGCTGCTCTTCACCGAGCCGCGCCACGCGCCGCTGCTCGAGAGCCTCGAACTGCCCGTCGCCCCGGACCGCCGCTTCGACGTCGAAGCGAAGGCGTGGCGCGAGCGCGTCGCGGCGCAGCCGTCCACGCCGCCCGACGTGCAGATCGACACGGCGGCGCCCTACCTCCTGCTCTTCACCTCGGGCACCACCGGCGACCCGAAGGCCGCCATCTGCTCACAGGGCCGCCTCGCGCTGATCTCGCAGACCCTGATGCAGATGCGCGGCATCCGCCCCGACGACGTCGCCTACCTGGTCATGCCGCTCTTCCACTCGAACGCGCTGATGGCGGGCCTCGGCCCCGCGCTCGCGGCGGGCGCGCAGGTGGTGCTGCGCCGACGCTTCTCGGCGTCGGGCTTCCTGCCGGACGTGCGGCGCTACGGCGTCACCTACATGAACTACGTCGGCAAGCCGCTCAGCTACATCCTGGCGACGCCCGAGCGCCCCGACGATTCCGACAACCCGCTCCGCATCGCCTTCGGCAACGAGGCCGCCGAGCACGATCTCGAGCGCTTCGCGAAGCGCTTCGGCTGCCAGGTCGTCGACGCCTACGGCTCGACCGAGGGCGGCATCGCCGTCCAGCGCACGCCGGACATGCCGCGCGGCGCGCTCGGCATCGGCCTGCCGGGCACGCTCGTGCTCGATCCGGACAGCGGCAAGGAGTGCCCGCGCGCACGCTTCGACGCGCAGGGCCGTCTCGCCAACGCCGACGAGGCGATCGGCGAGCTCGCCAACACGCAGACCGCCGCGGCCTTCGAGGGCTACTGGAACAACCCCGAGGCGAACCACGAGCGCACGCACGGCGGCATCTACTGGAGCGGCGACCTCGCCTACCGCGACGACGCGGGCTTCCTCTACTTCGCGGGGCGCCGCGACGACTGGATGCGCGTCGACGGCGAGAACTTCGCGGCGGCGCCCGTCGAGCGGATCCTGACCCGGCATCCCGACGTCGCGCTGGCGGCGCTCTACGCCGTCCCCAACGAGATCGTCGGCGACGACGCCATGGCCGCGCTGGTGCTGCGGCCGGGCGCCCGCTTCGACGCCGACGCCTTCGCGAGCTTCCTCGCCGCGCAGCGCGATCTCGGCACCAAGTGCGCGCCGCGCTACGTGCGCATCGCCGCCGAGCTGCCGATGACGCCCACCAACAAGATCCTGAAGCGCGCGCTGCGCAAGCAGCGCTGGGAGTGCGCGGATCCGGTGTGGCAGCGCGGCGCCGACGGCCGCTACGCGCTGCTCGACGACGCCGCGTGCGCGCGCCTTCGCGCGGAGTTCACGGCGCGCGGGCGCGAAGCGGCGCTGGCGTAGCGATCTACGTGTAGCTGCCCGCGCTCTTCAGCTCGCCCGGCGGCGGCAGCTCGAGGAGCTTCGCCGTCAGGCGCGTCACCGTGTTGTCGAGCTCGAACGCTCTGCCCTGCTCCGGCTCCATCATCTTGTAATGCACGAACTGCTGCGCGAGGCGCAGCATGATGATGCCGAAGCGGTAGCCCGCGTAGACCTGGTAGTAGTGCGCGTTGCGCACCTTGCGGCCGGAGCGCTCGGCGTAGAAGGCGAGCGTGTCTTCGTAGCTCGGGAAGCCCTCGAGGCGCGGGACGCCGAGACCCTCGCTGTGGTGCTTGTCGAGGAAGATCGCCCAGCCGACGTCCTTCTCGGGGCTGCCGGTGCAGACCATCTCCCAGTCGAGCACGGCGACCGGCTTCGTGCCGTCGAAGATCATGTTGCCGATGCGCGCGTCGCCCCAGACGAGCCCCTCGGGCTCGCCCGTGGGCTTGTTCTTCTCGAGCCAGCTGCGCGCCGTCTGGATCACCGGGTTGTCGCGGCCCTGCGACGCCCACTGCCAGTACTTCTCGTAGTAGGCGAGCTCCTGCTCGAGGCCGTTGCTGCCTAGCTGCGGGCGGCGCAGGAAGCCGAAGCCGCTGGCGTCGAGATCGAGGCGGTGGATGCGCGCCATGCAGTCGAAGCCGCCGAGCCAGATCGCCTCGCGCTCCTTCGGCGTCGCCTCGACGAGCCAGCCGCCCGAGTGGTAGGGCGGGTTGTCGGTCGGCACGCGGCCGCGCACCTGGCCCATCACGTAGAACGGAGCGCCGAAGATCGAGGTGTCCTCGGACTCGAGCCAGAAGACCGGCGGCACCGGCACGTCCGTCTTCGCGAGCAGGCTCATGCTGCGGAACTGGAGCCCGAGGTCGTACTCCGGGAAGACCTGGTAGCCGATCGGCTGGATGCGCACGACCAGCGCTTCGCGGCGCTTGCTTCCGCCCTCGCTCCACTCGGCGTCGAAGAGCAGGGTCTCGTTCGAGAAGCCCGACGACTGCGGCTGCACGAGGGGTGACATGCGCAGATCGCGCGCCTGCGGGAGCCGTCGGCGCAGCCACGCCTCGAACTTCGGCCCGTCGGTCGCGAGATCGCGCTGCCACGCTGTCGGCATGAGGTCCCCCTGGTCGTCGCGCCCGCGCGGCGCCGCGAGCGGGCCATACCTTAACCGACGGAGTCGCGGGCGCAGGCTTGCATTTAGTTTCTCATACGGTTAAATATTAGCCATCTCAGACCTGGAGGATCCCATGAGCACACCCCCCTACGCCCCGCAGCGCGTGATCCCCATGCTCGTCTACCGCGACGCCCCCGCCGCCATCGAGTTCCTGCGCAAGGCGTTCGGCTTCAGCGAGCTCTATCGCCTCGACATGGAGGACGGCCGCGTCGGCCACGCGGAGCTCGCGTACGAGGGCAACGTGGTGGCGCTCGCGTCCGTCTACGCCGAGCTCGGCTTCGCGAGCCCGCAGGATCTCCCGGGCATCCACTGCTCGCTGCTCTGGTACGTCGACGACGTCGACGCCCACTACCGCCGCGCGCTCGCGGCGGGCGCGACCGTCGTCGGCGAGCCGACGGACCAGAGCTACGGCGACCGCAGCTATCGCGCGCTCGATCCGGAGGGCGGGCGCTGGGTCTTCGCGACGCGGCTCCGCGAGGTCGCGCCGGCCGACATGCTGAAGTCCTGAGGAACGCGATGGCAGCGACGGCCCGCAATCTCGACGACACCCTCGCGGCGCTGGCCGATCCGACGCGCCGGCGCGTGGTCGACCTGCTGCGCGAACGCCCGCGGCGGGCGGGCGAGCTCGCGGAGGCCTTCGAGGTCAGCGCGCCCGCCATGAGCCGACATCTTCGCGTGTTGCGCACGCGCGGACTCGTGGAGGAGGAGCGCGCCGACCCGGCGGCCGACGCGCGCGTGCGCGTCTACCGCCTGCGCCCCGAGCCCTTCCGCGAGCTCCAGGCCTGGCTCACGCACGTCGAGGGCTTCTGGAACGAGCAGCTCGGCGCCTTCAAGCAGCATGCAGAGCGCACGCGCGCGGCGCATGCAGAGCGCACGCGCCGGAGCCGGCGCCGGTGAACCCGCCCGACCAGGTCCGCGCCATCACCACCGTCGCGGTCGATCCCGAGACCGCCTTCGAGGTCTTCACGGACGAGGTCGACCTCTGGTGGAAGCGCGGCCCGGCGCACCGCTTCGGGCACGGACGCGACGGCCGCCTGCGCTTCGAACCGGGCGTCGGCGGAAGGCTCGTCGAGGTGTTCGACGAGGCGCGCGGCGACGTCTACGAGGTCGGGCGGGTGCGCGTGTGGGACAAGGGCGCGCGCCTCGTCTTCGAGTTCCGCGCGCTCGCCTTCGAGCCCGGCCAGATCACCGAGGTCGAGGTGCGCTTCGAGGCCGTGGACGGCGGCACGCGCGTGATCCTCGAGCATCGCGGCTGGGGCGCGCTGCGCGCCGATCACCCGGTGCGACACGGACTCGAGGGCGAGGCCTTCGGCAGCATGATCGGGCTCTGGTGGGCGGAGCTGCTGCAGTCATTCGGACGTCGCGCGCGTCGCTGACTCGACGGTCGCGCTCGTCGCTGACCTTGTTACTCTGGCGCGTGCCCCTGAACCGGGAGGATGTATGCGCCGCGTGCTCGCCGTCGTCCTCGTCGCGCTCGTCGCGTTGATCGGGGTGCCGCCCCTGTACTTCTATCTCTTCCCTTCGACGCCGCCGCAGCTGCCGGGACCGGATCAGCGCTTCGCCGTGCGCGACGACGGCCGCATGGTCAACGCCGTGGTGAAGGGCAGCGGTCCGCCGATCGTGCTCGTGCACGGCCTGCCGGGCAGCGGCTACGACTGGGCGCCGCTGACCGACGCGCTCGCCGCGCGCGGCTTCCAGGTCTTCGCGTACGACCGCATCGGCTACGGCCGCTCGGACGCGCGCCCGGACGACGACTTCACCATCGCCGCAAACGCCCGCGAATTGCTCGGCCTGCTGAAGAGCCAGGACCTGCACGACGTGACGGTGGTCGGCTGGTCGTATGGCGGGCCGGTCTCCATCGAGGCCGCGGGCCGCGACCCGTCGCGCATCGCGCGGCTGGTGCTGATCGCCAGCGGAGGTCCCCTTGAAGCCAATCCCAATCCGCCGCCCGCGCTCCAAAGCGTGATCTTCTCCGAGCCCGTGCTCGCGTGGCTGCGCGCCGTGCCGCCCGCCGGACGCGCCGTGCAGACCGCGATGAGCCACGAGGCCTACAGCGGCGCGCCGGAGCCGTCCTGGTGGCTGCCGCAGCTCTCGGCCAACATGGCCGCGCCGAACACCTTGCACTCCTTCCACGGCGAGGCCGAGCGCATCGGCGCGGGCGACGCGTCGATCGATCCGGTGACCGTGGGCCAGCCGATCCTGCTGCTGCACGGCGACGACGATCACCTCGCGCCGCTCGCGCTCGGCCAGTGGATCGAGAGCCACGCGCGCAACGCCGATCTCGAGGTGATCGCGGGCGGCAGCCACATGCTGCCGCTCACGCACACCGAGCTCGTGGCGGACCGCATCGCGGCCTTCGCGAGACCGCCGGTAGCGAGCGCCACCGAAGGCGGTTGACGGCGCGTCGCGCCGGCGCGTAGGGTGGGCGCCGTGCTCCGACGTGTCGCCACCCTGATCGCCGCGGCGCTCGCGCTGTCCGCGCCTGCGCACGCGCAGCCGCGCTTCGAGGTGGTCGCCACCGGCGCTCCGACCGCGGGGTTCGACGTCCGCATCTCCGCCGACGGCGCGGTCGCCACGATCGGAAGCCTGGATCCCGTGCTCGGCGCCGCCGGCGCCGTGCGCATCGAGCTCGCGACGGGCGCGAGCACGCTCCTCGCTTTCGGCATCGGGGCCTCTGCGTTTCCGTCCGCAGACGGTTCCGTCGTGATGGGAACGGAGTACAACGCGTCGGCCGTCGTGTATCGCTGGACAGCGGCGGGGCGCACGACCGTGCCGACCCTCACCAGCATCGCGGCGCTCTCTGCGGACGGCTCGCGCTACGCAGGTACGGACTTCAACGTATCTCCCCCGGCCTACGTCGCGACCTACGCGCCCGGCCCCCCGGTGCTGACCGCGCTCGGCGATCTGCCGGGCGGCTTCACCTCGACCAATGCGTACGGCATCTCGGGAGACGGCACGATCGTCGTCGGAACGAGCTCACAGACCTTGGGTTGGGAGGCCTTCCGTTGGACGCAGGCCGACGGGATGGTCGGGCTCGGCGACCTGCCGGGAGGCGCCTTCGCCAGCAGCGCGAGCGACGCCTCACAAGACGGCACCACGATCGTCGGCAGCGGCACGTCCGCCTCCGGCCTCGAGGCATTCGTCTGGCGAAACGGCCTGATGACGGGGATCGGCGATCTGCCGGGAGGCAGCTTCGAGAGCATCGCTCACGGCGTGAGCGGAGACGGCGCGGTCGTCGTCGGGTCGGGCAGCAAGCTCGACGGCAGCGGGCCCGCCTCCATCGAAGCCGCCTTCGTGCATGACGCCCAGGGCATGCACGATCTCGAGGCGCTGCTCGTGGACGGCTACGGCCTCGATCTCGAGGGCGCGCAGCTCCGAGTCGCGAGCGACGTCTCGGCCGACGGCAACGTCATCGTCGGATACGGCGTCGACGGCACGCAGAACATCGCCTGGGTCGCCGTGATTCCGGAGCCCGGCGCGAGCAGCGGGCTCGGCGCGGGCGTCGTCGCGCTCGCTGGGCTCAGCCGGCGACGAGCCACTTCAGGCAGCCGGCGCGGCTGAGCAGCGCATCGAGCGCAGGCTTGTCGGAGGCCGGCACTGCGGCGTAGCGCGCGCGCAGCGCGGCCAGCGAGCGCGCGTGGTACTTCTGCGGCTTCTGCGTCCAGGCGCGGCCGGCGAGCTGCACCGTGAACTCCTCCTGGTTCGCCGCGATCGCGCGGGCGTTCGCGTCGGACCAGGGCAGGAAGAGCGCGCCGACCTGCGTCTCGAGAAGAGCGAGCAAGGTCGGCTCGAGCGCCGACCACTTCTCGAAGTCGCCCTCGGCCTTCGGCTCCTGCATGCGCGCGACCCACGCCAGCACGGACGGCGCGCGCTCGCGCAGCAGGCGCCCCGTGGTCGGATCGATCGAGCACTCGTAGAGCTGGCCCCAGAGGCCGAAGTCCGCGAAGGCGGGCCGGCGCCCGAAGAGATACGGCCGCGACGCCAGATGCCGCTCGAGCAGCGCGAGCGTCGCCTGGTAGGAGTCCTCGATCTGCTGCGCGGTCTGGTCGCTCGAGCCGACGAACCACACGCGTCCGACCATGCGCTCGCGGATGCCGGCCGCGACGCTGCGACGCTTCTCGGCGTCGAGCCCCGGCGGCGCCATCGTCTCCGCCAGCCGCTCGGCGGCCGCGATCTGGTCCTCGTCGCGGCGCCAGCGGTAGTGGAACATCCACTTGTTGCCCCACTCGTCGCCGAACTCCTCGAGCAGCGCCGAGACGAACGCGGCCACGGGCTCACGCGGGTGAATCGACGGCTCCGGGAAGCGCGCCTCGAACGTCTCGAGGATGGGCGTCGAGTCCTGGAAGCCCTGCCCGTCCGGCGTCACCACGAGCGGCACGAGCGGCAGCTTGGCGTGCTTCGCGAACTCCTCCTGCGTCGCGGGGCCGCGCACGATCCACTCGTGCGGGATGCCCTTGTAGCGGAAGTACGACCGGACCTTGACCGAGTAGGGAGAGAGCTCGACGCCGAAGATGCGGTGGGTGGACATGGGGGCTCCGAGGTGAGGCGGGCCATTCTCTCGCCGGCCCCGCCGTGAATCAAGCCAGCAGCTCGTGCAGTGACGTGGCCACGAGCCTCGCCATGCGCCGGCGGCCCGCGGCCGTCGCCAGCAGCGCCTGCGAGAGCTCGAGCTCGAGGCCGAGGTAGCGCGACGCCGGCAGCTCGCGCCGGAGCGCCGTCGGCAGGCAGTTGCTGATGCCGCGGTAGGGC
>DASUFZ010000054.1:0-7060 GCA_036274295.1 Myxococcota bacterium
CGAGGTGGTCTCGCCGGCGGGCCCCGGCACCACCGCGGGTCGCCTGCTCGAGCGCCGCGGTGGCGACGGCGGCTACATGGTGATCGTGCAGTCGCAGGACCGCGCCGGCGATCGCGCGCGCATGGCAGAGCTCGGCGTGCGCATCGTCTGGGAGGCGTCGCTCGAAGACGCCGCCACCCTGCACCTGCACCCGCGCGACGTCGGCGGCGCGATCCTCTCGCTCGACTGGATGGAGCCGCCGGAGTCGTGGCGCTGGGCCGGCCCGCGCTGGCGCGAGGCCGTGAAGACCGACGTGACGCGCGCGATCACCGGGGTGGAGCTCCAGGCGGACGATCCGGCCGCGATGGCGAAACGTTGGAGCGAGGTGCTGGCGACGCCGGCGCGCTCAGACGGCGGCGAGTACGCCATCGCGCTCACCGGCGGAACCAGCGCACCGCTCTCCGGTGGCGGCGTCATCCGCTTCGGCAAGGATCGCGACGGCCGCGGCGAGGGCGTAGCGGGCTTCGAGGTCGCCGCGGCGGACCCGGCGCGCGTGCGCGAGCGCGCGCGGGCGCGCGGCGCGCTGCGCCCGGATGGCAGCGTCGCGCTCTGCGGCGTGCGCATCGCGCTCGCCTAGGACCGCGCTGTCCCATCGCTCGGGAACACACGGTACCGATCGCGTTCGAGCTCGGGCACGTGCTGCACGAAGGCGAAGCCGCACTTCTGGAGCACGCGCGCCGACGCGCGATTCGCGGGGCGCGTGAAGGCGCCGACCTGCGCGAGGCCGAGCTCGCCCCAGGCGAGCGCCAGCGACGCGCGCACCAGCTCCGTCGCGAGGCCGCGCCCCGCGCAGTCCGGGTGCACGAAGTACGAGACCTCGGTGCCCCAGTGCGGCGCGTGCGGATCGCAGTTCAGGCCGCCCCAGCCGACGACGCGGCCGTCGGCCTTGCTCACCAGGGTCCACGGCGCGTAGCCGTCCTGCGCGAAGCGCGCGGCGTGCATCTCCAGGAATTCGCGCGTCGCCTCGCGGCTGCCGGCGCAGTACGTGAAGCGCATGGCGTGCGCGTCGCCCTGGATCGCGAAGAGCGGATCGACGTCGGACGCGACCGGCGCGCGCAGGAAGAGCTGGCGCGTCTCGCGAGCCGGCGGCCCGCTCATGCGCGGCGACCACCGAAGAGACGCCACGCCGAGAGCTGCGCGATGACGAGGATGCTCCCCATCATCACCAGACGGTCGAGCAGCGCGGCGGCGAGCGACGCATCCGGCGTGACGCCGGCCAGATCGGCGCAATAGACGATCGCCGCTTCGCGCAGGCCGAGTCCGCCCGGCGTCAGCGCGAGCAGGAACATCAGGTCGCCGAGCAGCGACGCGACGACGAGGCCCGCCAGGTCGGGTGTGTAGCCGAGCGCCGCGAACGCCAGCGCGAGCCGGACGATGCGGAGCGCGCAGATGCCGGCGAGGAGCACGCTCGCGCGCAGGAGGAAGCGCCGGCTCCCGCGCAGCTCCGCCCACGCGGCGTCGAAGCGCTCGAAGAAGGCGCGCACGCGCGGCGGCCCGAACGGCAGGCGCAGCGGCACGCGCACGAGCAGCCCCGCGCAGCCGGCCAGCAGCACCACGCCGAAGATCAGCGCGATGACCGGCGCGTGGGGGTGATCGAGTCCGACGACGCCGATCTGCACCGCGAGACCCGTCGCCGCGATGAAGATGAAGTCGAGCGCCGCCAGCGGCAGCACGAGCGAGCTGCTGACGGCGAGCGGCACGCCGTGGCGGGCGCGCAGCGCCAGCGCGAGCGTGCCGAAGCCCGAGCGCGGCACGAAGAAGTTCGGCACGGCCGCCAGCACCGACAGCGCGAACACCTCGAAGCCCGGCAGGCGGTGGCCGATCTCGGCGAGCGTGCGGCGCACGATCTCGCCGTGCAGCAGGCGGATGCCGAGCACGCAGAGCGCCATCGCGGCGACGTCCTGCGGCCGCGCCTCGAGCAGCCGGTGCAGATCGCCGGCGTGTCGGACGCCGAGCGCGGCGAGCGCGGCGAGCAGCAGCAGGGTCGCGAGCACGCGCGCGTGACGCAGCCAGGGCGGGGCGTCGGCGGCGGGTGTCTGCGTGGGTGTGGTCTGCAACGGCTCGTCCGGGTCGGGAAGCGGGCTCCTATCCTAGGCCGCCCTCGATTCCGGTGAGGCGTCGACGGACGCCCACACAACGGGGCGTATTCGATCGCGTTCCGCGCCGAGGTTCCCCCGGGAGCGACGCGAATTCCTTTGCCTTTTCCCTTCGCGCGGGGGTAGATTGCGTCGTTCGAGAACCTTTGCCTTTGCGACCCTCGTTCGGCCGTGTACCCGTTTCCGAGGCGCAGAGGCCGTCAGCACGGAGCGCCGCTGGACGGCCGGACGAGCAGACACGATCTCCGCTCGAGACCCGATCTTTCGTTCGACCTACACGACAACGCGTCGCGCTGCAATGAGGCGACGAGCCGGAAAATGAACAAGAGGATCTACGTAGGCAACCTGCCCTTCAGCACCACGGAATCGGATCTCGAGTCCATGTTTGCTCAACACGGCGCGGTGGCATCGGTCCGCGTCATCACCGATCGGGAGACGGGCCGCTCGCGCGGCTTCGCGTTCGTGGAGATGGGAGACGCGAACGCGGCGGACGAGGCGATCCGCGCGCTCAACGGCCGCGACATGGGCGGCCGCCCGCTGCGCGTGAACGAGGCGCGCGAGCGCGAGGGCGGAGGCGGCGGCGGAGGCGGCGGCGGCATGCGCCGGGGTCCGGGCGGCGGTGGCCGGGGTCCGGGCGGCGGCGGCGGGCGTCCGCGCTACTAGCCAGGATCGCGCGATATGATGCGACCCTCTTCTAGGGAGGGTCGTTCGTGGCCGACCGCTGGATGATCCGCGGCGTCGAGTACGCCAACTGCAACTGCAACGCGGGCTGCCCGTGCCAGTTCAACTCGCCGACCACCCACGGCTTCTGCGAGGCCGTGGGCGCCGGGCGCGTGGACGAGGGCTACTTCAACGATACGCGCCTCGACGGACTGAACTTCGTGCTGCTGCTCCAGTGGCCGGGTGAGATCGCCGAGGGCAACGGGCGCCAGCAGGCGATCATCGACGCGCGCGCGAATCCGGCGCAGCGCGAGGCGCTGCGGAAGATCGTGCACGGTGAGAGCACGACGCCGGGCGCGACGGCCTTCTTCGTCTACAACAGCACCATGTCGCAGATCTTCGACCCGATCTACGCGCCGATCGAGTTCAGCTGCGACATCGAGGCGCGCAAGGCGCGCGTGCGCGTGCAGGGGCTCGTCGAGTCCGAGGGCTCGCCGATCATCGATCCCCACAGCGGCAACGCGCACCGCTCGCAGATCCGCCTGCCGAACGGCTTCGAGTACACCGTCGCGGAGGTCGGAAAGGGGACGTCGCGGGCGAGCGCGGCGATCCAGCTCTCGCTCGACGGCACGCACGGCCAGTTCCACCTGATGCACCTGAACCAGGACGGCGTCATCCGCTGAGCGCGCAGGTCCCCGCAGCGCCGCCGCTCGCGCCGGGCACGCTCGCGAGACGCCAGCGCCGCGCGATCCTCGCCGGGCTGGCCGGCATCACCTTGCTCGCGTGGCTCGAGCTCGGCCGCATGACCTGGAGCATGCACAGCGCCATGCAGGCCGGCGTCGCCTGCGAGCTGCGCCCGTGGAGCGCGCTCGACGCGCTGCTCACCTTCGTCATGTGGGCCGTGATGATGGTCGGCATGATGGTGCCGTCCGCGGCCCCGATGTCGCTCCTCTTCGCGTCGGTCTCGCGCAAGGCCGCCGCGCAGGGGCGCGCCGTTGCGCCGGCCTTCGTCTTCGTCGCGGGCTACGTCGCGGCCTGGACGCTCTTCAGCGTCGGCGCCACGGCGCTCCAGTGGCAGCTCGAGAAGACGGCGCTGCTCTCGCCGATGCTCGCGTCGGCGAGCCCCTTCTTCGGCGGCGCGTTGCTCTTCGGCGCGGGCCTCTACCAGCTCTCGCCGTGGAAGGACGCCTGCCTCTCCCACTGCCGCGCGCCCGCGAGCTTCTTCGCGGCGCACTGGCGTCCGGGCGCATGGGGCGCCTTCCGCATGGGCCTCGACCACGGCTTCTACTGTCTCGGCTGCTGCTGGGTGCTCATGCTGCTGCTCTTCTTCGGCGGCGTGATGAACCTGCTCTGGGTCGCGGGCCTCGCGATTTTCGTGCTCGTCGAGAAGATCGCGCCGCGCGGCGTGTGGATCGCGCAGCTCGCGGGGATCTTCCTGCTCCTCGCGGGGGCAGCGCAGCTCGTCGGCGCGCTTCGTTAGGCGGGCTTCGGGTCCCGGATCAGCACCGTGCCCTGCGCGATGCAGGCGAGGCGCCCCTCGTTCGTGACGTCGATGCGCACGATCATGGTGGTGCGCGTCATCGAGACGACCTGCGTGTCCGCGCGCAAGGTGCCGCCGGAGACGGCCGAGAGGTAGTTGAGCTTGAACTCCGTGGTAGCGGCCCACTGGCCCCGACGCATCAGCGGGTAGGCGACCATGCCGAGCACGTGGTCGACGAGGCCGGCCACGACGCCGCCGTGGATCATGCCGAAGGGATTCTTCAGCTCGTCGCGCACGGCCATCTCCGCGACGAGGCGGCCCGGTCCGTACTCCACCAGCTCGATGCCGAGATATTTCGGCAGGCCGGTGGCGGCGGCGTTCGCCGCAATCAGCTTCTCGGCGAGCTGTGCGTCGTAGTGCTCGAACTTCTGGGGCGCGGCGTCGGCCACGGCGAGTCCTCCGGCGCGCAATGAGACACGCCGCCGCCGGCTCTCGTCAAGCGCCTCTGCGGCCAGTTGACAGCATCTACGTTTCGATAGACACTGTCTACATGCCGCCCCCTGCCGCTCGCCGACGCCAGAGCCCGCTCGACGAGCGCCTGCTCGACGTCGTGGAGGAGCTGCTCGCGAGCCGCGGACTCGAGGGGCTCTCGTTGCGGCGCATCGCGCGGCGCGCGGGCGTCTCGCACGGCGCGCCGCTGCGCCACTACCCGAGCCTCTCGGCGCTCCTCGCCGAGGTGGCGGCGCGCGGCTTCCGCATGCTCTCCGAGGCCGTCGACAAGTCGGCGGCGCAGCTCCCGCCGGGCGCGGGGCCGCAGGCGCGGCTCGCCGCGGCCGGCCGCGGCTACGTCGAGCTCGCCGTCGCGAAGCCCGGCCTCTTCTCCTTGATGTTCCGGCCCGAGGTGCTCGACGGCGAGAACGAGCGCCTGATGAGCGCCTCCGCCGAGGCCTTCGAGCTGGTGGTGCGCTACGTGCGCGCCGCGCAGGACGCCGGCTGGCACTCCGCGCGCGACACGCGCCTGCTCGCCGGCTGCGTCTGGTCCACCGTACACGGCCTGGCGACGCTCTGGGCCGACGGTGCCTTCCAGGGAGCCACCCGCGCGCCCGACGCCTCGCTCGAGGAGGTGCTCGAGATCAACCAGGAGCTGATCTTCGGCGATCAGCCAGGAGGAACGCGATGAGCGAGAACCCCTATCTCTCCGGAAACTTCGCGCCCGTCGACGACGAGCGCAGCGACACCGCGCTGAAGGTCAGCGGGCAGATTCCGCGCGAGCTCTCGGGACGCCTGCTGCGCATCGGCCCGAACCCCGTCGCGGCGAATCCCGCCACCTATCACTGGTTCATCGGCAACGGCATGGTGCACGGCGTGCGCCTGCGCGAGGGCCGCGCCGAGTGGTACCGCCGCCGCTACGTGCGCGACGACGAAGTCGTCGCGGCGAAGGGCTGGCCGGCCGTGCCGGGCGTGCGCCGCGAGAACGAGCTCGGCGGCGGCACCGCCAACACCAACGTGATCGGCCACGCCGGCAAGATCTACGCGATCGTCGAGGCGGGGAACCTGCCCGTCGAGCTCGACGCGAATCTCGAGACGGTCGGCCGCTCGGACTTCGGCGGCACCCTGCCGGCCGGCTTCAGCGCCCACCCGAAGCGCGATCCGGCGACCGGCGAGCTGTGGGCCGCCGTCTACTCGCCGTTCGTCGACGCGATCCAGGTGGTCGTCGTCGGCAAGGACGGCCGCGTGCGCCGCACGGTCGACGTGCCGGTGCCCGGGCGCCCGATGGTCCACGACTGCGCCATCACGGAGAAGTACTTCGTGCTGCTCGACATGCCCGTCGTGTTCGCGCCCGAGGCGCTCGAACAGGGCGGCTTCCCGTACGCGTGGAAGCCCGAGTACGGCTGCCGCGTGGGCCTCTTGCCGCGCGAGGGCAGCGCCGCGGACGTCGTCTGGTCGGACGTCGAGCCTTGCTACGTCTTCCATCCGATGAACGCCTACGACGGGCCCGACGGGCGCGTCGTGCTCGACGTCGCGCGACACCCGAAGATGTTCGCGACCGACAAGCTCGGCCCGAACGAGGGCGCGCCGACCTTGGAGCGCTGGCTCGTGGATCCGAAGGGCGGCCAGGTGAAGGAGCAGCGCCTCGACGCGCGCGGGCAGGAGTTCCCGCGCCACGACGAGCGGCTCATCGGGCGGCCGTACCGCTACGGCTACACCGCGCAGATCCAGCGCGCGCTCATCCTCAACGGACTGCTCAAGCACGACCTGCGCGACGGCAAGTCGGAGCTCCACCACGAGGGCGGCGCGCGCTTCTTCATGGAGCCGGTCTTCGTGCCGCGGACGCCGGATGCCGCCGAGGACGACGGCTACGTCTTCTCCTACGTCTACGACGCCGAGACCGACAAGAGCGACGTGGTGATCCTGCACGCGCAGGACTTCGCCGGCGAGCCGCTGGCGACGATCCACCTGCCGTGCCGCGTGCCGTATGGATTCCACGGGAACTGGCTGCCGGACGCGCAGTAGAGAGCTACGAGGCGCGGCGCGGGCGCGCGAAGCGCCCGCGCCACGCAACGGGCGTGACGCCGGTGCGCCGGCGGAAGAGCGCGCGGAAGAAGGCGACGTCTTCGTAGCCGACCGCCGCGGCGATCTCCGTCAGGGTGCGTCCGCCGTTCTCGAGCAGGTGCTTGGCGGCCTCGACGCGCAGCCCGTGGAGATAGGTGAGCGGCGGCTCGCCGGTCGCCTGCACGAAGCGCCGCGCGAAGCTGCGCGCGCTCATGCCGAAGCGGCGCGCCAG
>DASUFZ010000055.1:0-19534 GCA_036274295.1 Myxococcota bacterium
CAGCGCCGCCGACTGGTGTCGGCCGTCGGGGAAGGGCGCCTCGTAGGCGCGCCGCTCGGCGTCGCCGAGCCCGCGGATCGTGCCGCCCTGGAGCAGATCGGCGATCGGCAGCGCCGGCACGCCCTGGCTGAATGCGAGCCAGCGCTCGAGCCCGGGTGTCGCACCCTGGCCCTCGGGCAGGCCCGTGTTCGCGGCGACGACCGCCGCGACGCGCTCGGGCTGATCGGCCACGAGGTGCAGGCCGAGCAGGCCGCCCCAGTCCTGGCAGAAGAGCGTCACGCGGCGCAGGTCCATGCGCAGGAACCACTCCTCGAGCCAGGCGATGTGACGGTCCTGGGTGTAGTCGGCGCGCGCGGCCGGCTTGTCGGAGCGACCGAAGCCGACGAGATCCGGCGCGACGACGCGGTGCCCGCGCGCGACGAGCGCGCGGATGATGTTCCGATAGAGGAACGACCAGGCCGGGTTGCCGTGCAGCAGCAGCACCGGCGCGGCGTCGCGCGGGCCCTCGTCGACGTAGTGCATGCGCAGCGGCGTGCCGGCCTCGCCCTTCACCACGAGGTAGTGCGGCGCGAAGTCGTAGCCCTCGAGCTTCTCGAAGCGCTCGTCGGGCGTGCGCAGAACCTCCATCGCTACTTCTCCCACAGCGAAAGCACGTGGCCGTCCTGCGGGCGCGTGCGGCCGGCGAGCGTGTCCTGATACGTGCGGCTCAATGCGTCGCGTCCGCGCGCGCGCACGACATGCAGCCACGCGGTGCTCGCGTCGCGGAAGCCGAACCAGGCGTCGCGCGCGCGCTGCTGGAAGCCGGCCGGGCCCCAGTCCTTCAGGCGCTTCTGGATCTGCGCCGGCGCGAAGAAGAACTCGGGCTTCGGCCCGGAGAGATCCGCGGCGCCGCCGAGATTCGCGGCGGACCAGTGCGTCGCGCCGACGGTGCAGCTCACCTTCAGCTGGCTGCCGAAGTGCTCGTGGATCGCGCGCACGACGCCGAGGTTGCCCGCCATGTCGACGAACACCGTGGGCGCGTTCGCCGGCAGGGTCTTCACGTCGTCGTACGTGAGCACCTCGTCGTAGAAGCCGAGGCTCTTCGCGAAGTCGAGGTTGCGCGCCGACGTCAGACCGATCGCCTTCGCGCGGCCGGCGCGCTTCACCTGGTAGCCGAGCGCGATCGAGGTCTTGGAGGACGCGCTCGAGATCAGCACGGCGCGCGCGCCCGCGTAGTCGCGCTCGCCGAGCCAGTCCTCGACCAGGAACGAGGTGAGGTAGAGGCCGCGCACGAGCATGTGCGCATCTTCGTGGGCGGCCGCGTACATCGGATCGCCCGTGGTCGGCGTGTACTGGCTGTAGGTCGGCGCGAGCCCCGCGCGGTGCGCCGCGCCGTCGACGATCTGCGCGCCGTCCGCGCGCGCGGGCTCGATCACGAGGTAGCGCGACATCGGGAAGAAGCCGAAGCAGCGCGTGCCCTCGGCGACCTGCGGATGCGTCGAGCGCACGACGTCGCCGAAGCCCATCACGGGGATGCGTCCCCAGCCGTCGGGCGCGGGGAAGAAGCGCCAGTAGCCGAGGCTGTCGCCCGCGAGCGCGTAGGTGATGTTGTTCGCGGTGAGCGCGAAGCGGTCGACCCGGAAGAGCACGCGGCCGGGGGCGAGATCCGCCGGCGCTTCCGATTCGGCGAAGCGCGTGGTCTTCCAGTCGCTCTTCTGGACGAGGAAGTCGAGGCCGGGATCGAGGGCGGTCGCCATGCGGGGCTCCTCCTGCGCGACGTCGCGCGCGCCGGGCGCGGCTCGAATTGGCAGGCATTATGCCATAATCGGACCGTGCCGCGCGCAAGCCGGAGAAGCCCCGAGCCCGACGGCCGCACGCTGCGCTCCGAGCGCAGCCGCGGGAGCATGGTCGCGGCGCTCTTCGAGCTGGTCGGCGAGGGCGTGCTGCGGCCGACGGCGCAGCAGGTGGCCGAGCGCGCCGGCGTCGGGATCCGCAGCGTCTTCCGGCACTTCGAGGACATGGACACGCTCTACGCGGAGATGGACGCGCGGCTTCGCAGCGAGGCGGAGCCGCTGCTGCGCGCCGCGCCGCCGGAGGGCTCGCTCGAGCGCCGGGGCCGCGCGCTGGCCGCGCAGCGCGCAGCCCTCTTCGAGCGCATCGCGCCCTACAAGCGCGCGGGCAATCTCGCGCGCGCGAGCTCGCGCTATCTCCAGGCCACGCATCGCGGGCTCGTGCGCGAGCTGCGCGCGGATCTGCGGCGCTGGCTGCCCGAGGTCGCGAAGGCGCCGCAGGCGATCGCCGACGCGCTGGAGCTCGTCACCTCGTTCGAGGCGTGGGATCGCCTGCGCGTCGAGCAGAATCTCTCGGCGCCGCGCGCGCGCGCGGCGCTCGAGGACGGCGTGCTCGCGCTGCTGCGCGCGTTGCGCTGAGCCGATCAGCGCTTCTGCATCTCCGTCCGCATCTTCTCGAGCGTTCGCTGGAGCTGCGACGCGAGCAGGCGGTTCCCGAGCGAGCGCTTGATGCCGCTGCCGATTCCCGCGACCTGGTCCGTCGACGTCCGATAGACGTAGACGACGAGCGTGCCCGCATCGGTCGGCACGAACGCGGTGACGGCCTGCGCCGCGTTGTAGCCCGCGCTCACGTAGAACTGGCGCTCGACGGCGGTGCGCACCTCGCCGTCGGCGACGAGGAAGGCGTGCTCGAGATGCAAGGTCGGGACGCCGCGCTCCTCGAACTCCCGCCAGCGGAACGTCTCTTCGAGGTCCGGGGGCTTGTCGCCGGGATAGTCGAGCAGCAGCGCCGCCGCGAGCGGCGCGTAGGGCGAGAGCTTCTGCGCAGCCTCGGACATCGAGCGCAGCTCGGCGCCCGGCGAGAGCACCTCTCCGTCGCGCGCGTAGGGCGCGATCCCGGCGAGGCCCTTCGCGCGATACGCCTGCACGCGCGCGAGCAAGGTCTGGCGCATCTGCCGCGCGGCGTCGCCCGGGTCCGACCGCTTCGCGAAGGCGGCCCGCTCGTCCGGCGAGAGATTCTCCGCTGCGTCGGGGCCGAGCGTGGCGCCCGCGAAGTCTTCGAGCTTGCCCTCGCCGTGGATCTCGCCCGTGGCCTGCAAGGTCGGATCGACGTCCGCGAGCAGATGCGTGCGGATCAGGTCGACGACACTCGCCGGTGCTGCATCGATGCGGAACGCGAACGAGGCGACGAGCTCGCGCGGCGAGCTCGCTGTGGGGTTTCCCCGGACAAGCTCGCCCGCCTCGACCCGCGCGATCTCGTCGCGAGTGAAGCCGAGATCGACGAGCACGGCCCTGGCTTCGCGAAGCGTGCCGGCGGCCGACGCCGCGAACGCGAAGAGCCACGCGACGCACATCGTCGCCAGAACGCTGTCCGACTGCATGGAATCTAATGTAAGGTGGAAGGCCACAATCCGAGGCAAGCATGCGCATTGCAATCTTTCGCGCGATCGCGCTCATGATGCTGATCGTCATGCTCGGCGGCTGCGCCCAGGTGGGCCAGGGCATCTCCGACAACCCGAAAGCGACGATGGGCGGCATGCTCGGCGCAGCGGGCGGCGGCCTCATCGCTGCGGCTGCGGGCGGCGGCACGGCCGGCATCATCGGCGGCGTGCTGATCGGCGGCCTGCTCGGCGGCGCCCTCGGCGGTGCGCTCGACTCGCGCGACAAGCAGCTCGCCGCGCAGAACGCGCAGAACACGTTCGAGAACGCGCGCACCGGCGAGACGTCGACCTGGAAGAATCCGGACTCCGGTCACTCCGGCTCGATCACGCCGACGAATACCTTCCAGAACGCGAGCGGCCAGTACTGCCGCGAGTACCAGCAGACGATCAACGTCGGCGGCCAGAAGGAGCAGGGCTACGGAACGGCCTGCCGCCAGCCCGACGGCAGCTGGAAGATCGTGAGCTCATGAGTCACCACGTCGAGGTCCGCAGCATGCGCCGCATCCTGATCGCGTTCGGAATCACCGCTCTCGCCGCCGGGAGCGCGACTGCCCAGCAGCAGGGCACGCCGCCCACGGCCGACCCGCGCGCCGCCTTCGCGGCGACCGACAAGAACAAGGACGGCGTGATCGACCACGCCGAGTTCCAGGCGCGCATCACCGAGGTCTTCTACTTCGCCGACCAGGACAAGAACGGCCTCGCCAAGAAGGGCGAGCTGCACGTGTTCGACGAGGACGAGCTGTTCGCCGAGGCGGACAAGAACGGCGATGGCCAGCTCTCACTGAGGGAGTTCGTGGCGGCGCGCTTCGTGCTCTTCGAGGAGGCCGACACCAACAAGGACGGCGTCCTGAGCCTCGACGAGGTCCTGGCCGAGTTCGAGAAGCACTAGTCGCGCCTCGCGGGCCGCACGCGCGGCTGCGGGAAGTTCTTCCGATACGGCTCCGCCTCACGCACCGCGCGCGCGAACGACGGCCGGTTGTCGAGGCGATCGGCGTACGCCGTGAGCCGCGCCCAGCGCCCGCGGAACGGCTCGGCGAGATCCGCGTAGAAGAGGGCCGGCGCCGCGGCGCAGTCCGCCAAGGTGAAGGCCTCGCCGGCGGCCCAGCGACGCCCGTCGCCGAGCTCGTCCTCGATCACTCCGTAGGCGGTGCGCAGCTGCTCGCGCGCCTGCTCGACGCCGAAGGGATCGTCCTTGCCGTCGGGCCGCAGGCGGTCGGTCACGATCTTCTGCATCGGCCGCTGCACGTAGTTGTCGAAGATGCGATCGAGCAGGCGCACCTTCAGCAGGACGTCGGGATCGCTCGGGAGCAGTCCCGTCTGCGGCGCGAGCCGGTGCAGATGCTCGATCGCGATCGTCGACTCGGGAAGCTTCAGCCGGCGCTCCGCGTCGACGAGCACCGGCATCTGCGCGAGCGGCCAGAGCGTGCGAAAGGCCTTCGCCGACGCGGGATCGCCGAAGTCGACGAGGCGCGCCTCGAAGGACAGCCCCGTCTCGTAGAGCGCGACGAGCACCTTCTGGCAGAACGACGAGAACGGGTGCGACCAGAGCACGAGCGACATGTCCGACTCCACGACGTCCGGGCAGCGGGCGGAGAGACAGGGTACTCATCCTCGAGAAGGAGGTCCGGATGAGCGAACTGCTGCCGAGGCTCCACGTCGCGCGTCACGGCGAGACCGCGTGGACGCTCTCCGGGCAGCGCACGGGCCTCACCGATCTCCCGCTGACGGAGCGCGGCGAGCGCCAGGCGCGACGGCTCGGCGAGCGCCTGCGCGGGCTCGCGGTTGCGCGCGTCTTCACGAGCCCGCTGCGGCGCGCGTCACGCACCTGTGAGCTCGCCGGCTTCGGCGGCGTCGCCGAGCCGGATGCGGATCTCGTCGAGTGGGACTACGGCCAGTACGAGGGCCGGCGCACGCGCGAGATCGTCGCGGAGCGGCCGGGCTGGCAGCTCTTCCGCGACGGCTGCCCGGGCGGCGAGTCGCCGGCGGACGTCGCGGCGCGCGCGGACCGCGTCGTGGCAAAGGTGCGCGCGCTCGACGCCGACGTGCTCGTCTTCTCGAGCGCGGACTTCCTGCGCATGCTCGCCGCGCGCTGGCTCGGCCTGCCGCCTACCGCCGGCGCGTACTTCGTGCTCGCGACGGCGAGCCGCGGCGTGCTCGGCTACGACCACGAGCGCGCGGAGCCCGCGATCCACCTCTGGAACGAGACGGGGCCGGCGGACTGACCTAGGAGCCGGACCCAAGACTGACGCGACGTCCGGACGCCGATGCATCGGCTCCGCCTTCGTTGCGCTCCTTGCGCCATAGCTCACGCTATGGCTCAGTCGCGCGCCTCGCCGGCGCCGCGCCTCGACGCCCGGTCTTTCCACGCCAGTCTTGGGTCAGGCTCCTAGTTCGGCCACCAGATGACTTCGTCGTCCGGCGCCTCGGGCTCCGCGAGCGTCTTGTCGACGGCGATCGGCATCTCCGCGACCGAATCCCAGAGCGGCTTCACCTGCTCGGCATTGTGCGCGTCGAGAAGAGCGCGCAGCGCGGCGACCTTGTCGGGACGCTCGGCCGAGAGCTCGCGCCGCTCCGTCGGATCCGTGTTCAGGTCGAAGAGCCAGACGCGGTCCGGGTGCTTCGAGACGTGGAGCTTCCAGCCATCGGCGCGCACGGCCTGGTAGCTCCCCTCGCGCCAGAAGATCGGCCGCGGCGCCAGCGCGGAGACCGCGCCGGTCGCGAGCGGCAGCAGGTCGACGCCGTCGATCTTGCGGTCGTCCGGCAGCGGCGCGCCCGCGGCGGCTGCCGACGTCGGGAAGATGTCGAGGTGCGAGACCGGATCGGCGAACTCGCGGCCGGCCGGGATGCGCGCCGGCCAGCTCATGGAGAAGGGCACGTGGATGCCGCCCTCGAAGAGCGTGAGCTTCCAGCCGCGGTACGGCTGGTTGATCTCGGGCAGGCCGATGTAGTTGGCGCCGCCGTTGTCGCTGGTGAAGAAGACGAGCGTGTTCTCGGCGAGCCCGCGCTCGGCGAGCGCTGCCATCACGCGCCCGACGCTGCGGTCGACCGCGCGCACCATGGCGGCGTACACGCGCAGGCGACGGTCGCTGATGCCGGAGAGCGCGTCGTAGTCCGCCTTCAGCGCCTGGAGCGGCGTGTGCGGACCCCAGTGCGCGAGGTACAGGAAGAAGGGCCGGTTGCGGTTCGCGGCGATCGCCTTCAGCGCCTCGTCGGTGAAGTAGTCGGTGAGGTAGCCCTTCGGCGCGAAGGGCTTGCTGTCGTTGAAGCCCACCGAGTAGCGCGTGTTCGGCCACAGGAAGGAATCGATCGGATCGAAGTCCTGCTTCGAGTTGACCGCCTCCGGGTCGTCTTCCGGCAGGTACTTGCCGCCGAGCATCTGGAGGCTCTCGTCGAAGCCCTGACCGGTCGGCGCGAACTCGGGGCGCCCGCCGAGGTGCCACTTGCCGATGTGCAAGGTGTGGTAGCCCTGCGCGCGCAGGACTTCCGCGAGCGTGATCTCGGAGCTCGGCATGCCGAGCTCCGACATGTCGGGCATGCGGCGCGCTGCCTCCATGTCCACCTGCGGCCGCAGCTTGCGGTCCGCCGCCGGCTCGAAGAGCCCGATCACCACGCCCATGCCCTTCGGCGTCGGCGTGAACTCGAAGCCGAAGCGCGTCGAGTAGCGGCCCGTCAGCAGCATCGCGCGCGACGGCGCGCACACGGCGTTGCCGGCGTAGGCGTTCGTGAAGCGCGCGCCCGAGCGCGCGAGCGCGTCGATGTGGGGCGTCGGCGCGGCGCCGCGCGCGACGCCGCCGTTCAGGCTGACGTCGTTCCAGCCGAGGTCGTCGGCCAGGATCACGACGATGTTGGGCGGACGCTGGCCCGGCGGCGCCGACGCGGTCGCGGGGCCCTGCCGCCAGGTGATCTCGCGGTTCGGCGCGACGGGATCGAAGACGTCGCGCATCAGCGCGGGTCCGTACATCACGAGCGGCCGGCGCAAGGCGTACGCGAGGCCCAGCACGAACGCGAGGCCGAAGAGCAGGTACGCGAGTCGCCGCCGCCAGCGCATGCGGCACGCACGCTAGCCTGTCCGCCCCACCTGACACGAGGCCCCCATGTCCGAGCCGCTCGAGATCGACGTCTTCTGGTCGTTCCGCAGTCCCTGGTCGTACCTCGCGACGCCGCGCCTCCACGAGTGGTCGCAGCGCTACGACCTGCGCGTGCGCTTCCGGCCGGTCTACCCGATCGCCATCCGCACGCCGGAGTTCTTCGACAACGTGCACCCGCTCTGGTTCCGCTACTTCATGATCGACGTCCACCGCGTGGCGCAGTTCCTGAAGCTGCCCTTCCAGTGGCCGCGGCCGGATCCGATCGTGCAGATCTTCGGGGACGGCGGGCGGCCGAAGACCGCCCCCGAGCAGCCCTACATCTACCGGCTGACGCGCGCAGGTGTCGTCGCCGAGGAGCGCGGCCGCGGCATCGCCTTCGCCGACGAGGTCTCGAAGGTCATCTGGGGCGGCACCGAGAACTGGCACCAGGGCGATCACCTCGCCAAGGCCGCCGCGCGCGCGGGCCTCGACCTCGCCGAGCTGGATCGCACGGCCGAGCGCGAGACGGCGCGCATCGAGGCCGTGATCGCGAAGAACGAGAAGGAGCACGCCGAGGCGGGCCACTGGGGCGTGCCCACTTGCGCCTTCCGTGGCGAGCCCTTCTTCGGGCAGGACCGCCTCGACGTGCTGATGTGGCGCCTCCAGCAGAACGGGCTACGCGAGCGTTAGGCCGGCCGGCATTCGCCGTCGGCGCTGGAGTCGAACTCGGATGTCCTTCACGCGGACGTCGCTCGCGCAGATGGTCGCCGTGGCGACGGTGGCGGTCGTTGCACTGGCCTGCTCCAGCGCGCCTGCGTCGAAATCCACAGACGAGCACGTGGCGCGCCTCGACGCGCTCTCGGCCCTCTGGAGCTTCTACAAGTTCCGCTACATCGAAGGGGGACGCGTAGTCAGTCTCGACGAGGACAACGTCACCACCTCCGAGGGACAGGGCTACGCGATGCTGCGCGCCGTCTGGTCGGGCGACGCGCAGACCTTCGCTGAGGTGTGGGATTGGACCCGGCGCAACCTTCGCGTGCGCGGCGACCACCTGTTCGCCTGGAAGTGGAAGGGGCGCGTGCTCGACCGCCACTCGGCGACGGATGCCGATACGGACATCGCGCTCGCGCTGCTGCTCGCCGCGCGCCGATTCTCCAACGAGGAGTACGAGCACGAGGCGCGCGAGGTCCTCGACGACATCTGGGAGCAGGAGGTGCTCGAGGTCGGCGACCTCATGCTTCCGATTGCCGGCGACTGGACGCGGCACGAGCGCTACCCGGTGATCCACGTCGCCTACCTCGCGCCCTATGCCTACGAGGAGTTCGCGCAGGTCGATTCCAGTCACCCGTGGAAGCGGCTCGTCGACGGCTCCTACCAGCTGCTCGAGTGGCTCTATTTCGAGAAGCGCGTCGCCTTTCCGCCGGAGATCGTCTACGCCGATTCGAAGCAGGGCGTGTTGCTCCTGGAGTCACCGGGCAAACGGGGTGCCCCCCGCTTCTCGTACGACGCGTTTCCCATCTTCTGGCGCGTCGCGCTCGACGCGCGCTGGAACTGGCGCGGACACGGCCGCCTGCGCGCGCAGATGCTCCAGCCGCTCCGCGACGCCTACGCGCAGAACGGCGCGCTCTACGATCGCTACGACCTCGACGGCACGGCGCGCTCGCGTCTCGAAGCGCTACCGCTCTACGCGACGGTGCACTCGCTCGCGGACGTCGAAGTGCCGGACTTTGCGCGCCAACTGCGCGAAGAGAAGCTCGAGGCATTGTGGGCGAAGGCGCTGGCCGGCACCGAGACGCCCTACTACCTGCACAACTGGCTGTGGTTCGATGCCGCGTTCGACGCGGGGGTGACGCGCAGCTTCGACGAGTTCCTGGCCTTCCTGATCTTCGACTTCGAGTCGTTCCGCTCCAGCATCCCGCTGGCGCCGCTCCTCGCCTGCCTGGTGCTCTATCCCGCCGCGCGTCTCAGTCGCCGCACGCGCTGGCGAAGACTCGTCACCGGCGCGTTCATCGCGTCGGCGCTGATCGTTTGCGTCCGGTACCTCGCGTGGCGCGTCACGCATTCGCTCAACTTCGTCGAGCCGTTCGGGCCGACGTTGAGCGTCGCGCTGTGGCTCGCCGAGATCTACTGCTTCGGATCGGTCCTCCTGCTCATCGTGCAGGTTGGTCTGGGGTCGGGACGTAAGCAGGTCGCGCCCGCGCCCGAGCCGGGCGCGGGGGAGCGCTGGCCGAGCGTGGACCTGTTGATCCCGATCTTCCGCGAGCCGATCGAGATCCTCGAGCGCACGCTCGTGGCCGCGTGCGCGATCCGGTATCCGGCGAAGCAGATCTACGTGCTCGACGACGGACACCGTGAAGCCGTGCGCGAGCTCGCGGGTCGCTTCGGCGCGCTCTATCTGGCCGGTCCGCGGCAACACGCCAAGGCCGGGAACCTGAACCACGCGCTGCGACATGCGAAGGGAGAGCTCTTCGCCGTCTTCGACACCGATCACATTCCGGTCACCTCCTTTCTCGAAGAGACGATTCCCCACTTCCGCGATCCGCGGGTCGGATTCGTGCAGACCCCGCATCACTTCCTGAACGCCGACATCTTCCAGCGTGCATTGCGCGTCGCCGGGCGCGTCCCCAACGAGCAGGATCTCTTCAATCACGCCATCCAGGGGGGCCGCGCCACCTGGGCCGGGAGTTTCTTCGCGGGCAGCGGCGCCGTGTTCCGGCGCGCGGCGATCGACGCAGTGGGTGGCTTCCGGCTCCTGTCGGTCACCGAGGACATCCACACGAGCCAGCACCTGCATGCCGCGGGCTGGCGCTCGGTCTTCGTCGACAGGAACCTCGCCGTCGGGCTCTCCGCGGAGAACCTCGCCTCCTACATCGTGCAGCGGCGGCGCTGGATGCTCGGCTGCCTCCAGATCTTCTTCCGCGACAACCCGCTCTGGTGTCGCGGGCTACCGCCACGGCACCGCCTCGGCTACTTCGCCGCCCTCTACCACTTCTTCTATCCGCTGGCGCGCGTGGTGTTCTGGGCGGCACCGCTCGGCTACCTGCTCTTTCACCTGCACCCGATCCTCTCGGATGTCGCCGTGCTGACGGCGCTGATGCTGCCCTACCTCGTCGTGCTCCCGCTGACCTTGCGTGTGCTGTTCCCGGAGTGGCCGCGCCTGTTGTGGGGGCCGTTCTACGAGAGCGCGGTGAGCGCGCCGCTCGCCCGCTCGGTGCTCGGCCTGCTGCTCCCGAAGGCGCTGGCTTTCCAGGTGACGCCGAAAGGAATCATCACGCACAAGCGTCGCTTCGACTGGCGCTCGGCGCGCTGGACGCTTGCCGTCGCAGTTCTCACGGCCTTCGGGATCGCAAAGGGTGTGTACGAGTTCCGCCACTTCGGCATCGAGCGCGATGCGTACTTCTTCAACCTCGCCTGGGCCGGCTACAACCTGCTGTTCCTGCTCGGCGCGCTGCTGCTCGCCTGGGAGCGCCCGCAGCGGCGCGTCGAGGAGCGCGCGACGCGCGCGCTGCCGCTGCGGCTCGAGCTCGGCGACGGCGCGATCGAGGCGGTCACCTGCGAGCTCGGGCTCGGGGGCTGCTCGCTCTGGCTCGATGCGCCGCGCGAGCTGCCCGCTTCGTTCCACGTCGCACTCGACGTCGGCGCGACCCTCTCGCTGCCCGTGCGCCTCGTCTACCAGGAACGCTTCGGGCGTCGCTACCGCATCGGGCTCCGCTTCGTGGATCCGCCGGCCGACGCGCGGCGCGCGCTGCTGCTCGGCGTCTTCGCGGATGCGCGCACCTGGGAGGACACGCATGCGCGCGAGGCGAGCGGGCCGCTCCGGATGGCGTGGACGTTCGTGACCGCGGTGCTCACGAGCTGGCGTCCGCTGCGACTTCGCCGTCGGCGCTACCCGCGCCGGCGTCGCCTCGCGCTGCCGTGCCTCCGCTGCGACGGCACGTCGCGGCGGGTGTTGCTGCGCGACGTTTCGCCGCGCGGGCTCGGGTTGCTCTGCTTCGGCGCGCGACCGCGAGCCGACGCTCTCTGGCGGCTTTCGGGTCTCTACGACACCGCGTGCTGGGGGCGCGTCGTCTATGTGCGTCGCCGGTTTCCCGGCCCATGGTGGGTCGGCATCGAACGGGTCGATCGTCCGCGCGAGATGCGCGCGCCGGAGTGTGAGCTTGCTGCGTGAATTCTGCCGTATGTGGGTCTGCGCGATCGCGATCGCGCTGGTGCTTCCAGCTCCGACGAGCGCACAGCCGGCCGCGGGTCCCGAGGCGAAAGCTTGGTACCTCGAGCGCGGCCGCGCCAACATGCAGATCGAGAACTACCGCGCGGCCATCGAGGCCTTCGAGAAGGTCGTCGAGCTCGATCCCGGCAACCGCGAGGGACTGAAGAGCCTCGGAATCGCCTACGAGCGCCAGGGGCTCACGGACAAGGCGATCGAGCAGTTCGACCGCTATCTGGCGAAGTTCAGCGACGATCCGGACATCGCGTTCAAGCAGGCCGACTATCTCACCTGGTCGCGGTACGCGTATCGCCGCAAGGACGCGATCCGCTATTTCCGCATGGGTCTCGCGCAACGCGAAGACCTGCAGCGACGCCACGATCTGGCGCGCCTGCTCGCGCAGGATCGCGCGCAGGTCGATGAGGCGATCGAGCAGTACGAGATCCTGCTGGCCGCGCGCCCCGACGACGACAAGTGGCGCAACGAGTATCGCGATCTGCTGCTCTGGGAGCCGCACCATCTCGACGAAGCGATCCACGAGTACCGTCGCCTCGCCGCGGAGCGCCCTGAGGACGGCGCGGTCCAGCTCCAGCTCACGCGCCTGATCGAGCGACGGCAGCCGGGAAGCGCGGAAGCGATCTCGCGCTACGCCGATCTGGTCGCGAAGAAGCCCGGGGACACCACGCTGCGGCTCGAGTACGCGCAGGCGTTGGCTCTCGCGCGCGGCCGGCGCGACGAAGCCATCGAGCAATACCGCCTCGTCGTCGCCCGGAAGCCGAGCCGAGAGACGCGCGAAGAGCTCGCGGATCTGCTCTCGGGCCGCCCCGAGTCGCGCGACGAGGCGATCACGCTGTACCAGGCCTTGCTGCGAGAGCAGCCGGGCGACGTCGGCGTGCGTCTCAAGCTGGCGCGCGTCTACTCCGGACGGCGCGACCAGACCCAGCTCGCGATCGCCGAGTACGAGCGGGTCGTCGCGGTGCAGCCCGAGAATGGCGAGGCGCACGCCGGGCTCGCGCAGGCGTATGCATGGCTCGGCGACCAGGACCGCGCGCTCTATCACGGCAACCTGGCCGCGCGCTACGGCGCCGGCGATCGCAGGCTCTCGAGCCTGCGCGAGGACCTGATGCGCGGGAGGGAGCCGAGGATCGCGCCGCTCGCGCGCTACTTCATCCAGCGCGGCAGCTCGAAAGCCGAGCTCGACGGCTTCGTGCTCGGCGCGTCGGGCCGGGCCGACGTCACGCCCTTCGTCACCGTCAGCCTCGAGAGCGGGTTCGAGGACTACTGGCGGAAGAGCCACAACACGGCGAGCGGCTTCGTGGAGCTGGGCG
The DNA here is from genome assembly GCA_036274295.1 of Myxococcota bacterium. Lineage (GTDB taxonomy): Bacteria > Myxococcota_A > UBA9160 > UBA9160 > SMWR01 > DASUFZ01. The sequence continues at coordinate 13,030 of DASUFZ010000055.1, forward strand.
GCGAGTTCCGTTTCGATCCAATCCGACACATCTCTGCGAACGTCGGATATCACTCGCTCCGCGACGCCGCCGTGGTCGGCAAGTTCGAGTACGCGCACCTCGGCAAGACGTGGAAGCTGCGCGGCGGCTTCGAGCGGAAGCTGCGCTTCGATTCCTACGAGGCGCTCGTCGGCGACGAGGTGGACGGCGAGTCGATCGGCGCAGCTCGCGAGAATCGCTTCTTCGCCAGCGCGGGCATCGAGCGGGGACCCTGGGAGGGCTCGATGGATCCGTACATCGGGTGGGTCTCGGCGGACGGGGCGGACGAGAACCTGCTCGTCGGGACGCGCGGCCGCCTCGGCTATCGGCTGGTCGAATCGGACACCTACGACCTGACCGGCTTCTACGCGGCGGAGATCCTCCACTACGGCAACGATGCCTACGGGCTCGATCCGACGGTCAACGATCCGGAGGCTGGCGGGTATTACAGCCCGCAGATCTTCGTCGAGCAGATGCCAGGGGTCGCGCTCGCGCTGCGCATCGGCGAGAAGCAGTTCCTCGACCTCGAGGCGGGCCCCGCGGTCCAGTACCAGGACGACTCGGAGAGCTCCGGCTTCGAGTTCGGCGGGAAGGCGCGGCTGTCCTACGTGCTCTTCCTCGGCGACTCGTTCTACTGGTCGCTCGAGCCCGCCTTCACGCGGGTCGGAGACGTCTACACGCGCGGCGAGGTGATGACGTCGCTGACGTACAAGTTCTGACGCAGCCGGCGCCTAACGTCGGAACGCCGCCGTGTGGACCTTCTGCGGGAACTCGTGCTCGGCGAGCGGCACGCCGAGCTCGTCGGGCGTCGGCGCGTACTTCTCCGAGAGCGCCGCGAGCTTCGCCAGGTCGAAGCCGTAGAGGCGCGCCGCGTTCTCGCCGAGGATCGCGCGCACCTCCTTGCGGTCCATCTCGCAGAAGGCGTGGCGCAGGGCGAGGCGCGTGTTCGGATACGTGCCCTCGTAGTGCGGGTAATCGCTGCCCCACAGGATGTGATCGATGCCGATCTTCTCGCGATCGCGCAGCTCGCGCGGCGACGGCGAGCTGGCGCCGTACCAGCAGTTGCGGCGCGCGTAGAAGCTCGGCGGCTCCGGCGTCGCGACGCCCTTGGCGAACTCGAATTCGCCGGCCGCGCCCGCGCGCACGCGCTCCCACGCGTAATCGAGGCGCGCGAGCATGTCCGGCACCCATGCGCAGCCGGCCTCGGTGTTGATGTACCGCAGCTCCGGGAAGCGCTCGAAGACGCCGGAGAGGAGCAGCTGCCCGTAGGAGCGCGTCGAGAAGAAGGGCGTCTCGATCAGGCGGATCGGCAGCGCGATCGGATAGCGGCCGTAGTCGGGCGAGCCCGTGCCGCCGTGATGGTTCAGCACGACGCCGAGCTCCTGGCAGACGGCCCAGAAGCGATCGTAGTCGGGCGCGTAGAGCGGCTTGATGTACGACGTGCAGTCGTCGGTGACGTGCGGCAGCAGCACGCCGCCGCGCAGTCCGTGCGACGCGATCCAGCGCACGTCCGCGATCGCCTCGTCGATGTCGTTCAGGTAGACGATGCCGATGCCCGCGCGCTGCTCCGGATACTCGGCGCACCAGTCGGCGAGCCAGCGGTTGTGCGCGCGGATGCCCTCGAGGCGCAGGCGGTAGTCCTCGGGGCGCGGGTTGCCGCAGATCAGCACGCTCGTCTTGAAGAACGGCGGCACCGTGTTCGGGAACACGACTTCGCCGACGACGCCTTCGGTCTGCATGTCGGCCATGCGCTCGGCGTCGTCCCAGTTCTTGTGCTTCTTGCTGCCGATGTGCTCCTTCTGCGGATTCTTGTAGCCGCCGCGCCACGCGTCGAACTCTTCGCGCAGCGAGGGCGCGAGGTAGTCGCGGTAGGTCTGGATGCTCGCGCCGGCATGGGTGTCGGCGGAGATCACGACGTAGGGAGCTTCGGTCCGGGCGATCGTCACGGCAGGCCTCCGTCGGTGCGCGCCGCATTCTCCCGCGTCCGCGCGTGTTCGTCAGCCCAGGTGGGGCGGAGCGCCTCGCGCAACCGGTCGCTCTCCGACGGGAAAGGCCTTGCGGGCGCATTCACCCGCATGCGAGGATCGAGGTCCTCGGGAAGGGGAACGGATCGGAGGGCTCATGCCCCGGATCGGTTCCCGGTCGTTCCATGCCGTCGCGGGATCCCTGCTTGCTGCCGGATCCCTTCTTTTTCTTAGTGGTGCCTCGGCGTCCGCTGTGTCGCTCGGCTTCGGCTGCGTGACGAACACGATCGCCGGCGACTGCGACATCGGCGAGGCGCAGATGTCGGTCGACGTCACCGATCCGGGTGGCGGGCAGATCGACTTCACCTTCCACAACGTCGGCGCCGCCGCGTCCTCGATCGCAGACGTCTACTGGGACGACGGCACCCTCCTCTCGATCTTCTCGATCACGAACGGGCCGGGTGTCTCGTTCTCGCAGGGCGCGACGCCGCCGGACCTGCCGGGCGGCAACAATGCGTCGCCGCCCTTCGTGACGTCGGTGGGCTTCTCCGCAGACTCCGACGCGCCCGTGGAGCCGAACGGCGTGAACCCCGGCGAGTTCCTGACCGTGCGCTTCGACCTGATCGGCGGCCAGAGCTTCGCCAACGCGATCTCGGACCTGACTGACGGCGACCTTCGCGTGGGCATCCACGTGCAGGGCTTCGCGACCGGCGGGAGCGAGTCGTTCGTGAACACGCCCGTGCCGGAGCCGGGCACGCTCGCGCTCTTCGCGGGTGGTGTGCTGGCGCTCGCGGGCAAGCGCCGCAAGGAGGCCGACCCAAGTCGGCCGACGCGCAGCGAGGCGTAGCCGAGCGAAGGGCCGGACAGCCCGAGCGCGAGCGATCAGCGAGCGCGAAGGCCCGGCCTTCTCGGACACGCCTTTCGCAGCGCGGCGCACAGCGGCATGAAACGGCGGAGCAGGTCGCCGCGCGTGCCGTTCCCATTGGTGACGATCGCCGCGGCGAGCTCGCGCTCGGGGTCCGCGAAGGCGACCGTCGCGAAGGCGCCCGCGTGGCCGAAGCAGCGGCTCGTGCGGAAGGCGCCGTAGACGGACGGGAAGAGCGTGCCGAGCAGGAGGCCGCGCCCCACGGCGAGGGGCGCGCGGTTGCTGCGGTCGAAGCCGAAGGCCTCGCGGCGGAGATAGCGCGCGAGCACGGCGGGCGAGAGCAGCGCGCGGCCCGAGCGCGCGACGCCGCCGCGCAGCAGCGCCTCGTAGAAGGCGGCGAGGGTCGCGGCGTCGCAGACGAGACCCGCGCCGGGCACGAGGGCGCGCAGGAATCCGGGCGAGTTGTTGACGTCCTCGAAGCCTGCGCCGACGTCGCGTCCCGCAACGCGCACGGGCCGCTTCGCCAGCCAGTAGGCGCGCGCGAAGGTTTCGGGATCGCGGCCGGCGGCGCCGAAGCGCAGCGCGGGCAGCTCGAGCGGCGCCGCGATCTCGCGCGCGACGAAGCCGTGGAAGGGCGCGCCCGTCACCTGCTCGACGAGCACGGCCAGCACCCAGCCGAAGCCGAGCGGCGAATACGCGAGCGTCCCGCGCGGGAAGGCGGGCCGCGCCTCCATCACCGCCCGGCGCACGGCGTCCCAGTCCTCCCACTGCTCGGGTCGCGCCGCGAACTCCTCCATCACGAGGCCGGCGCGATGCGTCAGCACGTCGCGCACCGTGATCCCCTGCTTCCCGTTCGCGCCGAAGCCCGGCACGAGCGCGGCGATCGGCGCGTCGACGTCGAGCAGTCCGCGGTCCTCGCAGATCGCGACGGCGAGCGCGACCACGGGCTTGCCGGCGGAGAAGACGGCAAACGGCGTATCGACGGCGACCGGCTCGCGCGGCACGCCCTCGTCGGCGCGCCAGCCGCGGCGCACGCCGAGCGCGATGCGCGCGACGACCTGGCCGCGCCAGCGCGCGACGAGCTGCCCGCCGGGAAAGTCGCCGCGCACCTGCTGCGCCGCAAACCGCACGAGCGTCCGGGCGATGCGCCGCTCGTCGAGATCGGCGGCGACGCGGTGGACCGCCGGCTCGTAGGGGAAGCTCGCCAACGACACGCGCCAGTATACGGACCTCGTGGTTGACCCGGCGCCGATCTGCTGCGAGGCTGGCCAAAGGGGGGTGACGAGGAGCTGGGGTGATCACGCTGCCGCTCGCACGCTCGCATGGAAGTCGCACGATCCTCGCGCTCGCCGTCCTCGCGCTCGCCGCGTTCGGCTCGCGCTGCCCGCCCGGTCTCGAGGCCGGCGCGTACCTCGAGCTGCGCGATGCAGGCGTGAATCGCTACGTCGGGCAGTTCCGTCCCGTCGCCTCGGAGTCCCTCGGAGAATGGACGCTCCACCGCTTCGATCCGCAGGACGGCGAGGGGCCGACCTGCCTCGACGGGACGCCGTTCACCGTGCTGTCGCGCGTGCGCGACCCGAAGCGCGCCATCGTCTACTTCGCCGGAGGCGGCGCGTGCTGGCAGGGCATGTACGCGTGCAGCGCGCACGCGCGCACGACGCCGCCGGACCCGGCCGGCATCTTCGTCGACGGCTCCGAGGTCGACGGCGCATGGATCGAGAATCCGCTCGCGGAGTGGTCGGTGCTCTACGTGAGCGCGTGTGACGGCTCGTTCTTCGGCGGCGACAACGCGGTCGTCGATCCGGACTTCCCCCTCGGCGGCGTGCGCCATCACCGCGGCGTCCGCAACGCGACGGCCGCGCTCGATCTCGCGCGCCAGCTCTTCCCGGACATCGAGAAGGTGCTGCTCGCGGGCACCAGCGCAGGCGGCTACGGCGTCGAGGGCGTCATTCCGCTGATCGCGCGCTTCGAATGGCTCAACTTCGCGCGCCTCTACGTCTTCAGCGATTCGGGCCCCGCCGTCTACGACCTGGCGAACGTCGACGACGTCCGCGCGCGCATGGACGACTGGGGCTACGCCCGGTTCTACCCGAGCTCGTGCGAGGCGTGCACACCCGACCGGCAGCCGGCCGAGCTGCTGCGCTGGCTGCTCGACCACGACGCGCAGATCCGCAGCGCGCTCTACTCGACCGACGCCGACCTCTTCGTCCGTTACTACCTGCGCATGCTGACCCAGGCGCAGTACCGCGCGCTGGTGCTCGACGCCCACGACCCGATCACCGCCGAGAATCCCACGCGGCACCGGCGCTTCATCCGCAGCGCCTCGGAGCAACACGGCGTTCTGCCCTTCGACGCCTTCTACACCGCCGAGATCGAAGGCGTGAGCCTGCGCGCATGGTTGCGCGACTTCGTCGACGAGGAGCCGGGCTGGACAGACCTCGTCGAGGACCTCGCGCCGGTTCCCGACCCGTGGGAGCCGTAGGTCCCCGGGTGCCACCACCCGATCGAGCGATTGACGCCTGCACGGCGTCCGTGAGAACGTGCTCCGACGGGTATGGGGGTGTGACTCGGAGGGAAGATGACATTCCGTTCGGCACGCAGCTTCGCGATCCTGATCCTGTCGTTCCTGGCGCTGTCGATGTTGGGCACGACGTGCCCGCTCGGCCTGAAGGTCTCCGCCTACTTCGATCTTCACGCCTCCGGCGTCGACCGCTACGTCGGCGAGTTCCATCCCGCCACCTCGGAGGAGATGGGCGAGTGGACGAAGTACACCTTCGACACCGACGGCGGTAATGGTCCGACCTGCATCGACGGGTCTCCGTTCACCGTCTTCACGCGGGAGCGCAACCCGCACAAGGTGGCGATCTTCCTGAACGGCGGCGGCGCCTGCTGGCAGAACTTCTACTTCTGCAGCATGCAGGCGAGCGCGGCCCCGCCTCCGGACGTCGGCATGTTCGCCGGCTCGTTCGACATCGGCGGCGGCACGATCGTGAACAACCCGCTGTCCGACTGGTCGATGATGTTCGTCAGCTACTGCGACGGCTCGGTCTTCGGCGGCGACAACGACGTGACCGACCCGAGCTTCCCGATCCCGGCGGCGGGCGGCGTGCGCCGTCACCGCGGCGTCCGCAACGTGACGGCCGCGATCGATCTCGCGCGCGACATCTGGCCGCTCCCGCAGAAGGTGCTGCTCTCCGGCTCGAGCGCGGGCGGCTTCGGCGTCGCGGGCATCTCGCCGTTCATCGTGCGCTTCAACTGGGGGAACCTGACGAAGCTGTACGTGCTGAACGACTCGGGCCCCGCCGTCACCAACCTCGCGCAGACGAGCACGATCCAGACGCGCGTCGACGACTGGGCCTACACCCAGTTCATCCCGTCGAGCTGCACGGACTGCACGACCGACAAGCAGCCCGCCGAGCTGGTCGAGTGGATGCTGGAGAACGACGGCCAGGTGCGCAGCGCGCTCTACAGCACGGACGCGGACCAGACCATCCGCTTCTTCCTGTCGATCCCGACGCAGGCCGCGTACCGCTCGCTGCTGCTCTCCACGCACGATCCGATCCACGCGGCGTTCCCGTTCCGCCACAAGCGCTACATCCGCAGCGGCTCGTCGGCGCACACCATGCTCGGCGATGCGCGTTACTACACGACGGTGGTG
>DASUFZ010000056.1:0-2143 GCA_036274295.1 Myxococcota bacterium
GGGCCGCAGATAGTCTCCCGCGCGGCTGCCCGGGTGGCGGAATTGGCAGACGCGCTAGATTCAGGGTCTAGTGGCCGCAAGGCCGTGCTGGTTCGACTCCAGTCCCGGGCACCAGCCGAGTTCTCGTCGCGACCCGATAGCATCCCGCCAACGCCCGGTCGCACTCGAGCCCAGAAGAGTCGAGAAAAACTCCCTGCGTGGAGTTGACCTCGATATCGCCGCGCATAGCGTTGCCCGACTTTTTCTAGCGGAGGGCATCCGTTGCAGGGTGAAGAGCGGTCCGAGAAGCCGCAGGCAGACGAGCAGCCGGAGCGGCAGATGGTCGTCGTTGCGGGCAACGAGCGCATCGAGGTGCCGAGCGTCCTGCCCGTCCTCCCGGTGCGCGACGTCGTCATCTACCCCGGCGTCACCGTCCCGCTCGCGGTGGGCCGCCGGCGCTCGCTGGCAGCGCTGGAGGAAGCCGGCCCTACCGGCTTCCTGATCGTCGCCACCCAGAAGGACCCCGCGCTCGAGGACCCGCAGCTCGAAGATCTGCACCCCATCTCGTGCATCGTGCGGGTCATGCGGGTGATCGACGCCAAGCGCGACGGCAAGCAGGCCGTCGTGGTGGGCGTCGCGCGCAACCGGATCGGCCCGGCGCTCGCGCAGGAGCCGGCGCTGCGCATGCGCATCGACCCCGTCGTCGAGATCGACCAGGAGAGCCCCGAACGCGATCGCCTCTGGCATCGCGTGGTGGAGCTAGCGCACCGCGTCATCGACCTGCACGACGACTACCCCGACGAGTGGAAGACCTTCGTGCAGGGCGTGCCGACGCCTGGGCTGCTCGCGGATCTGGTGGCGTCGACCCTGCCGCTCTCACCCGAGGACCGCCTCCTGCTCCTCGGTGAGCCCGATCCCGTGAAGCGCCTCACGCACGTCGCGACGCACCTCGAGCGCGAGGTCACGATCGCCGAGACCCAGCGCGCTCTCTCCCAGCCGTCTGCAGACGAGGAGATGGACCCGAAGCACCGCGAGCGCCTGCTGCGCAAGCGGCTGCGCGACATCGAGCGCGAGCTCGGCGAGCAGGACCCCGGCATCCGCGAGGTAGAGGAGCTGCGCGAGAAGCTCGAGGCGGCGAACCTGCCGGAGGTCGCGCGCGCGCAGGCCGATCGCGAGCTGCAGCGTCTCTCCGCCCTGCCCCAGCACGCGCCCGACCGTCACCTCATCCGCACCTACGTGGAGTGGATGATCGACCTGCCCTGGTCGAAGCAGACCGAGGACCGCCTCGACATCCGCGCCGCGCGCGAGGTGCTCGACGCCGACCACCACGATCTCGAGAAGGTCAAGGACCGCATCCTCGAGTTCCTGGCCGTGCGCAAGCTCGCGCCGACCGCGAAGAGTCCCATCCTCTGCTTCGTCGGTCCGCCCGGCGTCGGCAAGACGTCGCTCGGGCGCTCGATCGCCCGCGCGCTCGGCCGCGAGTTCGCGCGCGCGTCGCTCGGCGGCGTGCGCGACGAGGCCGAGATCCGCGGCCACCGCCGCACCTACGTCGGCGCGATGCCCGGCCGCATCCTCCAGAGCCTGCGGCGCGCAGGCTCGCGCAATCCGGTGTTCCTGCTCGACGAGATCGACAAGCTCGGCATGGATTTCCGCGGCGACCCGTCGTCGGCCCTGCTCGAGGTCCTCGATCCGGAGCAGAACACGACCTTCAGCGATCACTACATCGAGGTCCCGTTCGACCTCTCGCAGGTGATGTTCATCGCGACGGCGAACAGCCTCGCGACGATTCCGCCTGCGCTGCTCGACCGCATGGAGGTGATCGAGCTGCCCGGCTACACCGAGCGCGACAAGCTGCAGATCGCGCGACGCCACCTCGTACCGAAACAGCTCGAGGCTCACGGGCTCGACGGCGGGCAGATCGACCTCCTCGACGAGGCGCTCGAGCGCGTGGTGCGCGAGTACACGCGCGAGGCGGGCGTCCGCAATCTGGAGCGGTTGATCGCGACCTTGTTCCGCAAGGCCGCGCGACGCGTCGCGAGCGCGCGCGCCTCGGGCGCCGCGGCCGCGCCGCTGCGCATCGACGCCGCCTTCGTGGACGAGGCGCTCGGCGCGCCGCCGCATCTGCCGGAGACGGCCGAGCGCACCACGCAGCCCGGCGTCGTCG
>DASUFZ010000057.1:0-10318 GCA_036274295.1 Myxococcota bacterium
GTCGACGAGTGCCTGCGCGCGGCGCGGCGACTCGGCGAGCTCGCGGGCCAGCCGGCGCAGCGCCTCGGCGAGCTCTCCGACGCCGTCTTCGAGGCGCACGAGGCGGCGCTGCCGCGCGAGCTGCGCTTGCGCGCGCGCCACTTCTTCGAAGAGCGCGCGCGGGTGGAGGGGGGCATCTCGGCCTGGCGCGCGGGCGATCTCCGCTACTTCGGCGCACTGATGGACGACTCCTGCCGCAGCTCCATCGAGAACTACGAGACGGGCTCGCCGGAGCTCGTGCGCCTCCAGGAGATCCTGTGCGCCACACCCGGCGTGTTCGGCTCGCGCTTCTCGGGGGCGGGCTTCGGCGGCAGCGCCGTCGCGCTGGTCGAGGCCGATGCCGCCGAATCCGCGCGCGCGGCGGTGGAGGAGGCCTTTCGCGGCGCGTTCCCGGCGCTCGCCGCGCGGGCGCGCTGCTTCGTCGCGCGGAGCGACGATGGGGCACGGCTGCTCTAGGAGGCCGGGGCGGCTTCGAAGACGAGAAAGTTCTGGCGGTCGATCAGGTCGTGGTCGGCGACGAGCCGGTACCCCGCGGCCGTCATCTCGTCGATGATCGTCGGCTTCGGCGTCGCGTGGCCGAACCACTTCGCGAAGCCGCTCGTGCCGTTGAAATCGAGGATCGCGATGCGCGCGCCGGGTGCGAGGTCGGCCTTGAGCTTCGTGAAGTACGCGACGCGGTCCGTCAGGTGGTGATAGGTATCGCACGTGAAGACGAGGTCGATGGCGCCGTCCGGCAGCAGCGGATCGCCGAACTCGCCGCGGACCACCTCCACGTTGTTGCGCCCCTCTTCGCGGCTGCGCTCGCGCAGGAACGCGATCATGTCGTCGTCGACGTCCACGGCGTAGACGCGGCCGCTCTCGCCGACCGCGTCGGCGAAGCGGAAGGTGAAGTAGCCGCCGCCGGCGCCGATGTCCGCGACGCGGTCGCCGGGACCGACGTCGAGGAGCGCGATCACCTCGTCCGGCTTCTGCCAGGCGTCGCGTCCGAAGCCCTCGTAGGCCTGCCGCTTGAGGGCGCCGCAGCCGACGCCGAGCGAGAGCGCGACCACCGCAGCCAGTGCGCGAATTCGCATCGGAGCTCCCGGGGCGCGAGACCTCGACGAGGTAGCACGCGCTCCGAGGCTCCCGCATCCTCCGCACGCGCCCCCCGCCAGGTGTCGCGATGCTGCGGCTGATCCGCATCCTGATCCGCATCGACTGGCTGATGCGGCTGTCCTCGCCGCTCGTGGGGCGCTTCAACCCGTTCTCGCCGAGCTGGCGCCGCGATCCCTATCCCTATTACCGGCGCCTGCGCGAGACGGCGCCGTACTACCGCAGCCCGCTCCTCGGCGTCACCGTGCTGACCCGCTACGACGACGTGCTCTCGGTGCTGCGCGATCCGCGCTTCTCGGTCCGCCGCTCCGAGTCGCGCGTATTCAAGAGAATGAACCCGTTCGGCGAGCTCTCGCCGGAGTTCCAGTCGATGATCGAGCGCAACCTGCTGATGCTCGACCCGCCCGATCACACGCGCCTGCGCGGCCTCGTCGCGAAGGCCTTCACGCCGCGCGTCGTCGAGCGGCTGCGCCCGCGCATCGAGGCGCTCGTCGAGGAGCTGCTCGACCGCGTCGCCGCGGACGGAGAGATGGAGCTCGTGCGCGATTTCGCCGAGCCGCTTCCGGTGATCGTGATCGCCGAGCTGCTCGGGCTGCCGCGCGAGGACCGCGCGGACTTCAAGCGCTGGGCCGACGAGCTGGCCGTGCTCGTCGATCCGGTGGCGATCGTCGGCGGGTTCGGGCGCGTGCAGGAGGCCTTCGACGAGCTGTGTGCGTACCTGCGCGCGACGTTCGCGGCACGCCGCGCCGCGCCGCGCGACGACCTGATCAGCGCGCTCGTCGCCGCCGAGGAGCGCGGCGACGCGCTCACCGAGTCCGAGCTGATCTCGACCCTGATCCTGATCCTCGGCGCCGGGCACGAGACCACGACGAACCTGCTCGGCAACGCCGTGCTCGCGCTGCTGCGCCATCCCGGCGAGCGCAAGCGCCTCCAGGACGATCCCTCGCTCGGCGAGTCCGCCGTCGAGGAGTTCCTCCGCTACGACAGCCCCGTGCAGGGCACCGATCGCATGGCGAAGGAGGATCTCCAGCTCGGCGACGCGCACGTAAAGAAGGGCGAGTTCGCCGTCGTGCTGATCGGCGCGGCCAATCGCGATCCCGCGCGTTTCATCGAGCCGGATCGCCTCGACCTCGGCCGTCGCGACAACCCGCACCTCGCCTTCGGTCAGGGCCTGCACTTCTGCCTCGGCGCGACCCTGGCGCGCCTCGAAGCGCAGATCGCCATCGCCGCGCTGCTGCGCCGCTTCCCGGATTTCGACGGCGAGCACGCGCCGGCGCTGCGGCGCTCGGCCACGTTGCGCGGCCCGGTCTCGCTCCCGCTGGTAACCCGAGCGGGTTGAGCGCGCATCTATACTGCTGCGCCATGTCGCCGCGGCTGCGCATCGTGTTGTTCCTGCTCGTGGTCTTCCCGCTCCGGGCGGGCAGCCAGATGCCGCCCGTCGACCCGCGCGTACCGCTCGGACAGCTCCTCCAGATCGTCTTCGAGCGGGATCTGGTGATCGCGATCAACTTCCAGGGCGGCTCGATGACCGAGAAGCTCGAGATCGGCGAGAGCCCTCACTGGCACGCGACGCAGGGCGCCGTCGGCATCGTGCTGACGGACCGGCGCCTGCTCGCGATCGCGGCGAACTCCGGCTCGTGGCAGGAGGCGCGCTACGGACGCGGCGAGAGACCGCCGACTCACGCGATGCTCGGCGACCGCGTCGCGCTCGCCCTGACCTCGGAGCGCGCGCTCGGCTTCGACGGCGGCAGCGGCAATCTCGTCGAGTACCGCTTCGGTCCGCAGGAGTTCCCCGTCGCGACGAACGCGGGCGCGAACGTCGGCGTGATCGCGACGGATCGCAAGCTGCTCGGCCTGTCGCCGTTCGTCGGCGGCTTCTTCACGACGCCGCTCTTCGTGCGCGAGCGCCTCGAGACGATCAGCCCGACGCCGAACCTCGTCACCGTGACGACGGACCGCCGCTTCCTGACCTTCCGCTCCGATTCCAAGATCTGGACGGAGCTGAATCGCCCGCTGCCCAACTCGCGGTTGTAGGCGAGGTTGTAGGGCTCAGCGCTTCGTCCACCCCAGCGCCGCCGAGATGGCGTGGAAGACGTAGCTCTGCTCCTGCACGCCGTGGAAGAGCTGCGCGCCGGGGCCGCCCGCGTAGATCGCGACGTCCTCGCCGCCGTGCGTCTCGGACTGCAACGGCACGGTGCTCTCCTGGAGGTAACTCGGGTCCTTCGTGTCGACGTTCGTGAGGTCGGGCCGTGCCGTCGCGTCGGCGCTCGCCTTCTTCGGCCGGTGCGGGAAACGCTTCGGGCCGGCGGGCTGCTGGTCCGTCGCGCTCGCGTTCCCGGGCCCGTTCGCGTAGGAGAGCGTCGCGTAAGGGCGGCCCGCGAGATCGGGCGTCGGCGCGGAGCCGGGCTTGCCGTCTTCCTGCGGCGGGACGACGAGACCGAGGATCGGATTCCCGCGCTGCGGGTAGCCCGAGATCGTCAGGGTGTGGCTGTGGTCCGCCGTCACCACGACGAGCGTGTCGGCCAGGTCGACGCGCTCGAGCGCCGTCTGCACGGCCTTCGAGAAGGAAACGGCCTCGTTCAGCGCGAGGTATGCGCTGCCGGCGTGGTGCCCGTGGTCGATGCGCCCGCCCTCGACCATCAGCACGTAGCCCTTCTTGCTCCGCTTCAGGATGTCGATGGCCATCGCGGTCATCTCGGCGAGCGACGGCTCGCCGGCCGGGTCGCTCGCGCGCTGCGTCTCGAACTTCATGTGGGACGGCTCGAAGAGCCCGAGCACGCGCGGCGATGCCTTCGGGTCGAGCGCGGCGAAGCCGGCGCGGTTCCAGACGAAGCGGCGCGAGGCTCCCTTCGCGAGCCACTCGTTGCGCAGATCGCGGCCGTCGAGGCGCTCGCCGTGCTGCTCCGGGTATTCGGGATCCTGCGCCGACTTCGGCAGGAAGAAGGTGCGGCCGCCGCCGAACGCGACTTCGAGGCCGTCGCCCGCGCGGAACTCGACGAGCTGGCGCGCGATGTCGGGGAAGCCGTCGGCGCGCGCCGCGTCCGAGAGGCGCGCGTCGCTCTCCCAGTCGCGGTCGGGCACGTGCGCATAACATGCGCCGGGCGTGGCGTGCGTGATCGTCGTGGTGGTGACGATGCCCGTGGCGTAGCCGCGCGACTCGGCCTGCTCGAAGAGGGTCGGGAGCGAGTGGTCCTTCACCGCGCGGTAGTCGCCCTTCGCGACGCTCGAGTCCACCGAGAGCACGCCGGCCGTCGTCTTCGAGCCGGTGACCATCGCGGTCATCGTGCCCGACGACTCCGGCACCTGCTGGTTCGTGTTGTACGTCTTCGAGAGCGCGACGTAGGGCAACCTCTCGAAGGCGAGCAGATTCTCCTCGCCGCTCTGCCCGCGCAGCTGGCCGTCGAGGATGCGCGCGGCCGTGACCGTCGCGATGCCCATGCCGTCGCCGACGAAGAGGATCGCGTTCTTCGCGTCGCGCGCCGGCGGCGCCAGCGCGCGCGCCTCTGCGACGGCGCGCCGTCCTTCCGCCTGCCAGTCTTCGTCCGCGCGCACGGCGCCGGCCCACACGGCGGCTCCGACGCCGGCTGCGAGCGCGGCGCACCGCATGCCCTTCATCGCTTCCTCCTTCCGGCGGGCCACACGCCGAGCGCGGCCAGCTCGCGCTGCAAGGTGCCGCCCCAATCCTTCTGCGCGCTCGGATTCGCGGGGCTCGGATGCGTGATGCGCCCGATGCGCACGTCCTCGAGCGCTGCCTTCGCGCGACCTTCGGCGAAGGCGCCGATGCCGATCACCCACTCCGGCTCGAGCGCGCGCACGACCCGCACGAGATGCGCGTCGCAAATGCGGAACAGCGGCGCGCGCTCGCGCTCGGGCAGCTTGTCGGGCGTGCGGTTGCGGCCGCTCGCCTCGATGAACGCGAGCGGGCAGTAGTTCGCGACGAAGTGCTCCGCGAAGAAGCGCTCGGGCTCGCCGAAGCGCGCTGCCAGCGACCCCCAGAAGCGGGTCCCGCTGACCTCGCTGCGCGGACACGCGAAGCCCAGCACCGGACGCTTCGGGTGCTCGCGCTCCGGCCGGCCGATCGGCGCCTCGATGCGGAGCCAGCCGCGCACCATCGGGACGTCGCCGAAGGGCACGCCGGTCTGCGCCATCCCGAAGGGTCCCGGGTTCATGCCGACGAAGAGCACGCGCTTGGGTGCGTTGGCGAAAGCCCTCACGTAGCGCTCGTAGCCGCGACGCGCGTAGTCGAGCGGGTCGTAGACGTGGCTGACCGGAGACCCGAAGCGCAGGCCGCGCAGGTCGCGGCGCAGGCGGCTGGCGGCGGCGAGGAGCTCTGCCGCGATGCGTTCCCCCACCCGATCCTCCCGCCGCGGCGCAGAGTAGCGGCCCTTCCCGAGCGGGTTTCGACCTTGAGAAAAGCCGGCGGTCTGCCGATTTCGATGCCGGACTTGCCGGAGAAGCAAGGGCATGAGCGCGCCCAGCGCGGCTAACCTAGCCGCCCGGACGGAGTCGAAGTCGAGCCGCGTGTCCTCCGAACTCAGGATCCTCCTCGAAGACGTCCACCTGTCGTTCGGCGGGCGCCCCGTCTACAGCGGGCTCAACTGCGGCTTTCCACGCGGAAAGATCAGCGTGCTCATGGGCGGCAGCGGGAGCGGCAAGAGCACCCTGCTGCGCCTGGTCGCGGGGCTCGTGCGGCCGGACAAGGGCCGCATCCTGGTCGCCGACGAGGACGTGACGGCGCTCTCCGAGCGCGAGCTCTACCGGGTGCGCGAGCGCATCGGGATGCTCTTCCAGCACGGCGCCCTGCTCGACGCGATGACCATCTTCGACAACGTGGCGCTGCCGCTGCGCGAGCACACCGAGCTGTCCGAGCGCGACATCGCCGCCGAGGTCTCGCGCCGGCTTGCCGCGGTGGGACTTCCCGACACGGAGCTCCTGATGCCGCGCCAGCTCTCGGGCGGCATGCTGCGCCGCGCCGCGCTGGCGCGCGCCATCATCAGCGATCCGGAGATCGTGCTCTGCGACGAGCCCTTCTCCGGCCTCGATCCGGTGAACGTGCGGCGCATCGAGAAGCTCCTCGTCGAGCTGAACGTGCGCCTCGGCATCACCCTGCTCGTGACGTCGCACCACATCCCGTCGTCGCTGCGCATGGCGGACCAGATCACCTTCCTGGTGAACGGCGAGGCCGTGACCGGAACGCCGGCGGAGCTACAGAAGAGCACCGACAAGCGCGTGCGCGAGTTCCTCGACGCCGAGCGCGACGACCCCAGCCCCGGAGTGGACGCGTGAAGCTGACTGCCCTCGAGACCCTCGGCTTCCGCACGGTGAACCTCGTCGCGCACCTCGGGCGCATGGCGGCCTTCATCGGCGCGATCGCCATGCAGACCGTGCGGCCGCCCTGGCGCGTGCGGCGGTTCGTCGGCGAGGTGTTCGACGTCGGCGTGCTCTCGCTCGCCATCGTCTGCCTCTCCGGCGCGACGGTCGGCGCGGTGCTGGGCCTGCAGGGCTACACGACCCTGGCGCGCTTCGGGGCGGAGAACTCGCTCGGCGCCGTCGTCGGGCTCTCGCTCGTGCGCGAGCTCGGCCCGGTGCTGACGGCGCTGCTCGTCACCGGCCGCGCGGGCTCGGCCATGGCGGCGGAGATCGCGTCGATGGTGACGACGGAGCAGCTCGACGGCCTGCGCATGATGTCGATCGACCCGGTCGACTTCGTCGTCAAGCCGAAGGCGCTCGCCATGCTGGTCTCGATGCCGATGCTGAACGCGCTCTTCATCTGCTTCGCGCTCTTCGGCGGCTACCTGGTGGGCGTCGAGCTCCTCGGCGTCGACGGCGGCACCTACGTGACCAGCATGGAGAACGCGATCACCTGGGAGGACGACGTCGCCGGGACGTTGCTGAAGTCCGTGATCTTCGGCGGCCTCGTCGGCTTCATCGCCACCTATCGCGGCTACACCGCGACGCCGACCTCGGCCGGCGTCAGCGCGGCGACCACGGGCACGGTGGTGGTCGGCTCCGTCACCGTGCTGCTCTTCGACTACATCATCACAGCGCTCTGGGGCGTCTGAGCGCGCGCGTTGGAGGATTCCCCATGCAGCCGTCTGCGACCCGCGATCTGATCGTCGGGCTCTTCGTGGCCATCGGGCTGGCCGCGATCGCGTATCTCTCGATCCAGGTCGGCGGGCTCAGCTACAAGGGCCCCGGCGGCCTGCGCCTGTACGCCGTCTTCGACGAGATCGGCGGGCTCAAGACGCGCGCGCCGGTGGCGATCGCGGGCGTGACGGTCGGGCAGGTCATCGCCATCGATCTCGACGACGCGCTGCGCGCGCGCGTCACCCTCGACATCGACCCGCGCCTGCATCTGCCGAGCGACACGTCGGCCGGCATCCGCACGTCGGGCCTGCTCGGCGATCAGTTCATCGCGCTCGAGCCGGGCGCCGAGGAGACGACCCTCGCGGGGGGCGAGGAGATCGCCATGACGGAGAGCGCGCTCTCGATCGAGCGCCTGATCGGCAAGTTCGTCCAGAATTCGGGCGTCAAGTAGGCGACATGGCCCGCGCGCTCGCCGCCGCGTTGCTGCTCGCGCTGCTCGCGCCCGCCGGGGCGATCGAAGCAGAGCCGGCCGGCGACGTCCAAGCTGCGGCGGCCGTCCCGGACGACCCGTCTTCGGACAGCCATGCGAGGAGCCCGGGCGATCCGTGGGAGCCCTTCAACCGCAAGGTCTTCGCGTTCAACGAGACGGTCGATCACTACGCGCTCGAGCCGATCGCGACGGGCTGGAACACGGTCGTGCCCGACCGCGTGGAGACCTGCCTCGCGAACTTCTTCGACAACCTGCAGATGCCCGTCCACTTCGCGAACGACCTGCTCCAGGGCAAGCCGTGGAAGGCGTACGAGACGGTGTGGCGCGTCGTCGTCAACACCACCGTCGGGCTCGGCGGCTTCTTCGACCCGGCCAGCGCGTGGCAGATCTACAAGAGCAACGAGGATTTCGGACAGACGCTCGGCGTCTGGGGCACCCCGCCGGGCCCGTATCTGGTGCTGCCGCTGCTCGGTCCCTCGAGCCCGCGCGACGCGACGGGCATGGCCGTGGACGCGGCGGCCACCGCTCCGGTCAGCTGGTACTTCATCCCCGTGTATGTGACGGTTCCCGCGCGAAGCGTCGACATCGTCAACCGGCGCGCACTGGCGCTCGAGACGATCCGCGAGGAGCGCAAGGCGGCCTTCGACTGGTACGCCGCCGTGCGCAGCGCCTTCACGCAGTACCGTGAGAACCAGGTGCGCGACCGCGCGGAAGCTCCGAAGGAGCCGCAGGAAACCCAGGATGAGGATCTGTATGGCCTCGACGAAGACGAGTGACATGAGCCGGAAGCGGGCGCGCGTCGCCGCGCTGTGCGGCGCGCTGGCCGCGGTGCTCGCGCTCTCGGCCGCGGCCGAGGCCGAGAGCCCGCGCGTGCTGATCCAGCGCACCATCGACGAGGTGCTCGCGATCCTGCGCGACCCGAAGAAGTCCGACGCCGCGCGCCGTCCCGAGCTCGAGACGATCGCGCGCGACCGCTTCGACTTCGACACGATGTCGCGCCTCGTGATGGCGACGAACTGGAAGAAGCTCACGCCTCCGCAGCAGGCCGAGTTCGTGGACGAGTTCACGCGCTTCCTGGCCAACGACTACGGCGCGCGCATCGAGCGCTACGAGCAGGAGCAGGTCGAGATCACGGGCGAGCGCCCCGAGGCGCGCGGCGACTTCACGATCAAGACGAAGATCGTCGGCGGCAAGAACGACGGCGCGCTCGTCGACTACCGCATGCGCCAGAAGAGCGGGAACTGGAAGATCATCGACGTCGTGATCGAAGGCATCAGCCTCGTCGCGAACTACCGCGACCAGTTCCGCGAGGTCGCCGGCAACGGCGGCCCCACCGTCGTGATCGAGAAGCTGAAGGAAAAGAACGCGGCGGCGCCGAAGCCGAGCTAGGCCCGGCCGCGCGATTCGCCGGTCGCGAGCGCGCGCGCGATGAGATGGGCGATCCGGAGCGGCTCGGGTAGCGCCGACTTCCCGCGTGTGGAGGCCAGCAGTGCAAGGGCCTCCGTGCGGCTCGCGCCCGAGACCGAGAGGTGGAGACCGTCGTGCGCGAAGGCGGCGGGCGCCCGCTCGAGCAGCGCGATGCGCTCCGAGAGGTCCGCTGCGCGCAGCGCTTCGCGCAGGCCCTCGTCGCGCGGCGGCTTGCGATTGAGCACGAGCACGGGGACGCCGAGGCGGAGCGCGAGCGCCTCCGGCTCGAGCAGCGCGAGGCCGGCCAGGGTGATGCCGCCGAAGAGCACGGCGTGCAGGGCAGGGCGGAAGCGCAGCGACTCGATCCAGTCGCCGAGGAAGGCGGTCGCGCCCGCGCCGTCGACCGGGAAGCGCGTCACCGCGACGGCCTCCACGAGATCTGCGCCCTCCATCATCACGCCGACGAGCGGCGCCTCGGCTCCCGCTGCGAACTTCTCGAACGGGCCGTCGTCGATGCCGAGCACGTGGGGTCGCGACGGGAAGGCGCGCACGCCCCCGCAGTGTACGGCGCGACGCGCCGGCGACGCCCGTCGCTCGACGCCGCGCTCGCCCTCCGGCACCTTCGCCGCCCGGGAGGTCGCGCCATCGATCCGGCACGCGTCGCGCGCCATCTCGAGGAGATCGAGCGCGACGGCTTCACGATCGTCGAGGACGCCATCGAGCCCGCGCTCGTCGACGCGCTCGCCGACGATCTTCTCCGCATCGAGCGCGAGCACGGCATCGTGCCGTCGCGCAACGACTTCGAGGGCGAGCGCACGGTCCGCATCTACAACCTGCTCGTCCATGGCGGGCTCTACGAGGCCGTGCCCGTCCACGCGAACGTGCTGCCGATCGTGGAGGGCGTGCTCGACCCGGGCTGCCTGATCTCGTCGCTCTCGTCGGTCGCGATCGACCCGGGCGAGAAGGCGCAGCCGATCCACGCCGACGACGTGCTGCTCCCGATCCCGCGGCCGCATGCCGCGCTGGTCTGCAACTCGATGTGGGCGCTCACGGACTTCACCGAAGAGAACGGCGCGACGCGGGTCGTGCGCGGCTCGCACCGCTGGCAGGACGCGCCCGTCTACCGGAAGGAGTACGCGAGCGAGCCGGCGGTCATGCGGCGCGGCTCCGTGCTGATCTGGCACGGGAGCCTGTGGCACGGCG
>DASUFZ010000058.1:0-9889 GCA_036274295.1 Myxococcota bacterium
GCGCGACGCCGACGGGGATGGCGGCGGCGGGGAGGCCGAGCGCGTTGACGGTCAGCACGAGGCGCATCGTCTGCATCAGCGCGTGGGTGCTGGCCTCGCTCTCGACGTCGCGGCCGATCGGGAACGCCGGCTCGGTGCTGACGGGCGCGAGCACGAGCGGGAATTCGCTGTGGAAGGTGGTCCACGCGCGCGCGACGGCGCTGCGGTCCGCGAGCTTCCGCTGGTAGCTGGCGAGGTCGAGCTCGGGCTCGCGCGCGAGCCAGAAATCCACGAAGCGCTGCGCGTTCTGCGAGAGCAGCGGGCGCATCAGCGGCAGCATCTGCGCGCGCACCTCCGAGCCGCAGAGCGCGCTCCAGAGCGCCATCGCCTCGTTCACCATCGGCGGCTCGCGCTCCTCGACGGCGTAGCCCGCATCGGCCAGCGCATCCGCGGCGCGGCGCACGCCGGCCGCGACGTCCGGGTGCACGCCGTCGCCGCCCGGGTCGACGCTCACCGCGACGCGCACCGGCTGCTTCGGCCGCGGGCCCTCGAGCGGCGCGGGTGTCCACCAGGGATCGCGCGGATCGCGGCCCGACATGCAGCCGAGCGCGAGGCGCAGGTCCGCGACCCGGCGCGCCATCGGCCCCTCGACCATGAAGAGCTGCAAGGTCGGCGAGAGCTCGGCCGGCGCGAGCGACGACGCGTGCGCGACGCGCCCGAGCGTCGTCCGCAACGACGCGATGCCGCAGAACTGCGCGGGGATGCGCAAGGAGCCGCCGTAGTCGTTGCCGTTGCCGAGCGGCGCCATTCCCGTCGCGAGCGCGACGGCATCGCCGCCGCTCGAGCCGCCCGCCGTGCGCGACGCGTCCCACGGATTCACCGTCGTGCCGCGCAGCGAGCTCTCGCTGTGCCAGCGCAGGCCGAAGTCCGGCAGGTTCGTGCGAGCGATCACGATGGCGCCCGCGCGGCGCAGCTGCGCCACGTGCGGCGCGTCGAGCGGCGGCACGGCGTCCTTCATGACGACCACGCCCTGCGTCGTCGCCGAGCCGGCGACGTCGATGTTCTCCTTCACCGTCATCGGCACGCCGTGCAGCGGACCGAGCGCGTCGCCGCGGCGCTGTGCAAGGTCGGCGGCGTCGGCCGCGGCGAGCGCCGAATCGGCGAGCACCGCGCCGAGCGCGTGCACCGCCGGCTCCACCTGGGCGATGCGCGCGAGGTGCGCCTCGATCACCTCGCGGCTCGTCGCCTCGCGTGCGCGGATCGCGCCGGCGAGCTCCCCGGCGCTGCGCTTCCAGAGCGGGACGGACATCGGGGACCCTCCGAGCAGGCGTGCAGCGTAACGCCGGCGCGCGCATCCGCGCATCGCAGCCATGCGTTGACGTCGAGACGCCGTGGCGCGAGGCTCGCCCGCCTATGGCACCCCTCACCTTCTGGTTCGAGTTCGCGAGCACCTACTCCTACGTGGCGGCCTGGCGCGTGGAGCGCGAGGCGAAGGCACGCGGCATCGACGTCACCTGGAACTCGTTCCTGCTCGCCCCGATCTTCGGCGCGCAGGGCTGGAAGGACTCGCCCTTCAACATCTATCCGGTGAAGGGCCGCTACATGTGGCGCGACATGGACCGCCTGTGCGCCGAGCTGGGCCTGCCGATGAAGCGCCCGAGCGCGTTCCCGCGCAACGGCCTCACGGCCGCGCGCGTCGTCGTCGCCGCGCAGGGCGCCGCCTGGGTGCCGGACTTCGTGCGCGCCGTCTACCGCGCGAACTTCGGCGAGGACCGCGAGATCTCGAAGCCGGAGGTCGTCGGCGAGATCCTCTCGGCGCAGGCTCTCGACGCACAGGAGTGGCTCGAGCGCGCGAATCTCCCCGAGACGAAGGACGCGCTGCGCGCGCAGACCGAGCGCGCCATCGCGCTCGGCATCTTCGGCGCGCCGTCCTTCACCGTCGGCGACGAGCTCTACTGGGGCAGCGACCGGCTCACGCAGGCGCTGGAGTTCGCGAGCGGAGCGCGGCGTTAGCCGAGCCGATCGACGATCGCGCGGCCGCCGCGCAGGATCAGCGAAAGGCTCTTCTCGGGCTCGGCCAGCAGGCGGACGTCGGAGAGCGGATCCCCCTCGACGACGAGCAGGTCCGCGCGCGCGCCCGGCGCGACGACGCCGATCTCGCCCTCGCGCTTCAGGATGCGCGCGTTCACCGTCGTGGCGGAGCGGATCACCTCGGCCGGCGTCAGCGCGCGGGCGCGCAGTGCGAACTCCTCGCTCTGGAAGTCGTGCGTCTCGCCGAGGAGATCGGTGCCGAAGCCGATGGCGACCCCGGCGTCGCGCGCGATCTCCAGGGACGTGAGCCCCGCGTCGAGCACGTCCTTCACCTTGCGCATGCTCACCTCGGGGAAGCCGAGCTTGCGGCCGAGCTCGTCGATCTTGAAGTAGGTGACGAGGGTCGGCACGAGGAACGCGCCGCGCGCGGCCATGCGCTGCGCCGTCGCGCGGTCGATCAGGTTGCCGTGCTCGATCGTGCGCACGCCGGCGTCGACTGCGCGCGCGATCGCCTCCGGCGTGTAGGCGTGCGCCATGGCGTAGGTACGCCAGCTCTCCGCCTCCTCCACCGCGGCGCGCATCTCCTCGGGCGAGTACTGGAGGTTCCAGATCGGATCCGACGGCGAGGCGACACCGCCGGACGCCATGATCTTGATCTGCGAGGCGCCGCGCCGGAGCTCCTCGCGCGCGGCCCGGCGGACGGCCGGCACCCCGTCGGCGACGTGCGAGAAGCCCGACGAGTGGATCTGGCAGGCGCAAAGCGCGGGGCCGTCGGCGCGCGGGCGGAAGTCGCCGTGACCGCCCGTCTGCGAGAGCACGCGCCCCGCGTAGTGGATGTGCGGCCCGTCGATCAGCCCGCGCGCAACCGCCTCGGCGAGCCCGTAGTCCGCGCCGCCGGCGTCGCGCACCGTCGTGAAGCCGCGCCGCAGCATCTTCTCGAGGATGCGGCGCGCCTCGTTGGCGACGAGCGTTACCGGCCGGTGCTGCATCGCGCCGATGTCCATCGTCGTGATGGCGACGTGGACGTGCGCGTCGATCAGGCCGGGCATGAGCGTGCGCCCGCGCAGGTCGATGCGGCGCGCGCCCGCGGCCTTCGGCGGCGTCTCCTCGACGGCGACGATGCGCTCGCCCTCGACGACGACGTGGCGCTGCGGCAGCAGGCGCCCGACCTCGGCGTCGAGCACCGCGGCGTTCTCGAAGACGAGCATGGGGCGCAGTCTACCAGCGGCAGGCGCGCCGCAGGCGCCGCTCTACTGGTTCACGATCTCGCGCGCGCGGCCCGACGCGTCCTCCACCTGGAGGCGGAGCGCCCGCCGCTTGCCGAGCTTCGCCAGGGCGCTCGGGTCGGGAATGCGCTCGCCGTCCAGCGCCACCAGGCGATCGCCGTCGCGCACGCCGAGACAGGCGAGGAACGAGCCCGCGACCACGTCGCGCACCTCGACGCCGTGCGCGACACCACCCTCGATCACCGGCTTCCAGTGCGCCGACGCGAGGACGAGGATCGGGCTCGACGGCGGCTCGCACGACGTCTTCACCGCCGGCGAGCAGGCGAGGCAGAGCGCAGCGAGAGCCACCCACCGGCGCACCGCGTGCCCCTACGCCGTCAGCGGCACCAGCCGCAGCTCGACGCGCCGGTTCTGCTGCCGGCCCTCGGCCGTCTCGTTGCTCGCGATCGGGCGCTGCTCGCCGAAGCCCTGCGAGAGCACGCGGGCCGGGTTCACCTGCTGCGCCTTCAGGTAGCTCGCCACGGCCGCCGAGCGCCGGTTCGAGAGATCGAGGTTGTGCGCGTCGCTGCCGGTGTTGTCCGTGAAGCCCGACACCTCGATGATGGTCTTCTGGTACTCCTGCACCACGAGCACGACCGAGTTCAGCACGGGGTAGAAATCCGGGCGGATCTCCGCGCGGTTCACGTCGAACGTGACGTTGCCCGGCATGTTCAGCACGATCTCGTTGCCGACACGCGTGACGCTGACGCCCGTGCCCTGGAGTCGCTCGCGCAGCTTCTTCTCCTGGTAGTCCATGTACCCGCCGACCGCGCCGCCCGCGAGCGCGCCGGCGCCCGCGCCGATCAGCGCGCCGCGCGCGTGGTTGCGATCCGCGAGCGCGCCGATGCCGGCGCCTGCGGCCGAGCCGATGACCGCGCCGATGGCCGTCTTCGCGACCTGCGGCTGTCCGGTGTAGGGATCTGTCGTGCAGGCAGCGCCGAACGCGACGAGCACCGCACCGATCGCAACCTTGCAGAAGCTTTTGGAGAACATCACCTCACCCCCTGGCTTTCGGACGCACGATGCGACCGCTCGGATTCATCGGCGTCCCGTCGACACGATCGGTGTGCGCATTTCGTGACTTGAATCACCGACCGGCGGGGTGCGGGAAACCCGGGGCCTTCGCCCCCTGTGGTAGCTTGCGCCCCCTCGACGCCCGCATCGGAGGACGTGACATGATGGAACGGATCGGCATCGGCGAAGCGGCCACGCGCGGCGGCGTGCGGCTCGTGCTCCTCGCGGGCTTCCCGAGCCCCTGGTCCGTGGCGGCCAAGGCGATCTTCGACGTCAAGCGCATCCCCTACACGCGCGCACAGCAGATGCCGTCGGACGCGCCCGACGCGCTCCAGCGCGTCACCGGTCAGGCGAGCTACCCGGCGGTGCTCTTCGAGAAGGAGCGGCCCCGCACCGGCTGGGCCGAGATCCTGCTGCTCGCCGAGCGCCTCGCGCCGGAGCCCGCGCTGGTGCCGGCCGACGCCCGCGAGCGCGCGCTCTTCTTCGGCCTCGCGCACGAGATCTGCGGCACGGACGGCCTCGGCGCGAATCTGCGCCACCTGATGATCCACGCCGGCATGCAGGCGAGCCCGCCGGATCCGATCAGCGGCTATCTCGGCCCGAAGTACGACTACTCGCCGGAGGCCGCCGCGGCCGCACCTGCGCGCGCGATCGCGCTGCTGCGCATGCTCTCCGCGCAGCTCGCGAGCGAGCGGGCGCGCGGAAACGCCTACCTGCTCGGGCCGTCGCTCACGGCGCTCGATCTCTACTGGGCCGCGTTCTCGAATCTCGTGGTGATGCAGCCGCCCGAGCAGTGCCCGCTGCCGGCGCCGCTGCGCGCGCGCTTCACGAACACGCCGAAGGAGATCCTGGCCGCGCTCGATCCCGCGCTGCTCGCGCACCGCGACTTCGTGTTCGAGAAGCACGTCGGGCTGCCGCTCGAGCTGTAGGTGCGGGAAGAGAAGAGCGCGGCCTCCGCCCCGCGCTTTCGCGCGCGGGTGGAGTCCGCGATCGCCGAGGACGAGCCCGAGCGCCTGCGCGGCCTCGTGCTCGAGATCGCGAACGATGCGGACGATCGCGAGTGGGCGCAGTCGTGCCTGATCCAGCTCTCGCGCCACCGCGACGCCGAGGTGCGCGGCAACGCGCTCGAGGGCTTCGGCCACCTGGCGCGCCGCTTCGGGCGCCTCGACCCGGGCCGCGTGCGCCGCATCGTCGGCATCGCGCTCATCGACCCGAGCGAGCGCGTGCGCGAGAAGGCGCGCTCGGCCGCGACGGACCTGAAGACGTTCCTGCGCTGGGAGTTCGACGACGCCTAGCCCACACTCCGGTCATGACACACGTGGTCGTCGTCGGTGGCGGCTTCGGCGGGCTCGCCGTAGCAAAGGGCCTGCGCAAGGCGCGCGACGTCGAAGTCACCCTGATCGACCGCCGCAACCACCATCTCTTCCAGCCGCTGCTCTACCAGGTCGCCATGGCGGGGCTCTCGCCCGCGGAGATCGCCGCGCCGATCCGCAGCCTGCTCTCCACGCAGCGCAATACGAGCGTGCGGCTCGACGAGGTCCGCGCCGTCGACACCGCGGAGCGGCGGATCGAGACCTCGCGCGGCCCGCTCGCCTACGACGTGCTCGTGCTCGCCTGCGGCGCGCGCCACGCCTACTTCGGCCACGACGCCTGGGAGGAGCACGCCCCCGGCCTGAAATCCGTGGAAGAGGCCACCGAGATCCGCCGGCGCGTGCTCTCCGCCTACGAGCAGGCCGAGATGGAGAAAGATCCGGCGCGCCAGAAGATGCTGCTGACCTTCGTGGTCGTCGGCGGGGGACCGACCGGCGTCGAGCTCGCCGGCGCGCTCGGCGAGATGAGCCGCTTCACCCTGGCGCGCGACTTCCGCCACATCGATCCCGCGCTCGCGCGCGTGATCCTGATCGAGGCCGGGCCGCGCATCCTGCCGAGCTTCGCAGCGGAGCTCGCGCGGCGCGCCACGCGCGATCTCGAATCGCTCGGCGTGCAGGTGTGGACGTCGAGCGCCGTCACCGGCATCGACGCGGCGGGCGTCGACGTCGGTCCCGAGCGCATCCAGACCGCGACCGCGCTGTGGGCCGCTGGCGTGCAGCCCTCGCCGCTCGCGAAGAGCCTCGGCGCGCCGCTCGACCGCGTCGGCCGCGTGCAGGTCGAGGCCGATCTCAGCGTGCCGGGCCATCCGGAGATCTTCGCGATCGGCGACATGGCGTGCGCGCGCGGCGAAGACGGGAAGCCGCTGCCGGGCCTCGCACCCGTCGCGAAGCAGGAGGGCGCGCACGTCGCGCGCAACATCATGCGCAGCTTGCGCGGCGAGCCGCGCGAGCCCTTCCGCTACCGCGACCGCGGCCAGATGGCGACGATCGGCCGCAGCCGCGCGATCTGCGATCTCGGCCGCGTGCGCTTCGCCGGCTTCGTCGCGTGGCTCGCGTGGCTGGTCGTGCACATCTACTTCCTGGTCGGCTTCAAGAACCGACTCTTCGTCGTGCTCTCGTGGGCCTGGTCGTATCTGACCTTCCGCCGCGGCGCGCGCCTGATCGTCGATCGGGACTGGCACGGCGCGAGCGGCTAGCAATGGACGCGTTCCAGCAGCTCGCGTGGGTCGCCGGCGGCGTGATCGCGCTCGCACTCGCGCTCGCCTTCGTCGTGCGGCGACGGCGCCGCGACGCCGCGCGTCCCGATCTCGGCGCCTTCCTGCGCCGCTGCGAGCAGGACGGCACGCCGCCCGAGATCGCCGCGGAGGTCTTCCACGCGCTCCAGCGCTGGCGCGCCGAAGCGGGCATCTCCGCGCGCGCCGACGACGATCTCGCGCGCGTCTACGGCATCGAGGCGGGCGAGCAGGAAGCCGTCGCGGCGATGCTGCTGCGCCGCTGCGGGCGGCGCGCCGCGCCCGGCAGCGAGCCTCCGCGGCTCTCGACCGCGGCCGATCTCGCCCGCTACGTCGCATCGTGTCCGCCGGAGTCTCGGGCGTAGCGTCAGCACGCGCGCGTGCGCCACACTCGCGCGCCCATGACGTGGCACCGGCGCAGCTCCCGCTATCTCTTCGAGAGCCCGTGGTTCAAGCTGCGCCAGGACGAGCTCACCCTGCCCGGCGGCGAGGAGATCACCTACACCTCGATCGAGCACGGCGGCTACGTCGTCGTGCTGCCGCTGCGCGGCGACGGCCGCGTCGTGATGGAGCGCGTCTACCGCCACACGCTCGAGCGCACGGTGCTCGAGTGTCCGTCCGGCGGGCGCGACGGCCAGACGCCGGTGGACGCGGCGCACCGCGAGCTCGAGGAGGAGACCGGCTATCGCGCCGGCCGCATCGAGCCGCTCGGGCGCTTCTGCAACAGCACGGGCATCAGCAACGAGCACTTCGACATCCTGCTCGCGACGGAGCTCACCGACGACGGCGCGATCGAGCGCGAGCCGACCGAGGAGATCGAGGTCGTGCTGGTGCCGCTCGCCGAGCTCGTGCGCGACGCGCGCGCGGGGCGCATCGAGCACGCGCCGTCGGCGCTGGCGATCCTGCTGGCCGCGGCGCGGACGGGCGCGTGAAGGCGGCGCTCGCCGCGCTCGCGCTGTGGCTCCTCGCGGTCGCGGCGGCGGCCGAGCCGACCGTGATCCTGCTCTCCTTCGACGGCGTGCGGCACGACTATCCGGCGCGCGTTCCGAACGGCGCGCTGGCGCGCATGGCGCGCGAGGGCGCGCGCGCGGAGCGGCTCGTGCCGGTCTTCCCGTCGAGCACGTTCCCCGGCCACGTCTCGCTCGCGACGGGCACGTATCCGGACAAGCACGGCATCGTCGACAACCAGTTCCTCGACCGCGCGCGCGGCGAGTTCCGCATGGGCAACGACGCGAGCTGGATCGAGGCGGAGCCGCTGTGGGCCGCGGCCGAGCGCCAGGGCGTGCCCGCCGCCGTCTACTTCTGGGTCGGCTCCGAGACCGACTGGCGCGGCCAGCGCGTGCACCAGCGCGTGGCGCCTTTCGACGCCAGGGTGCCGGAGCGCGAGAAGGTCGCGCGCATTCTCGGCTGGCTCGACCTGCCGCCCGGCGAGCGGCCGCGGCTGGTCATGTCGTACTGGCACGGCGCGGATCACGAGGGACACCTGCACGGGCCCGACGATGCGAGCGTGCAGGCGGCGCTGCGCGAGCAGGACGCCGAGCTCGGCGCGCTGCTCGCCGGGCTCGACGCGCGCAAGGCCTGGAGCGACACCACGCTCCTCGTCGTCAGCGACCACGGCATGGCGGCCGTCACCGACGAGGTGCCGCTGCGCGCGACCCTCGAGGCCGCGGGCATCCGGCCGCGCATCGAGGGCGGCGCCGCCGTCGCGCACCTCTTCCTCGACGATCCCGCGCAGCGCGAGCGCGCCGAGGCGGCGCTGCGCGGCGTCGCGGGGATCCGCGTCTACCGCGGCGACGCGCTGCCCGAGAGCTTCCGCCTGCGCTTCCCGTCGCGCACCGGCGATCTCGTCGTCGTCGCGAGCCCGGGCGTGGCGCTGCGCGAGTCGCCGTGGAGCGAGCGCGCGCTGCGCGTGCTCGCCGGCTCCAAGCGCGGCATGCACGGCTGGGCGCCCGACGATCCCGACATGGGCGGCATCCTCTTCGCGCTCGGCCGCGGCGTGCGGCCGGGCACGCAGCTCGGTGTCGTGCGCATGATCGACGTGGCGCCGACCGTCACGCATCTCCTCGGCATCGCGCCACCCGCGGCGTCGGAGGGGAAGCCGATCCCGGGGATCGGCGAGTAGCGGCTACTCGCCGAGCGCCGAGGCGAGGCGGTCGAGGAAGGCCGCCTGCGCGGCCACCAGGCGCTCGCGCGCGGCGTCGAGCGAGAACCAGGCCGCGCGGTCGACCTCCGGAACGGTAATGCGGCGACCCGACTTGCCCGGCCACTCGATCTCGCAGAGGTTGCTCTTCAGCGCGGCGGGATCCGCATCTCCCTCGACCGCGAAGGCGTGCACGGTCTTGCTCGCCTGGCGCACCTCGCCGAGCGGGATCGCTTCGCCGTCGGAAGAGAAGCCCGTCTCCTCCGCGAGCTCGCGGCGCGCCGCCGCCAGCAGGTCCTCGCCCGGCCCCACCTCGCCTTTCGGGATCGACCAGACGCCGAGATCGCGGCGCGCGAAGAAGGGCCCGCCCGGATGCACGAGCAGCACCTCGAGCCCGCCCGGCGCGCGGCGGAAGAGCAGCAGACCGGCGCTCTTGCGCGGCACTAGGCGCGCCAGCATAGCCGCGCACTCCCTCCAGAACGGCGTTCTTCCGGCAAGCGCCCCCGGCCCGTCATCGATCTGTCAAATCCATGTTCGAGTTTGCGAGCCAACCCCACCGACCCCCCGAGGCCCGATGAAGCCCGACCGCTTCCTGCCCCCCGCGTCGGACGAGCCCGCCGACGAGCACGAGATGAAGCTGCGGATCGAGCCGCGCTCGCAGCTCGCGCCGGTGGTCGAGCGCATCGAGGCGCTCGCGGCCGAGGGCGGCAACGCCGCGCACGACACGCTCGCGGCCGAGATCGGCGACGCCTTCGGTCTCGACGACATCGCCGGCATCAAGGGCATCGGCCACGTCGAGCGCTTCATGGTGTACCACGACACGCGCGCGCTCGATCTCTACCGCTGCGACGCCTCGCT
>DASUFZ010000059.1:0-10396 GCA_036274295.1 Myxococcota bacterium
TTGCCGGGAAGCGGTGGCGTCGTCCTCGGCGCCGGCGCCAACGCCGCCGACAACAGCATCAGCTTCAACTCCGGCTTCGGCATCAACCTCCCGGCGACGTCGGGCTACAGCCAGAACACGCTGAACGCGAATGCCGGTCCCGACATGCTGCTCGCGCCGGTGCCCGGCCCGCATCCGACGTCGGGCTTCCACAACCTCTGCTCGGGCATCGCGGGCCCCGCCCCGACCTGCCCCTGAGGAGAAGCCCATGAAGCGCGCCGCAGCAGCGTTCGCCGTGCTCCTCGGCTGCGCCGTCGAGGCGCACGCGCAGTCGCCGACCCTCTTCGTGGCCGACAAGACCGCGCCGCTCGGAACCGTCGCGCCGGTGCCGACCCTCGCGGACGACGACGCCGGCGCCGACGACGGCGCGGGCACCGTGACGCCGGTGCTGCTCACGATGCTCGGCGCTGCGCTGCCGCAGAACGTCGAGATCGCGGGCCTCGAGCTCTCGACCACGCAGCCGGCGGCGCTCGCGCTCGACACGACGGCGCCGCTCGTCGGGCTCGGCGCGCCCGCCGACCCGCGCGACGTGGTCCGCTGGGATCCGAATACGAGCACCTACTCGCTCTACTTCGACGGCGCGGCCGCCGGCGTGCCCGCCAACGCCCGCATCGACGCCGTCAGCTTCGCGCCGAGCGGCGCGCTGCGGCTCTCCTTCGACACCACGGTCAGCCTGCCGATCGTCGGCACCGTAGATGACGAGGATCTCGTCGAGGTCGTCGCCGGCGGCTTCGTCATGGTCTTCGACGGCAGCGCCAACGGCGTGCCCGCGAACCTCGATCTCGACGCGGCGAGCCGCCCGAACGAGACCTCGGCGCAGCTGCTGCTCTCGTTCGACGACAGCGGCGTGATCGCCGGCATCCCCTTCGACGACGAGGACGTGCTCCTCTTCGACCCGGGCCTCGGCACCTGGACGCTGTTCGCGGATTCCTCGCTCTCGGATCCGGTCGACTGGCCCGGCGCAGATCTCGTCGCCCTACCCGAGCCCGGCGCAGCAACCTCGCTCCTCGCCGGAGTGACCTTGCTCGCCGGACTCGCCCGGCGCGCACGCACGCCCGTCGTCTAGAGACCGACCGACGCGAGCCACTCTGTGAAGAGCGCCGGCCCGGCGCGCTCCAGCGCGGGTGTGCACGCGCGCGTGTCGCGGCGCAGCCCTTCGACGGAGACGCCCGGCGTCGCCGCGATCTCGCAGGCGTGGCCTACGAACCAGCGCTCGAGCGCGACGCCGGCCGCCTCCGCGTGGAACTGCAGCGCGAGCGCGGAGGCGCCCCACGCGAACGCCTGGTTCTCGGTGATCTCCGTCGAGGCGAGGCGCTGCGCGCCCGCCGGCAGCTCGAAGGTGTCGCCGTGCCAGTGGAGCACGCGGGTGCCCTCGAGGTGGCGCAGCGGAGACTCCTTGCCGGCCGGCGTCAGCGAGAGCGCGCTCCAGCCGATCTCCTTGCGCGCGTTCGGATAGACCCGGCTGCCGAGCGCGCGCGCCATCATCTGCGCGCCGAGGCACAGGCCGAGCGTCGGGCGATCCGCCGCGAAGCGCCGCTCCAGCAAGGTCAGCTCGTCCCGCACGAACGGGTACTCCGCCTCCTCGTACACGCTGATCGGACCGCCGCACACGACGACGAGATCCGGCGCGAGGGGATCCTCCGCGGCGACGCCGCCGAGCGGCGCCTCCACGTAGCGCGTGGCGACCCCGCGCTCCGCCAGCAGCGGCTCGAGCAGGCCGAGGTCCTCGAAGGCGACGTGCACGATCGCCAGCGCGCTCTTCATGCGCGCGGCCGGAACACGACCTGCATCTCCTCGATCGCGTAGAGGATGCTGTTCGTGCCGAAGCAAAGGCGCGTGCCCGGCGCGAGCGCGAGATCCGGCAGGCGCGCGAGCAGCCGCTCGACGACGACGGCGATCTCCATGCGCGCGAGGCTCGCGCCGAGGCAGAAGTGCGGGCCGAGGCCGAAGGCCAGGTGCTCGTTCGGCGAGCGGTCGACGCGGAAGGCGTACGGATCCTCGAAGACCGCCTCGTCGCGGTTCGCCGAGCAGTAGAGCATGAGGATCGACTCGCCCTTGCGCAGGCGCTTGCCGCCGAGCTCCGCGTCCTGCACCAGGGTGCGGCGCAGCACGCGCACCGGCGACGTCCAGCGCAGGATCTCCTCGACGGCCGCGGGCAGCAGCTCCGGCTGCGCGCGCAGCTTCTCGCGCTCCTCGGGATGCTCGATCAGCGCGAGCACGCCGCGCGAGATCGCGTTGCGCGTGGTCTCGTTGCCGGCGAGCAGCACGAACTGCACGAACGAGAGCAGGTCGTCCTTCGAGAAGCCCTCGAAGGAGGTCTCGCCGCTCCACGCGAGCTCGCCGCTCTCGTCGGCGCGCGCGATCGTCGAGATCAGGTCGTCGCGCGGGTCGACGCGGCGCGCCTCCGCGACATCGCGCAGGTGGCGCTCGAGCTCCGCCTGGACGGCGGCGAACTCGGGCGAGCCGGTCACGGAGGGGCCGTGCGTGGCGACGGCGTCGCTCCAGCGGCGGAAGAGCTCGAAGTGCGCGCCGTCGAGACCGAGCATGCCGGCGATGATGCGGATCGGCACGGGCGAGGCGAGCTCCGCGACGAGCTCGCAGCGCCCGCGCGGCGCCACGCGATCGATGGCGGCCTCGATGGTCTCGCGCGCCGCGAAGGCCAGGCGGTCCACCATGCGCGGCGTGAAGCCGCGGCTGACGAGCGCGCGCTGCGCGCGATGCGTCGGGCCGTCCATCGCCTGCATGGAGAAGCGCGCCTCGAAGAGGTGCCACGGTCCCTTCGGCTCCGACGAGTAGATCTCCGGGTTCTTCGCGATCTCGCGCACGTCCGCGTGGCGCGTCGCCAGCCAGAAGCCGTTCTTCGCGTCCCAGTGCACCGGGTCGGTGCGCCGCAACCGGGCGAGCGCGGCCTCGCGCTCCTGTGGGTCGGAGCGCATGTCGTCGATGTCGAACGCGATCACGTGTCGCGTGTCGATCTCCATCACGTGCCCGACTCCTTGAAGCGTCCCGCACGCAGGAACTCGAGCACCTGCTCGGCGGCGGCGTCGGAGTAGAGGATCCAGGTGTGCGAGGACGGCAGCGCGACGAAGTCGCTCATGCCGTCGAGGCGCGTGCTCTCGACGCTGACCGTGCCGTCGCTCTCGCCCGGCAGCACGTACGACCCGACGGGATTCCAGCTGGAGGTGCCCGCGATGATGCCGAGCGGGAAGCTCGCCGGCGGCAGCCGGTTCGGCAGGCTCGTCGGCCCGGTGCCGAGCTCGCGACCCGTCGGGCCGAGCGCCCAGCCGAACGCGTCGCCGAAGAGGTCGACGAGCTCGCTGCCGTGATTCGGCGGCGCGAGCATGACGACACGGCCGAGGTTCGCGGGCGCCTCCTTCGCGAGCAGCGCGCGCGTGAGGATGCCGCCGAGCGAGTGCGTGACGAAGTGGACGCGCGCGGCATCCGCGCAGCAGGCCTGCACCTGCTCGCGCAGCTGCGCCGCGAGAGCGTCGGGCGCGGCGGCGGTCGACGCGTAGCGCAGGCTGTGGACGTCGTAGCCCGCCGCCCCGAGCCGTTCCGCGAGCGGGCGCATCGAGCGGTCGGAGCGGTAGAGGCCGTGCACGAGCACGACGGCTTCGCGCGTGGGGTCCGGCGCCGCGGCCCTCGGCTCGTCGGCGCGCGCGGGCGATGCGGAGATCCACAGCAGGAGCAGGAGGATCCGAGCGGCGCTTCGCACGCGGCCGACGGTAGCCGAGCCGGGGCCGGCCTCTCTAGGCCTCGCGCGCGGGCGCCACCGCGTCGCCGAGCTCGCGCCACTTCCAGCTCGCGTCCGGCTCGAGCTCGAGCACGGCGTCGTAGTAGCCGTGCACGATCTCGCGGTCGGTGAAGGTGACGTAGGTCGTGCCGCGCTTCGTGAGCTCGTCGAGCACGCGCACGGTCTCGTCGGGATTCAACGTCGTGTGGGGCCGCTCCAGGAACGCGAAGGACGGCGCCGCCAGCACGAGGCGCGCGACGGCCAGCAGCTGCTGCTCCCCGAGCGAGAGCACGCTCGACCAGTCCGCCTCGACGTCGAGCCCGCCGACGCGCTCGAGGACCGGGTCGAGCTCGAACAACCCCGTCACGCTCGCGATCTCCTCGGCGGACGGGCGCGCTCCTCGCCGGGCCGGCGAGAGCACCTGCCGCAAGGTCCCCGGCAGCAGGTAGGGCCGTTCGGGGAGGAAGAGGATGCGGTGGGCGCCCGGCCGCACGATGTGGCCGCTGCCCGTCTCCCAGATGCCCGCGGTCGCCCGCATCAGGGCGAACTTGGCGGGGTGGTTGAGGCCGAGCACGGCGACGCGCGTCTTGCTCGGGATCGACACCGAGAGCTCGCGCAGGAGCAGGCGGTCCTCGTTCGGCGAGCGCAGGGTCAGCGATTCGTAGGCGACGCGCTCGTCCTCCTCGCGCACGCTGATCGCCGGCATCTCCGTGAGACCCACTTGCCTGGCCAGGCAGAGCGGACACTCGAAGAGCGGCTCGTCGTGCTCGCACCGCTCCGTGGACAGCGCGGTGACGGCGTGCGCCTGCTCGATCGCCTCGCCGAGAGAGCCGAGCCGCGCGATCACGGCCGTGAACGACGAGATCGACTGGAACTGCGTGACGATCAGCGAGAAGGCGCCGAGCAGCTGCGAGAACGCCATCGCGGACTGCGTGACGACGCCGAATTCCACCGACCCGCGCATGAACAACGGCCCGACGATCAGCGCCGGGATGATCTGGATCATGTAGTTGTAGCCGGTGGTGAAGAAGCCGAGGTTGCGGTTGACGCCGACGATGCGGCGGTAGTTGCCGACGAGCGCGTCGAGATGGCGCTCGAGGCGGCGCAGCAGCCCGCCCTCCTGCCGCGAGAGCGCGAGCGCCTCGGCGTTCGCGCGCGCGTACACGAGATCGGCGCGGAACTCCGCCTCGCGGTCGAGCTGCGCGTAGTTGAGCCCGACGAGCCGGTAGCCGAACACGACCGTCAGGAACGAGCCGACGCCCGCGTACAGGATGGCGACGACGAAGAGCAGCCGGCTGATCTGCCACAGCACGCCCGAGAACGCCACCGCCGTGATCGTCCCGTTCAGGATCAGCAGCACGAACGAGAGCGTCGTGGTGGTGAAGGCGCGCACGTCCTCGGCGATGCGCTGGTCGGGGTTGTCGACCTCGCCGTTGGAGCGCAGGCGATCGCTCAGCTGGTAGTACGTGGGATGCTGCATGTAGCTCTTCAGCAGGCGACCGGTGAGCGACGTGCGCCAGAGCAGCCCGAGGCGCTCCTCGATGAAGCGTTGGATCACGGCGACGAGCGTCGAGCCGGCGAACACCGCGATGTAGAGCACGGCGAAGCGCAGGAAGCCCGCCTCGTCGCGCTGCGTGATGGCGGTGATGAAATCGCGGCCGACGTAGCTGTTCACGACGTTCAGGCCGTTGATGAGGAGCAGGAAGAACAGCAGCCCGGCGAGCATGAGCCGCGCGCGCCCGCCGACCTCGGAGGTGAGGAAGTTGCGGATGGAGCGCAGGAAGCGGTTCCAGGTGAGGCGGTCGAGCGGCACCTGCGGCGGGGGCTTGGCCTTGCCGTCGCTCACACGTCGCCTCGCGGTGTCCGGATCTCGACGCGCTCGGCGTGCTCGATTGCGATCGTCGCGCGCAGATCGAGGAAGAGACCCGTCTCGAGCAGACCGGGGATCGCGTGCAGCGCGCGGTCGAGCCCGGCGGGATCGGCGAGCTGGCCGACCTTGCAATCGACCAGCGCGTTGCCGTTGTCGCTCGGCTGCGGGCGGGGCGTGCCCGGAATCCCGAGATCCTCCAGCCGGCGGCGCACCGACGCCCACGCGAAGGGCAGCACCTCGACGGGCAGGCGGCCGCGCGTCCCGAGGCGCGGCACGCACTTCTCCTCGCCGACCAGGATCAGCGCGCGCGCCGCCGTCGTCGCGACGACCTTCTCGCGCAGCAGCGCGCCGCCGTAGCCCTTGATGAGCGCGCCCTGCGGATCCACCTCGTCGGCGCCGTCGACGGCGAGGTCGACGCGCTCGACCTCGTCGAGCGCGACGAGCGGGATGGCGAGCGCGCGCGCGAGCTTCGCCGTCGCCTCGGAGGTGGCGACGCCGCGGATCGCGAGCCCCGCGCCGACGCGCGCGCCGAGCGCGCGCACGAAGCGCTCCGCGGCGCGGCCGCTGCCGAGCCCGACGACGTGGCCGGGACGCACCTGCTCGAGCGCGTAGCTCTCGAGGGTCACGGCGTGCTCCTCGGCGTCTCGCCGAGCCGGCTCGCGGCGGCGCCGTCGACCAGCCAGAGCGCTTGCTTCGCCTGCGCGAGGCGCTGCGCGGGCAGGTGCTCGGAATCGCGCGGACCCTCCAGCACGAGGGCGAGCGCGGCGGCCTTGGACTCGCCGCTCACCAGCACGATCAGGCGGCGCGCGCGCAGGATCAGCGGGAACGTCAGCGTGATCCTGCGACCGAGGCCCGGCGCCTCGTTCGGCACCACCCAGCGCTCCTGCTCCTTCAGCGCTGGGCTGTGCGGGAAGAGCGACGCGGTGTGGCCGTCGGCGCCCATGCCGAGCAGCACGAGATCGAGCTGCGGCGGCGGGCCTCCCGGCTCGCCGCCGAGGACGCGCGCGAGCAGGGCCTCGTAGTCGCGCGCGGCGGCGTCGAGATCGCGGCGCTCGGCAAAGATGCGGTGGACGCGTCGCGCGTCGATGCCGGCGGGCGCGAGCAGGCTCTCGCGCACCATGCGGTAGTTCGACTGCGCATCCTCGGGGCCGACGGCGCGCTCGTCGCCGAAGAAGAGCTCGGCGCGCGACCAGTCGACGCGCGCCCACCCTTGCGGGGGCCCGCCTTCGCTCGCCTTCGGCTCGCTGCGCGCGCCTTCGGCGCTTGCGGTTGCGAGCTGCCCGTAGAGACGCCGCGGCGTGTCGCCGCCCGCGAGCGCCAGGCCGAAGCGTCCGCGCGCGCGCTGCGCTTCCCGCGCCGCGTCCGCGACCTCGCCGGCGGCGACGCGCGCGATCTCGTCTGCGCTGGCGAGCCGGCGCAGCTCCATCAGCAGAGCGGCTCTGCCGGCGCGTGCCAGCCTCCGTCCGCCGCCGCGAGCACGTCGGCGGACGCGGGACCCCAGGTGCCGGGCTCGTACGGCTCGACCGGCGGCGGCGCTTTCAGCACCGGATCGACGATGCGCCACGCGTTCTCGACCTCGTCCTCGCGCGCGAAGAGCAGCGGATCGCCGGCCATCGCGTCGGAGAGCAGGCGATCGTAGGCCTCGATCATGCCGCGCCGATCCCGGCACGCGACGAGCTCCACGGTGTCGCCGACGCCGGGCGGCACGTCGCCGTTGGCGCGGATCTGCGCGCCGAGCGCGATCTCGACCTCGGGGCTGAGGCGGAAGCGGAAGTGGTTGGGGGGCGCTTCGTTGAACGCGAAGCCGGAGAAGACGCGCTGGGGCGGCTGCCGCAGCCGTACCAGGATCTCGGTCGTCGTGACGGGCAGGTGCTTGCCCGCGCGGATCAGGAACGGCACCCCCGCCCAGCGCCAGTTCTCCACGCGCAGCCGCACGGCGGCGAAGGTCTCCACCTGCGAATCGGCGGCGACACCGGGCTCGTCGCGGTAGCCGCGGAACTGGCCGCGCACGAGCGCGCCGCGCTCGAGCGGCGGGATCGCGCGCAGCAGCTTCGCCTTCTCGTCGCGCAGCCCGTCGGCATCCGCGCCGACCGGCGGCTCGAGCGTGAGCAGCGCCAGGGTCTGGAGCAGATGGTTCTGCACGACGTCGCGCAGCGCGCCGGTCTCCTCGTAGAACTTGCCGCGCCCTTCGACGCCGAAGGACTCGGCCATCGTGATCTGCACGCTCTCCACGAAGTTCCGGTTCCAGAGCGGCTCGAGGAAGGAGTTCGCGAAGCGGAAGTGCATCAGGTTGTGCACGGCCGTCTTGCCGAGATAGTGGTCGATGCGGAAGATCGCGTTCTCGCCGAAGGTCGTGTGCAGGATGCGGTTCAGCTCGCGCGCCGAGGCGAGATCGCGGCCGAAGGGCTTCTCCAGCACGACGCGGCCGCCCTCGGCGCAGCCGGTGCGCGCGAGCGCGCCGACCACGGTGGCGAAGGCGCTCGGTGGGATCGCCAGATAGAAGGTGGGATGCCGCGCCGCGCCGAGGGCCGCGCGGATCGCCGCGAAGGTCGAGTCGCGGGCGTAGTCGCCGCCGACGTAGAGGAGCCGCTGCGCCAGCTTCTCGAAGGCGGCCGCATCGACGCCGCCGCCGTGCTTCTCGATGCTCTCCTGCGCGCGCGCGTGGATGCGCCCGACGTCGAAGGGCTCGCGTCCGACCGTCACCACGGGCGCATCGAGGCGACCGCGCTTCACCATCGCGTGGAGCGCCGGGAAGATCTTCTTGAAGGCGAGGTCGCCCGTCGCCCCGAAGATGACCAGCGCGTCGGACTGCTCGCGCTCCATCAGGATCCCTCGGTCTTCTCGCGGTGCCCGCCGAACTCGCCGCGCAGCGCCGAGAGCAAGCGGTTGCCGAACTGTCCCGCGCCGCGCGAGGTGAAGCGCTCGTAGAGCGCGGCGGTCAGCACGTGCGTCGGCACGCCGGCCTGGATGGCGGCCTCGATCGTCCAGCGCCCTTCGCCCGAATCCGCGACGCGGCCCTCGAATTTCGCGAGCTGCGGATCCTTGCGCAGCGCGCTCGCCGCCAGATCGAGCAGCCAGGATCCGATCACGCTGCCGCGCCGCCACAGCTCGGCGATCTCCGGCAGGTCGAGCTGGTACTGGAAGTGCTCGGGGTGCGCGAGCGGCGTCGTCTCCGCGTCGTCGCCGCGCGCGCGCAGGCCGGCATCGGCGTTGCGCAGCAGGTCGAAGCCCTCGGCATAGGCCGCCATCAGCCCGTACTCGATCCCGTTGTGCACCATCTTGACGAAGTGGCCGGCGCCGTGCGGCCCGCAGTGGAGGAAGCCGCGCTCGCCGCCGCGCGGCGCGCCGTCGCGACCGGGTGTACGGGCGACGCCCTCCGACGCGGGCGCCAGGGTCGCGAAGATCGGCTCGAGCCGCTTCACCACCTCCGCCTCGCCGCCGATCATCAGGCAGTAGCCGCGCTCGAGCCCCCAGACGCCGCCGCTGGTGCCGACGTCGACGTAGTGGACCCCGCGCGCCGAGAGCGCCTGCGCGCGCACCAGATCGTCGTGGTAGCGCGAGTTGCCGCCGTCGATCAGCACGTCGCCCGCTGCGAGGAGCGGCGCGAAGCGCGCGATGGTGTCGTCCACGAAGGCCGCCGGCACCATCAGCCACAGGGTTCGCGGGGGCGCGAGCTGATCGACCAGCTCGCGCGGCGAGGTGGCGGGCCTGGCGCCCTGCCCCGCCAGCCGCGTGACGGCCCCCGGGTCGACGTCGTAGACGACGCAGTCGTGGCCGCCGCGCATCAGACGCTGCGCCATGCTGGCGCCCATGCGTCCGAGCCCGATCATCGCGAGCTGCATGGAATACACGGTAACCGGGCGGCGCAGGCCCCGCCGACCGCCCGGCCTCGCGCCGGCGCCTCAGTCGGCCTTTCGCCCCGCCTCGTAGAGGAACCAGACGCGCCGCTCCGCCTCGTCGATCCAGACCTCGAGCAGGCTGGTCGTCGCCACGTCGTCGTGCTCCTCGCAGACGTCGTGGGCCTCGCGCATGCGCGCGGCGAGCTGCTCGTTGTCGTCGCGCAGCTCCGCCAGCATGTCGGACGGCGTCACGTAGTCGGCGTCGTTGTCGAGGACGCGCTGGAGGCGCGCGATCTGGCCGATCGAGCGCAGGGTGCTGCCGCCGACCTTGCGCACGCGCTCGGCGATCGGGTCCGTCGTCGCGTAGATCTGGTCGGCCTGCTCGTCGAGCAGCAGGTGGTAGTCGCGGAAGTGCGGCCCGGCCATGTGCCAGTGGAAGTTCTTCGTCTTCATGTACAAAGCGAAGACGTCGGCGAGCAGAAGATTCAACGCGGCCGAGATGTCCTTGGTGGCCTGCGCGCCGAGGCCGGTGGGGGTCTGGAGCGGCGCCGAGCGCCGCGACTTCGGATCGTTCTTCGCCATGGTCGATCTCCTTTCGAAAGGTGGGGAGCGCTGGTGCAACCGGCGTGCCCGCCGGCACGGTCTGCCCGGATCCGCTGAGGCGGGCTCGCGCGTGCTCGTCCGGGCCGAGATCCGCGCGCTGCGCCGGCTCTTCGCGGCCGCGATCGCCGCCCGCGGCCGGCGCATCCACGGTGTTAGGCTCGATGCGGTCCGCTCCGCAATAAGGAGACCACGATGCAGCAAGTGCAGGTCGGCTACCAGACCTTCGTCCACGACGGCGATGCCGAGTTCGGCGCCGTCCGCGACATCTCGCCGCGCGGGCTCGTCATCTACGTCGAGAACGCGGGCCTGTTC
>DASUFZ010000060.1:0-2690 GCA_036274295.1 Myxococcota bacterium
GTACGCGTCCGGCCGTCCCATCCCGACATGACCTGTCGGGCGGCGGCATGAGCTCAGAGCTCAGGCATTGGCGGCGAGTGCGCGCCGCTCCGCCCAAGCCCAAGGCGTGAGCTCGGCGATCCGGCTCGCCGGGGTCGTGGACACGAGGCCGAGCAGGTCCTCGACGTACGCCTCGGGGTCGATGCCCGACTGCTTGCAGGAGAGGACCAGCGAGTAGAGGCGGCAGGCCACGTCGCCGCCGCGCGGGCTCGCGAAGACGAGCCAGTTCTTCCGGCCGACCGCGACGTGGCGCAGGTCGCGCTCGGAGTCGTTGTTGTGGATCGGCACGCGCGGGTCGTCGAGGAAGAGCGCGAGACCCTCGCGCTGGTTCTCCAGGAAGGTCAGCGCCCTGCCGAGCTTCGACTTCGGCAGCGTCGATCGCTCGCGACGCAGCAAGTCGGCCTGGGCGTGGACGGCCTCGACGAGGCGGCGCGCGTGGCGCTCACGCACTTTGCGCCGCAGCTCGACGAGCCCGTCGAAGCCCGAGCCGTCGCGCTCGGCACGACGCGCGACCGCGCGCTCCAGCGCGAAGAGCCGCTGGATCGGCACGAGCAGGCGCGCCGCACCCTTCGACCCCGTGTCGAGAGCCTCCTTCGCCTTGCGACGCAGGTGCGCCCAGCAGATCCCGCGCGCGATGCGGTTCCGCCGCACGACCTCGTCGAAGCCCGCGTAGCCGTCCGTGATCAAGGTGCCCGACCAGTCGCCGAGGAAGGCGAGCGGGCCGTCCCGGCTACGACTCTGCTTGAATTCGATCAGCACCTTCGGCGGGCCGATCCCGCGCAGGTTGCGCCAGCCCCAGGCGTAGCCCGTCCGGCTTCCCTTCTGGTCCTCCAGGCACAAGGTCACCGGCGTCTCGTCCGAGTGCAGCACCGGCTCCGTGAGCAGCTCGCGCCGCATCTGCGCGAGCACCGGCTGCGCGACGAGCTCGTCCACGCGCACGAGCATGTCCCACATCGTCTGCTTGGGAAGGTGCACGCCGCGGCGCTTGAAGATGCCCTCCAGGCGGTGCAGCGGCAGGTGGTCGGAGTACTTCGACGCCACGACGTGCGCGTAGACCGACGCCTCGTACTTGCCGCCGTCGATCACGCCATCGGGCAGGCGCGCGGTCCGGATCTCGTGCCCATCGGGGCACACGTACTTCGGGCGCACGTAGCGTCGCACGACGATGCGCGCCGGGACGACGTGGCCGCGCTCGGTGACCTCCTCGCCGATCCGCCGCAGCGCCTTCGAGCACGAGCCGCAGCAGCGCTCCTCTTCGGGGAGATCGAGCTCGATCGTCTCGCGCGGCAGCTCGGGTGCGAAGGGCGCGCGGCCGTGGCCCGTGCGCTCGGCTTTCGGCTTCGCGGCGACGGGCGCGTCCTGTTGTGCCTCGATCTCGACGGCGAGCGCATCGCCTTGCGCGTACAGCGCGAGCTGGCCGGGATCGATCCGCTCGCGGCCGCGACCGAACAGACCCTGCTTCAGGATCGCGTTCTCCGCGCGCAGGATCTTGTTCTCGCGCGAGAGCGCTTCGAGCTGCTCTTTCAGCTTCTCGACGAGCGCGAGGATGTCCGGCTGTGTCTCGGTCGCGACCATGGATGCACGCTACGCGCGCAACGCTGCCGTTCAAGAGGCACGCACGATCTCGTCGTGCGTCAGTCTCCGTTTCGAGCCGCGCAGGTCGATCCCGTCCAGCAACAGGGCAAGCTCCGTGCTCGACAGCTCCAGGCCGCCGCGCTTCGCGCTCACCCGATCGAAGATCTTGAAGCGCCCGTGCTCGAGCCGCTTCGCCAGCACCCAGTAACCGGAGCCGTCCCACACGATCGCCTTCATCCGGTCGCGCCGCTTGTTGAAGAAGACGAAGAGGTGTCCCGACTGCGGATCCTCGTCGATGACGTCGATCACGAGCGCGGACAGTCCGTCGAAGCCCTTGCGCATGTCCACCGCCTCGCGGCCGACGAAGATGCGCACCGACGGTGACGGCGGGAAGCTCAGCATCGACCGAGCACATCGATCACCCGCCGCAAGGCGATCTCGTCGAAGCCTGCATGGATCCGCAGGCAGCTCCCGCCCGGCAGCACGAGTTCGATCGGTGACGGAGTGCTCGGCGTCTCGACGACGTGCACCGGCACGAGCGGCGACGCTGCCGACCTCGCTCGCGACCGCCGCCGCTTGCCGTTGCGCTTGTTCAGCGCGTTGTAGAGCCTCCAGGGCGCGAGTCCGCGCTCGCGCGCGAAGGCCGCCGTGCTCTTGCCGCTCGCATCGAGCTCGGAGAGCAGGGCCGATAGGTCCGGGGACGACGCGGCCGGAGCTCCAGCCCGCGAGCAAGTGTCATTGCTCATGCGCGCCAGCATGGAGCTGGCGTGCAGTCGTCACCAGACACCCGGACCATGGGTTGGCCGGACGCGTACCGTACGGCATCAAGTACGACTCGCACTTCCAGCAGCGGGTGGATTCGACGAAGAACGACGAGAAGGACGCAGCCGACGACGTGCTGACGATCAAGGCGTTTCGGGACACGTGGGCGCTGGGGATCCATTCGTACTTGTCGTACCTGCGCGAACGCCTCTATCTGTGCCGTGACCTGCTGTCGGAGTCCGGGTCGATTCTGGTCCAGATCAACGACGACAATGTGCACCTGGTGCGTGCTCTGATGGATGAGGTCTTT
Organism: Myxococcota bacterium; assembly: GCA_036274295.1. Classification (GTDB taxonomy): domain Bacteria; phylum Myxococcota_A; class UBA9160; order UBA9160; family SMWR01; genus DASUFZ01. The sequence goes on from DASUFZ010000060.1 coordinate 2,687, forward strand.
GAGG
>DASUFZ010000061.1:0-4045 GCA_036274295.1 Myxococcota bacterium
GGCTGCTCGTTCAGATAGAGCACGTCGCGAGAGATCCCGGCCTGTCCGAAGCCCGGGTAGGGCGCAGGCGACGGGCTCTCGATGCGCCCGATCTCGCGCGGCGAGGTGGCGTCTGCGACATCGAGGATGCTGAGGCCTCGCACGCTCGTGACGTAGAGACGCTCACCCTCGAGATCGTGGTCGTGCGGCGCGCTGCGATCCGCCAGCGCGAGCGAGCCGAGCAGGCGCGGCGCCGCCGGTGTGGTGCCGATGTCGTAGATGTCGATCCTTCCGCCGAACGTGGCCACGTACAGCGTGTTGCCCGCGCGCGCGAACTCGCTCGCGAGCTCGGCAACCGGCCGCGTCAAGGTGGTGACGATCCGGGGATGCGCGGCGTCGCTGACGTCGAGCACGGCGATCCCGGCGCTCGTCGTCACGTAAGCGGTTCCGCCGAAGATCTCGACGTCGCCGAACTGCAGGGCGCGAAGGCTCACACTGCCGAGCAGGCTCGGCGCGAGCGGCACGGCCACGTCGAGCACGTCGAAGCGGTCGAGCCCGACGCCGTAGAGCCGCGTGCCTTCGAGCGCGAGCGCCGCGTACGGAGCCTCTTGCGTCAGTGCGTGGGCCGGCAGCTCCGGTACGCGCACATCGACGGCTTGCAGGCTCCGCGGCCCCACGCTGCCTGCCGAAATCGCGACCACGTGCGCGAAGCCATCGGCGATCGCCAGCGCGTTCACGAATCCGTCGAGCAGGAGGAGGCCGAGCCCGGTGGGGCTCGCCGGGTCGGAGACGTCGAAGAGCCGCAGGGCGATGCCGCCGAAGGGATACGGGAAGCTCTGCGCGCAATAGGCGATTCCGCGCGCGACCGCGAGGCGCGCACAGAAGAGGTTCTCGATCGGCGCGCGCGGCGCCGGCGCCGCGGGATCCGTGACGTCGTAGATCAGGAGCTCCGACTCCTCGGACGCGTTCTCGCCGGGCAGGAAGAGAGATCCGCGCTGGAGCGCGACGCCGCCGACCGATCCCGTGCCCGAGAAGGCGAACGTGGTGACGAGCGTGGGCGCGTCGGGATTCGCGATGTCGACGACGGCCACGCCGCCGATGCTGTGCACCACGAAGGCGTAGTGGCCCTCGTGCACGACCGACAGCTCCGAGTTTAACGGGAACGTAGAGATCGGCAGCTCCATCCCGGAGAGTTCACCGCGCGCCACGGGTGCGGCCGGATCGCCGACGTCCACGATGCGCAGCCCCACCCTCGAGGTCGGTGCGCCGCGCGCGAGCAGGACGAAGCGGCCGGCGACGTCGAGCGCGTAGCTCTCGCGTACCCCCGCCTCGGGGAGGAAGCCGACCTCTATCGGGCTCACAGGATCCGAGACGTCGACGATGTGGAGGCCAAAGTTGCTCGTGAGGTAGGCAACGTCGCCGCGCACCTCGATGTGATCGTAGGCGCCGGGCAGGGTCCCGAGCGTCGTGTACCCGCGCTCTGGACTCGACGCATCCAGGATTTCGAGCCCGTCGCGCCCGACGGCGTACGCGAGGCCGCGCTGCACGGTGAGATCGCCGACGGAGCCGTTCAGGTACGCGGGCGTGCCGACGGGAATCAGCGCGTGCGCGCCGGCCGCCAGGAGCGAGATCCAGAGCAGCGCAGCCAGTCGAACGAGAGGACCCAGACGAGCCTCCGAGCAGGCGGCCATCCTAACCGGCCGTACCCCGCTGGTGTCAAGCGCTCCCCTCGCGCTCCCTCTCCCGCTCCGCCCTCAGCTTCTCCAGCTCCTGGAAGCGCTCGCGCTCGACGGAGATGAAGATGCCCTCGGCCTCGGCGCACACGCGACCGTGTCCTTGCACGTGCGCCTTCGTGAAGATCTTGCGCCCTTCCATGCCGACGAGCTCCGCCTCGAAACGCAGCTCGGTGTGGAGCGGCGTCGGCGAGCGGTAGCGCGTGATCAGGGTGCCTGTCATGCCGGGGCGCTCGCCGAGCGACTGCACGTAGCCGAGCACCTCGTCGAAGGCCGCCGCGACGAAGCCGCCGTGCACGCTGCCGGGCGGGCCCTCGTACGCGCTGCCGAAGCTGACGAGCCCGAGTGCGGTGCGCGGACCCGTCTGCGTCAGGTGGATCGGCGGCGCGAGCGGATTGGCGAGGCCGATCATCGGGCTCTGGTCGAAGAACGCGCCGACGTCGCCGGCCGTGGCGCTCTCGCCGAAGCCGTGCACGTAGCGGAGCTTCGGGTGGCCGCGCAGCTGCTCCGCATAGCGTTCGAGCCCTTCGGCGGCGCGGCGCAGCTCGTCCTCGGGCGCGTTGCTCGTGACCAGCCGCTCGATCACCAGGCGCATGGCGTCGGCGAGCCGGCGCTTCTGCACCCACTTGCTCGATTCCTCTTTCGAGCCCTCCCACATCTTCCAGGGCTCTTTCGGCAGCTTTTCCTCTGCGCTCACTTCCGGCTCCCGAACACCTCGAACATGAACTCCACGTTGGCGCGGATGCGCTCGGGCGGGACGCCGACGGACGGCGCGTAGAGCAGCGGGTCGCCGGTCAGATCCTTCCACTGCGCGAGGCGGTCGCGCGCCTCGTCGGGCGTGCACGCAATCGCGATCTCGTCGACGAGCGCGTCGGGCACGGCCTCGCTCATCGCCTTGACGTCGAACTTGCGCAGCGCCGCGCGGCACTTCTCGCCGACGTCCTTCATGCCGTGCAGCTCGAGGATGGAGTGATAGAGCGCCGTGGTGAAGTAGAAGCCGATCTGATTCTTGGCGTCGCGCACGGCCTGCGCTCGGTCGCGCTGGATCGACGTCATCACGTAGGGCGCGAGCGCGCAGGAGCCGGACGGGCGGCTGGCCTTGGCCTCCGCCTCGCGCAGGCCCGGCAACGTCACCTCGCGGTGCCAGCGCCGCGTCGCAATCGGGTGTCCGACGAGCCCGTCGGCCACCGCGCCGGCGGCGGCGATCATCCCGCGGTTCACGGCGGCGATCCAGATGGGGATGTCGACGCGCGGCGCGCCGGGACGCGCGTAGATGGGGACGTCGAGCTTCCAGTGCGTGCCCTGCCAGCGGAAGCCGCCGCCCTTCTGCGCGCGGAACGCGGCGCGCAGCAGCAGGGCCAATTCGCGCATGCGCGCGGCCGGCGCCGAGAAGGGCACGTCGTACCAGTCCTCGTTCATGCGCCGCGTCGCGCTGCCGAGGCCGAGCACCATGCGGCCGCCGGAGAGCTCGTCGAGATCCATGGCGGCGCTCGCGTGCAGCAGCGGCGTGCGCGTGAACGCGTTCGCGATCGCCGTGCCGATGCGCACGCGCGAGGTCGCCTGCGCGATCGCGCCGAGCGGCACGTAGCCGTGGCGGTTGAAGAATTCGATCGTGTAGACGCCGTCGAAGCCGGCCGCCTCGGCGGCCTGCGCCATCTCGACGTCGGCCCGCGCCGAGCCGCCGGTGAGGATGAGTCCGATTCGCATAGGGAGGCACTCTAGCTCTGATCTCCGCTCGCCTGCGGCTCGCTGCGCGCGGCGGCGTGCGGTGGGGATGGCCAGCCGGGTCTTCGCCGCCGCTTGCGGCGACCCGCTCGCTTCGCTCGCTTCATCGCGCCCCGTCCCACCCTGTGACCGTCCCTGTCACGCCGGGCTGATGAAATGAGATCGAAGGAGGCACCCATGGCCCGAGTGATTCCGACCCTGCTCCCCCCGAGCATCCGCTGCCGCGTCTGCGGCTGCGGCGAGGTCCACACCGACGAGGTGATGGACGGCGAGGCGCTCTTCCTCGCGGAGTGCCCGCGCTGCGATCACCGCTGGACGTCGCGCGCGCCGGTTCCGCGCGTGCGCAAGGTCGCGTCGCGCGCGGCGCTCGCGCAGGAGGCTGCAACCGCAGCGTGATACCGTGCGCGCGTGCCGGGGCTGCTGCTCGCCGTCGCCGCCAGCGCGATCGGCGCGTGGCACGTGGCCTGCGCGCTCGGCCTGCGCCGCAGCATCGACGTCGCAACGGCCTGCGCGCTCGTCTTCTGCGCGCAGATGATGGGTCTCGCGCTCGCGATCGGGGGCGCCGCGCGGGCGCTGCGTCCCCTGCCGCTGCTGGCCGGCGCGCTGGC
>DASUFZ010000062.1:0-9521 GCA_036274295.1 Myxococcota bacterium
CTGGGGCGAAGCCGCCTGGCTCCTCGCGTGGAGCGTCGGCGGCGCGCTGCTCGCGCGCCGGATGCGCGCGCCGCTCGCGCTCGTCGGGCTGATGTCGCTGCTCCTGGCGACGCTCGTCGGCGTCGCCTGGGCGCTCTTCGGTGCGGGCTTCTGGCTGCCGGTCGTGCCGCCGGCCCTCGCCGCCGCCGGCTCGGCCGGGCTCGTCGTAGCCGAGTCGATGCGGCGCGAGCGCGCCGAGCGCGCCGTCGTGATGGATCTCTTCGGCCGCTTCGTCTCGCGCGGCGTGGCGCGCGAGCTGTGGGAGCGGCGCGCCGAGTTCATGGACGGCGGACGCCCGCGCTCGCAGCGCCTCGTCGTCACGGCCATGCTCTCGGACCTGAAGGGCTACACCAGCGCGGCGGAGAAGATGGATCCGACCGAGCTGATGACCTGGGTGAACGAGTACATGGACGCGATGACCCAGGTGATCGAGGCGCACGGCGGCTTCGTCGACGACTACTCGGGCGACGGCATCAAGGCGAACTTCGGCGTGCCGTTCGCGCGGGCGACGCCGGCGCAGGTGACGCAGGACGCGCGCGCGGCGGTGCGCTGCGCGCTGGCGATGGGGCGCGAGCTCGAGCGGCTGTGCGCGCGCTGGCGCGCCGAGGGGCGGCCCGAGGCGATGATGCGCATCGGGCTCCACACCGGCGAGGTGATCGCCGGCAGCGTCGGCAGCGAGCGGCGCATGAAGTACACGACCGTCGGCGACACCGTGAACACCGCCGCGCGCATCGAGAGCTTCGCCAAGGACGAGTTCGAGGCGGAGGTGTCGCGCGGCGCCGCGCGCTTCCGCGTGCTCGTGAGCGAGGCCACGCAGGGCCACCTCGGCGACGCCTTCGCCTGCGAGCCGCTCGGCGCCCACGTGCTGCGAGGCCGCGGCGCTGCCCTCGGTCTCTACCGCGTGCGCGGCGAACGCGGACACCAGGTTCCGGAGGAGAGCGCATGAGGAGGCGCTCTCGCCCGAGCCGCGCGCTCGTCGCGGAACACGCGCGCCGGTGGGCGTGAGCCCGGCGCGCAGCGAGGCGAAGCCGGGCGAAGATCAGAGGAATGACCCGGGCGGTTAGAATCGCCGCCTATGGCAGCGACTGCGCCGGCGCGCGGCTGGCTCTTCGGTCCGGTCCCCGATCTCCTGCTCGGGTGCGGCGGCATCTACCTCGGCGTCTTCCTGGCGCTCGGCGCCGCCGGCGACTGGATCGAGGGATTGCTGCCGCTAGGCCTCCTCGCCATCCCGATCCTTGCGCTCTCGGTCCCCCACTACGGCGCGACCCTGTTGCGGGTCTACGAGCGCAAGGAGGACCGCAGCGCGTATCGGTTCTTCGCCCTGTGGACGACCCTGCCGATCGCGCTCTGGTTCGTCGCCGGCGTGCGGAGCGAGTGGCTCGGCAGCGCGCTGATCACGCTCTATCTGACCTGGAGCCCGTGGCACTACAGCGGCCAGAACTACGGCATCTCGCTGCTGCTGCTCGGGCGGCGCGGCGTCGCCGTGGCGCCGCATCTCAAGCGCTGGCTCTACGCGAGCTTCCTGATCTCCTTCGCATTGGTGTTCGTCGCCGCGCACACGGAGGGCGGAGGCGCCACCTACGCGCCCGGCTCGCTCACCGGCGCGAGCTACCGCTTCCTGCGGCTCGGCATCCCCGCGCAGATCGCCGCCGGGCTCGCGCTCTCCTTGCTCGTCGCCTACGCGATCTCGCTGGCGGTGGTCGTCGCGGGTCTGCGCCGCAGCGGCGGCTGGAAGGCGCTCGCGCCCGGGCTCTGCGTCGTCGGCCTCCAGGCGCTCTGGTTCTCGCTGCCCGTGCTCTCGCGCGCGACGGGCTGGCTCGACCACTGGGCGCCGTTCGCGCCGACCCGCTTCGAATACATGTTCCTCTGGATCGCTCTCGCCCACGCGGTGCAGTACCTGTGGGTGACGACGTATTTCGCCGGCAGGAGCGGCGCCGCGCCGCGGCCGGTGCCCTACCTCGCGAAGTGTCTGCTGGCGGGCTCGGCGGTCTGGGGCGTGCCGACGCTCCTCTTCGGCCCGGATCTCCTCGGCGTGCGCGCCTTCGACGCCGGGCACGCGTTGCTCGCGGCGGCCGCCGTCAACGTGCACCACTTCGTGCTCGACGGCGCGATCTGGAAGCTCCGCGACGGCCGCATCGCGCGCATCCTGCTGCGCCCGCAGCCGGCAGCGGCCTCGCCCGCCGCGGCGCCGGCGCGGCTCGGGCTCGTGCGGCCGCTCGTCGCGGCCGCGGGCGCGGTCTACGTCGTCACGGTGCTGGTCGGCGCGTTCGAGGGCGAGTACGGCGTGCGCCGCGCCAGCAGCCCGCCGGACTTCGCGCGCCTGCGCGTCGCGGCCGAGCGCCTGCGCTGGGTCGGACGCGACGACCCGAGTGTCCGCTACAACCTCGCGATGCACGAGCTGCGCGAGGATCACCTCGACGCCGCGCGCCGCGATCTCCAGCGCAGCCTCGAGCTCCAGCGCACGCAGCACGCCTGGCTCGCGCTCGGCGTCGTCGAGCAGCGCGCGGAATCGTGGAGCGACGCGCTGCGCGCATACGACGCCGCGCTCGAGCTCGATCCGGAGAACGTCGCCGCCTGGAGCCGCAAGGCGCAGGTCTTCGCGCGCATGGGAGATCGCGCGAAGGCGCGCGAGGCGCTGGGACGCGCGCTCGCGCTGGCGCCGGAGCGCCTCGACCTCCAGCGGCGTCTGGAAGAGCTCGACCGCGCGACCTGAATTTCTTGCGGCGCCGCTAGAGCCGCCGGCCGCCGTCCAGAATGAGGGTCTGCCCGGTCACGAACGACGACGCCGGGCTCGCGAAGTACACGACCGCGCCGGCCATCTCGTCCGGGTCGGCGATGCGGTGCAGCGCGGCCTCGCGCACGGACGCCTGGTAGAAGGCCGGGTTGTCCCACAGGGCCTTCGAGAACTCCGTCTTGATCAGGCCGGGCGCGATGCAGTTGACGCGGATCTTGTCCGCGCCCCACGTCTTCGCCTGCACCTGCGTCAGCATGTTGAGCGCGGCCTTCGAGACGGAGTAGCCGCCGATCACGTCGGAGGCGAGGAAGCCGCCGACGGAGCTCACGTGGATGATGCTGCCGCCCTCGCCGTGCCGGAGCATCGCCTCGCGCGCGAAGTTCGAGAGGAAGTGCGCGCTCTTCACGTTCGTGTTCATGATGTTGTCCCAGGCGCGCTCGTCGATCTCCTGCACCGGGCCGTAGACCGGATTCGTGCCGGCGTTGTTGACGAGGATGTCGACGCGCCCGAGCTGGCGCAGCGTCTCGTCGACGAGGTGCTGGAGCTCGTCGGTGCGGCGCACGTTGGTCGGCACCGCGATCGCGCGCCGGCCGGTGTCGGCGAGCGCGGCGAGCGCCTCGTTCAGCGCGTCGGGCTTGCGCGCCGCGATCGCGACGTCGGCGCCGTGCTCCGCGAGCCCGAGGGCGATCGAGCGGCCGATGCCGCGGCTGCCGCCCGTCACGATGGCGACCTTGCCTTTCAGGGAGAAATCGGCGACCGGCATGCGGACCTCCTGTAGGGCGCACAGCATGACAGTCTCGACGCACCGGTGGAAGTAGGTCACGTTCCGGCGCCATGCTCGCCATGCAGCTCCGCGCCCCCGGCGAGCCGTTGCAGCCGGTGGAGCTCCCGGATCTCCGGCCCGGTCCCGGCGAGCTGGTCGTCCGCGTGCGCGCATGCGGCGTGTGCCGCACCGATCTCCACGTGGTGGACGGCGAGCTCGAGCGCCCGAGGCTGCCGCTCGTGCCGGGGCACGAGGTCGTCGGCACGGTCGAGGCGCGAGGAGTTGGCGTCGACGGCGTCGCGCTCGGCGCGCGGGTCGGCATCCCGTGGCTCGCCTGGACGTGCGGGCGCTGTCGCTACTGCCTGCGCGGTCTCGAGAACCTGTGCGAGGCGGCGCGCTTCACCGGCTACACGCGCGACGGCGGCTACGCCGAGCAGGCGCTCGTCGACGCGCGTTACTGCGTCGCGCTGCCGTCCGGCATCGACGACGTCTCGGTGGCGCCGCTCCTGTGTGCCGGCCTGATCGGCTACCGCTGCCTGCGCGCCGCGGGGGATCCCGCGCGCCTCGGCCTCTACGGCTTCGGCGCGGCGGCCCACATCGTCGCGCAGGTGGCCCGCTTCGAGGGACGCCGCGTGTTCGCGTTCACGCGGCCCGGCGACGCCGAGGGCGCGCGCTTCGCGAAATCGTGCGGCGCCGAGTGGGCCGGCGGATCCGACGAGGCGCCGCCCGAGCCGCTCGACGCGGCGATCGTCTTCGCGCCCGTCGGCGCGCTCGTGCCGGCGGCGCTGCGCGTGCTCGACAAGGGCGGCACGGTCGTGTGTGGCGGCATTCACATGTCGGATCTGCCGGCGTTTCCGTATCGGCTCCTGTGGGAGGAGCGCGTGGTGCGCTCCGTCGCCAATCTCACCCGGCGCGACGCGCGCGAGTTCATGGCGCTCGCGCCGCGCGTCCCGATCCGCACGCACACGCAGGTGCTGCCGCTTTCGAGCGCCAACGAGGCGCTGCGACGCCTGCGCGCGGGCGAGGTCGAAGGCGCGGCCGTGCTGGTGCCGGAGCGCGCCGCTTGAAGCTGCCGGAACGGGGGGTCGGCGCGCACCGCGGCGGCGCGGCGCACGCGCCCGAGAACACCTGCGCCGCGTTCCGCGAGGCCGTGCGACTCGGCGCGCACATGATCGAGTTCGACGTGCGCCGCTGCGCCGACGGCGAGATCGTCGTCCTGCACGACGGCCACGTCGACCGCACCACCGACGCCCGCGGCGCGCTGCGCGATCTCGCGTGGTCGCAGCTCCGGCAGCTGGATGCGGGGTGGCACAAGGGGCGCGTTTTCGCCGGCGAGCGCATCCCGAGCCTCGACGAGGCCCTCGCGGCGATCCCGCGCGACGTCTGGATCAACGTGCAGGTGAAGGAGGGCGAGCCGATCGCCGCGGAGGTCGCGCGGCGGCTCGCCGACGACGGGCGCCTCGCGCAGGCCTTCGTCGCGGGTGACGACGCGACGCTCGCGGAGGCGCGCGCGGCCTGCGCCGACGTGCAGGTCTGCCCGCTGTCCCGGCAACGCACGCGCGCCCTCTACGTGGAGCACGCGTTGCGGCTGCGCGCCGGCTTCATCCAGTTCCACTGGCTGCGCGGCTTCCCCGAGCCCGAGCTGGTGGCGAGCGCGCGCGACGGCGGCCTGCGCATCAACTTCTTCTGCCGCCCCTCCGACGACGTCGGGGCGCTGTGGCGCGCGGGTGTGGATTTTCCCCTCGTCGACGACGTGCCGGCTGCGCTCGCGGCGGCGCGCGAGATCGGGATCGAGCCTCTTCCGCGCTGACCGCTTCCCGCGGCTCGCGCGAGGTACTACTCTCGGCCGGGCCCTCCCGCCCCCGACGATCCTCCGACGGAGATCCGATGGCCCCTCCCGACACCGGGCTTCGACCGGAGCTGCGGCTCCGCATCGAGAACACGATCCGCTTCCTCGCGATCGACGCCGTGCAGCGCGCGAACTCCGGACACCCCGGCGCGCCGATGGGCCTCGCGCGCGCCGCCTTCGAGCTGTGGGACGCGCACCTGCACTTCGATCCGCGCGATCCCCGCTGGCCGCTGCGCGACCGCTTCGTGCTCTCGAATGGGCACGCCTCGATGCTGCTCTACGCGCTGCTCCATCTCTACGGCTTCGATCTCTCGATGGAGGAGATCCAGAACTTCCGCCAGCTCCACTCGAAGACGCCGGGACACCCGGAGTACGGGCACACGCCGGGCGTCGAGCTGACGACGGGCCCGCTCGGCCAGGGCTTCGGCCACGGCGTCGGCATGGCGCTCGCGGGACGCGCGACGCGCGCGCGCTTCGGCGCGCCGGGCGACGGGCCGGGCAATCACTTCGTCTACGGCATCGTCAGCGACGGCGATCTGATGGAGGGCATCTCGGCCGAGGCGGGCTCGCTCGCGGGTCACCTCGGGCTCGGCAACCTCATCTATCTCTACGACGACAACCGCATCACCATCGACGGCGGCACCGACCTCAGCTTCAGCGAGAACGTCCACATGCGCTTCGAGGCGCAGCGCTGGCACGTGCAGGAGGTCGACGGCGAGGACTACGAGGGCCTCTCGCGCGCGCTCGTGGCGGCGCGCGCCGAGACGGAGCGGCCGTCGCTGATCATCACGCGCACGGTGATCGGCTTCGGCAGCCCGGGCGTCGCGGGCAAGAGCAAGGCCCACGGCTCGCCGCTCGGTCCCGACGAGGTGAAGCGCACCAGGCAGGCGCTCGGCTGGCCGCTCGAGCCGGAGTTCCTCGTGCCGGACGACGTGCGCGCCTACTTCGCGACGCGCATCGCGGCGAAGCGCGCGGAGCGCGAGGCCACCGACGCGCGGCTGGCGGCGTGGCGCAGGGCGCAGCCCGAGAAGGCCGGCGCCTGGGACGCGGCGCGCGAGCGTCGCCTGCCCGCCGATCTCGCCGACGCGCTCGTCGAGGGCATGCAGGGCGCCGACGCCGCCACGCGTCAGCACGGCGCGAAGGTGATGGAGCGGCTGATCGAGCGCGTGCCCTACCTGATCGGCGGCTCGGCCGATCTCGCCGGCTCCGAGGCGCCGCCGATCCTGAAGGGCAAGGGCACGATCGGCGAGGGCACGGGCGACGCGCGCTTCGCCGGTGTGAACGTCCACTTCGGCGTCCGCGAGCACGCGATGGCCGCGATCACGAACGGCATCGCGCTCGACGGCACCTTCCGCCCGTACTGCGGGACGTTCCTGATCTTCAGCGACTACATGAGGCCGTCGCTGCGGCTGGCGTCGCTGATGCGCGTGCCCTCGATCTTCGTGTTCACGCACGACAGCATCTACCTCGGCGAGGACGGCCCGACCCACCAGCCGATCGAGCAGCTCGACGCGCTGCGCGCGATCCCGGGCATGCACGTCTTCCGCCCCGCGGACGGCGTCGAGACGGCGCTCTGCTGGGCCTGGATCGCGCGCCACCGCGAGGGTCCGGCGCTGCTGGCGCTGACCCGCCAGAAGCTGAAGGGCCTGACGCGCCTGGCGTCGTTCCGCCACGAAGACGTCTGGAAGGGCGGCTACGCGCTGCGCGATCCGGGCGAGAAGACGCAGGTCGTGCTGGTGGCGACGGGCTCCGAGGTGTCGCTCGCGTGCGACGCCGCGGAGAAGCTCGCCGCGGGCGGCGTGCCGGCGCGCGTCGTCTCGCTGCCGTGCCTCGAGCTCTTCCTGGCGCAGCCGGCGTCCTATCGACACGCGCTCGTCCCCGAGTCGGGGCCGCCCGTGGTCGCCATCGAGGCGGCGCGCGGCCAGAGCCTGTGGCGCCTGACCGGCACGCGCGGGCTCGTCTACGGCATCGACCGCTTCGGCGCGTCGGCGCCGTATACCGATCTCGCACAGGAGTTCGGCTTCACGCCCGATCAGCTCTGCGCGCGCGTGCTCGAGCACCTGCGCGAGCGCGCCGAGGACGCCCGATGATCGAAACGCCCGCGATGAAGGAAGCCTTCGAGGTGATCGGGTTCAGCGGCGTCGCCGTGCTCGTGATCGGATGGCTGATCGTCTCGTCCATGAAGCCCGGCCTGCGCCGCGACCGCTTCGAATGGATGTCGGCGTGCGGCATGTACCTGGCGCTGCTCTCGCTCTTCGTGCACCTCACCCTGCGCGCGTACGAGAACGACAACGAGGCTGCGATGCTGGCCTTCGGGTTCCTCGTCGTCTTCTTCACGTCGGGGTTCGGCGTCTGCGTGAACCAGACGATCACGTCGCTGCGCGGGCGCAGCACCAAGATCGTCGAGAGCGCGATCAACTAGCGACGGGTTTTCGCAGCTTCGCGCCTAGCTTCCCGTGAGCGCTCCGCTCTCGCGCGCCTAGCATCGGCGCGCGGTCTGGTGACAGGCGTCACTTCCTTCGGCGCTCGAAGCGTCCAGCATCGGCTCGCTCCGATTGCTTCGAGGGGAATCGTCGTGGAGAGCGAAGCTCGGACGGGTAGCGGCTCTTTCTCTCGAGGCAGTCGCCATGGGGGAATCCGATGTCCGTCCACAGATTCGGGAGATGCGCTCTCGCAGCCGGCGCCTCGCTGGCCATCGCTACGGCCAGCCAGGCGCAATTGGTCGACTCCTCGCAGATCTCGCCGTACAGCGTGCCCGGCGGCCAGATCAACAAGACCCTGCAGGAGCAGGTCGGCGCCGGGCACGGCGACGAGCTCACGCCGGGCTCGGCCGTCTACCTGATCAAGCGCGATCCGGCGCGCTCGATCCGGCGCGGCCGCCAGCTCTTCCAGCGCAAGTTCACCCTGCGCCAGGGGCTCGGGCCGCGCGTCAGTCCGGATTCGTCGGGCGACATCTTCGCCAACCGCCAGTTCGGCGCCGGCATCATGGACAGCTGCGCGGGCTGCCACGGGCGTCCGCGCGGCTCGGCCGGCCACGGCGGCGACGTCGTCACGCGGCCCGACAGCCGCGACGCGCCGCACCTGTTCGGCCTCGGCCTCCAGGAGATGCTCGCCGACGAGATGACGACCGATCTGCGCGCCGCGCGCACCAACGCGCTGGCGCAGGCGAAGGCGCAGAACCGGCCCGTGAACGTGGATCTGCGCACCAAGGGCGTCCGCTTCGGGCGCCTGCGCGCGTTGCCCGACGGGAGCGTGGACACGTCGCAGGTGCAGGGCGTGAACGCGGACCTGCGCGTGCGGCCGTTCTTCGCGAACGGCGGCACGGTCTCGATGCGCGAGTTCGCGATCGGCGCCTTCAAGGCCGAGATGGGCCTCGAGGCGAACGACGACATCCTGTGCGACGTCACGGATCCGTCGAATCCGCAGAAGCGGACGAGCCCGGCGGGCTTCGTGTTCGACCCGGCCACCGATCTCTACGAGCGCCCGCCCGTCTGCGACGTCAGCGAAGACGGCGACAACGACGGCGTGCGCAACGAGATCGACATGGCGCTCGTCGACCACATGGAGTTCTACCTGCTGAACTACTTCAAGCCGGGGCAGGGACCCGGCGACGCGCGCACCCGCAGCGGTCTCGCCCTCATGAACCTGGCGCAGTGCACGACGTGTCACGTGCAGAACCTGAGGATCGCGAAGGACCGCCGCGTGGCGGACGTCGAGACCGTGCACGATCCCGTGCGCGGCATCTTCAACCGCCTGTTCGCGACGGCGAGCACCCGCTTCACGGCGCAGCCGCCCGACTCGCAGCCGTATCCGCAGCTGCTGCCGTCGGGGCAGAGCTTCGTGGTGGCGAACTTCTTCAGCGACCTGAAGCGCCACGATCTCGGCCCGGCGTTCCACGAGCGCGAGTACGACGGCAGCACGGTCACGCAGTTCGTGACGGAGCCGCTCTGGGGCGTCGGCACCACCGCGCCCTACGGCCACGACGGCCGCAGCATCAACCTCGAAGAGGTGATCCTGCGCCACGGCGGCGAGGCGCAGACGTCGCGGAACGTCTTCGCGGCGATGCCGGCCGACGGGCGGCGGAGGATCGTCGAGTATCTCCAGACCCTCGTCCTGTTCCCGCCCGACGACACCGC
>DASUFZ010000063.1:0-11514 GCA_036274295.1 Myxococcota bacterium
CTGGATCGAGACGCCGGTCTGCTCCCAGTCCGTGAGCCGCGGCACGTCGGCGACCCAGCCGAGAAACGAGAGCGAGCCGCCGAGGAGCGCGTAGAGCGCGAGGCCCGTCGCGACCGCCGTCGAGCGCGCGGCCGGCGAGGACGCGCTCCACGCCGAGGGGATCTCGAGCCGCATGGCGCGCCCAAGCTAGCCCGGGCCCGACGCGGGGAAAGTGATTTCGCTAACCGCGCGCCTTCGCCGCGGCGCGGCCGGCAAGTCGGCCGCTCCAGGTGGCGTCCGCGAGCGACAATCCGCTGTTGTAACCGTGTGCAGGTAGCCCCGAAGCATTCCTGCCTGCGGCATACAGCCCCGGCACGACGGCGCCGTCGGCGTCGAGCACCTCGCCCGTGTGGCGCGTGTGCAGGCCGCCCAGAGTGAAGGCCGACCAGAAGGGGTACTTCTCGATGGTCAAGTCGAGCAGCACGAAGGGCGGCGTGGTCAGCGGCTTCAGCCAGCGCGCCTCCTTGCGGAACTGCGGGTCCTCGCCCCGCGCGGCACTCTCGTTGTAGAGCGCCATCGTGCGCGAGAGACTTCCCGGCGGGAAGCATTTCGCCTCGCGTTCGACCTCCTCCCAGGTCTCGCCGACCGCCGCGATCTCCGTCGGGAGCTGCGGCTTCTCGTACACCGCGTCGTCGAGCGCGAGCCAGATGCGGCCCTGCTCGCGCCACAGGCAGATCTCGCCGAGCAGCGACTGGTAGAGGTCCTCGTTGCAGAAGCGCTGGCCGTGCTGGTTGATCAGCACGCCCTTCAGGAAGCCGCGGTTGCGCGAGAACGGCACCACGACGCAGGCCGCCTCCATGCGGATGGCGTCGCCGCCGGCGCCCATGCCCATGCGGATGCCGCGGCCGTCGTCGCCGTCGCAGCCGAGGCGGAAGCGCACGCGCCGCGTGCGCGGCGCGTAGCGCGCGACCATGTCCTTGTTGTGGATGTAGCCGCCGGCGGCGAGCACGACGCCGCGGCGCGCGCGGATCGCGTGCTCCTCGTCGCCGATCTTCGCCACCACGCCCGCGACCCTGCCGTCGCGCTCGACGATCAGCGGCTCGCAGAGCGCGTCGGTCACGACCTGCGCGCCCGCTTCCTGCGCGCGCCGCATCAGGATCTCCATCATCAGCTGGCCCGCGTTCTCGCCGACCTGCTGCGCGGTGTGGCCGCGCGGCGCCGGCTTGGCGATCTCGCAGAACGGCCACGCGAGCTCGCTGCCCGTGTAGGAGAGTCCGTCGTCGGTGTAGGGATCCGTGCCGACCTCGACCGGCAGGAAGGTCTGCTTGAAGGGGACGCCCTGCCCCGTCACCCAGTGGTAGTGCTCGACGCTGCCGTCGCAGTAGACGCGCAGCTTCTCCTCGTCGGCGCCGGGGCCGCACGACGCGACGAGGTACTTGAACATCTCGTCGGGGTCGTCGTCGAAGCCGCAGGCCTTCTGGAGCGGCGTGCCGCCGCCCATGTAGAGCTGTCCCGACGCCTGCATCGAGGTGCCGCCGCCGGCCCAGGCGCGCTCGAGCACCAGCACCTCGGCGCCGGCGGCGCGCGCCTCGAGCGCCGCGCACGAGCCCGCGCCGCCGAAGCCGACGATCACGACGTCGGCCTCGCGCGACCAGCGCTTCACGTCGCTCGCGGGACGCGCGTGCGCCGCGTGGCTCGGCGCCCTGGCCTTCTTGTCCTGCTTCGGATCCGCCACCGTCACGACCTCCGTTCGTCTTCGCTCACCGCGGAGAGGAATGCCGGGCGCTCGCCGCCGCCGTGCAGCAGCAGGGTCGCGCCGCTCACGTACGACGCCAGCGGCGACGCCAGGAACGCGCACGCGTCGCCGACGTCCTCGGGCTCGGCCATGCGCCCGAGCGGCACCGTCGCGCCGACCCGGCGAACGCCGGCCTCGTCGCCGTAGTGCAGGTGCGACTGCTCGGTGCGCACCATGCCGGCGGCGATCGCCACCACGCGCACCTTCGGCGCCCACTCGACGGCGAGGCTCTGCGTGAGCGAGATCAGGCCCGCCTTGGCGGCGCCATAGGCCGCCGTCCCGGGCGACGGCCGCAGCCCGCTGACGCTCGTGATGCTGAGGATCACGCCGCCCTCCGGCTGCGCCTGCATCACCGCGTTGGCGCGCTGCGCGCAGTGGAGCGCCGCCAGCAGGTTCAGTCCGATGATCTTCTCCGAGAAGCGCGGCGACGCCGTGGCCGCGTCCGCAGCCGGCGCGCCACCCGCGTTGTTCACGAGCACGTCGAGCCGGCCGCAGCGCTCCGTCACCGCGCGCACCAGCGCGTCGACGCTCTCCGGATCGCGCACGTCCGCGGCGACGAAGTGCGCGCGCCGCCCTGCGCCCTCCGGCAAGGACTCCGGCTCCTTGCGCCCGCACACCACCACGTCGGCGCCCGCCTCGAGCAGGCGCTTCGAGATGCCGCGGCCGACGCCGCGCGCGCCGCCCGTCACCAGCGCGACGCGTCCCGAGAGGTCGATCGCGAGCGCCACGCCTACAGCCCCATCTCGCGCGCGACCCGCTCGCGGTGGAAGCTCGAGTCGCCGAGCAGGGACTGCGAGGAGCGCGCGCGCTTGAAGTAGAGGTGCGGGTCGTACTCCCAGGTGAAGCCGACGCCGCCGTGGATCTGGATCGCGTCGCCGGCACAACGAAAGTAGGCATCTCCACACCAGGCTTTCGCGAGCGACGCCGCGGCCGCGAGGCCCTCGCTGCCGGCGGCTGCGACCTCGGCCGCATGGTAGGCGGCGCTCCGCGCCGACTCGACGAGCAGCATCATGTCCGCGCAGGTGTGCTTGATCGCCTGGAAGGAGCCGATCGGGCGCCCGAACTGCACGCGCTCCTTCGCGTAGGCGACGGACAGGTCGAGGCAGCGCTGCGCCCCGCCCACCTGCTCGGCGGCCAGCGCGATCGCGGCGCGATCGAGCGCCTCGGCGAGCACCGCGCCGCCGCGCCCCTCGGCGTCGCCGAGCCGCTGCCCCTGCGCGCCGTCGAGGCGGATCTCCGCGAGGCGCCGCGTCAGGTCCATGGTCGGGAGCGCGCGCCGCGTCACGCCCGTCGCGTCGCCCGGGACGAGGAAGAGCTCGATGCCCGCCTCGCCCTGCGACCCTTCGCGCCGCGCCGCCACGACGAGGAGATCCGCGCCGTGGCCGTCCACCACGTAGCGCTTGACACCGTGCAACGTCGCGCCGCCGCCGGGCGTCGGCCGGAAGATCGCCTGCATCGCCTGCGGCGCGAGGCGGTTCGGCTCGGCGTACGCCAGCGCGGCGAGTGCACGGCCCTCGGCGATGCCCGACAGGTGCTCCTCTTTCTGCGCCTCGGAGCCGCCGGCCAGGATCGCCTGCGCGGCCAGGCAGACCGTCGAGAAGAACGGCGCGCAGAGCAGATGCTCGCCCATCGGCTCCATCAGCAAGGAGAGCTCGACGGCGGTCAGCCCCACGCCGCCGTAGGCCTCGGGCACGCAGAGCGCCGTCCAGCCGAGCTCGGCGCCGATGCGCTTCCACACCTCGGCGTCGTAGCCGGACTCGCTCTCCATCGCGCGGCGCACCTGCTCGGAGCTCGAGTGGTGCGCGAGGAAGTCGCGCGCCTGCTCGCGCAGCGCCTGCTGCTCTTCGCTCAGACCAGAAATCAAGTTCGTGTGAACTCCGCTCGGCTGCGCCTCGCTGCGCGCCGCGTTCCGCGGCTTGCCGTCAAGCCCCGTACACCTTCTGCGGCGCGGGCGCCTTGGCGATCAGGCCGTGCACGGCCGCGCCGATCTCGTCGGGCTCCCAGCGCGAGCTCTTGTCGACGGCCGGGCCGGGCTGCCAGCCATCCGCGAGCGAGAGCTTGCCGCCCGCCAGCTCGAACATCCGCCCCGTGACGCCGCGCGAGGAGGCTGAGCCGAGCCAGACGACGAGCGGCGAGATGTTCTCGGGCGCCATCGCGTCGAAGCCGGAGGCCGGCTTCGCCATCATGTCCTTGAAGACGTCTTCGGTCATGCGCGTGCGCGCCGATGGCGCGATCGCGTTGCTGGTGACGCCGTAGCGCGCCAGCTCCGCGGCCTGCACGAGGGTCAGCGCGGCGATGCCCGCCTTGGCGGCCGAGTAGGCCGATTGGCCGACGCTGCCGGCGAGCCCCGCGCCCGAGCTCGTGTTGATGATGCGCGCGTCGGGCGCGCGCCCGGCCTTCGACTCGTTGCGCCAGTGCTCGGCCGCGTGGCGGGCGAGACAGAAGTGGCCCTTCAGGTGCACGCGCAGCACGGCGTCCCACTCGTCCTCGCCGCACGAGACGAACATGCGGTCGCGCACGAAGCCCGCGTTGTTGACGACGACGTCGAGGCGCCCGAAGCGCGTGAGCGTCTCGTCGAGGAGCGCCTTCGTCTGCGCGAAGTTCGCGACGTCGGCGCCGTTCGCGAAGGCCTCGCCGCCGGCCGCGCGGATCTCCGCCACCACCTCGTCGGCGGGCGCCTTGCCGCCGCCCTCGCCCGCGAGCGACACGCCGAGGTCGTTCACGACGACCGAAGCACCCGCCGCCGCGAACGCCAGCGCGTGCGCGCGGCCGATGCCGCGCGCGGCGCCCGTCACGATCACCACGCGTCCGTCGCAGATGCCCATCGCCTACAGCCTCTCGAGGATGGTGACGTTCGCCTGGCCGCCGCCCTCGCACATGGTCTGGAGGCCGTAGCGGCCGCCGGTGCGCTCGAGCTCGCCGAGCAGGGTCGTCATCAGGCGCGTGCCCGTCGCGCCGATCGGATGGCCGAGCGCGATGGCGCCGCCGTTCGGGTTCACCTTCGCCATGTCGGGGCGGAGCTCCTTCTCCCACGCGAGCACGACGCACGCGAACGCCTCGTTGATCTCGATGGCGTCCATCTGCGCGAGCTGCATGCCCGACTTCTCGAGCGCCACGCGCGTCGCGGGGATCGGCGCCGTCAGCATCAGGATCGGGTCGTCGGCGCGCACGCTGATGTGATGGATGCGCGCGCGCGGGCGCAGGCCGTGCGCCTTCACCGCACGCTCCGACGCCACCAGCACGGCCGACGCGCCGTCCGAGATCTGGCTGGCGACGGCGGCGGTGAGCCGCCCGCCTTCGGCGAGCGGCTTCAGCTTCGCCATCTTCTCGAGCGACGTGTCGCGGCGCGGCCCCTCGTCCACGGCGACGTCGCCGAAGGGGACGATCTCGCGCTCGAAGCGCTTCTCGTCGATCGCGCGCAGCGCGCGCCGGTGGCTCTCGTAGGCGAAGCGCTCCATGTCCTCGCGCGAGATGTTCCACTTCTCCGCGATCATCTCGGCGCCGCGGAACTGCGACACCTCGCCCGGCCCGTAGCGCTCGACCCAGCCGGTCGAGCCCGAGAACGGATCCTTGAATCCGAGCGGCTCGGCGCAGGTCATGGCCGACGAGATCGGAATCATGCTCATGTTCTGCACGCCGCCCGCGACGATCAGATCCGACGTGCCGGAGAGCACGCCCTGCGCCGCGAAGTGCACCGACTGCTGCGACGAGCCGCACTGGCGGTCGATCGTCACGCCGGGCACGTGCTGCGGCAGGCCCGCCGCGAGCCAGCAGGTGCGCGCGATGTCGCCGGCCTGCGAGCCGATGGTGTCGCAGCAGCCGAAGATCACGTCCTCGACGGCGCCCGGGTCGACGCCGGTGCGCGCCATCAGCGCGGAGATCACGTGCGCGCCGAGGTCCGCGGAGTGGACGCGCGAGAGCCCTCCCCCGCGCTTGCCGACGGGCGTCCGCACTGCGTCGATGATGTAGGCCTCGGCCATGTTCACGAGCCTCCTTCGAAGGTGGCGCCCGGTCCGATCGCCAGCGATCCCTCGAGGATCGCCGCGCGCACCCGGGCGAGGTGGAACGGCGCGCGGCCCCACGCCTGGGCCTGCGACTCCGCGCGCCGCATGAAGAGGTGGAGATCCTGCTCCCAGGTGTAGCCGATCGCGCCGTGGCACTGGAGCGCCATGCGCGACGCGAAGCGCGCGGCCTCGCAGGCCTGGAGCTTCGCCATCGAGACGTGCGGCGCGCGCTGCGCCACGCCCCGCGCGACGGACCACGCCGCGCGCATCACCAGCGGGCGCGCGTACTCGAGCTTCACCCTGGCGTTCGCCAGCATGTGCTTGACGGCCTGGTACGAGCCGATCGGCTTGCCGAACTGCTTGCGCTGCGAGGTGTAGGCGACGGAGAGCTCGAGCATGCGATCGCAGGCGCCGAGCGCCTGCGCGGCGCAGGCGAGCGCGCCGCGGTCGAGCGCGGCGGCGAGCAGCGCGCTTGCCTGCGCGCCCTGCGCCACGCGCGTCGCGGCGGCGGCATCGAAGGAGACGCTCGCGATCCTGCGCGACGGGTCGTTCGCGGGCTGCGCGACGATGCGCGCCGCGGCAGGCGTCAGCGCGTAGAGCGACTCAGCCTGGGGCAGCAGCAGCAGGTCCGCGCCCTCGGCGTCCTCGACGAAGCGCAGCGCCGGGTGGCCGACGGCGACGCGCGCCTCACCGGCTGCGATGCGCGGCAGCCACTCCGCGGCGAGCGCGCCGCCGAGCTCGCGCAGCAGCGGCACGGCGACGGCGGAGGTCGCGACGAGCGGCTCGGCCAGCGCGGCGCGGCCCGCCTCCTCGTGCAGCAGCACGCCCTCGATCTCGCTCATGCCGAGGCCGCCCTGCGCCTCCGGCACGAGCAGGCCGGGCACGCCGAGCGCGGCCAGCTTCTGCCACAGCGAGGAGCTGCGCCGCGACGGCGTCTCCCACAGCGCGCGCAGCACCTCGGGCGTGTGCTCCTTGGCGAGGAAGTCGCGCAGGGTCGACTGGAAGAGCAGCGGGTCGTCGCCGAAGCGGAAGTCCACGGCCGGCCTACCTCGGCAGGCCGAGAATGCGCTCGGCGATGATGTTGCGCTGGATCTCGTTCGTGCCCGCGTAGATCGGGCCCGAGAGCGAAAAGAGATACGCGTCGAGCCAGCCGTCGACGTCGCCCGCGGCGGGCGCCTCGGGCAGGAGATCCGCGCGCTCGCCGAGGATCTCGAGCGCGAGCTCGTGCATGCGGATGTCGAGCTCGCTCCAGAAGATCTTGTTGAGGCTCGCCTCGGCGCCGATCTTGCCGCCCGCGAGCAGGCGCGAGACGGTGCGGTAGGTCTCCAGCGCGTAGGCCTCCGCGGCGATGGCGCAGCGCACGACCTCGTCGCGCACGCCGCCGTCCACTTCCTCCGCGTGCGCGCGGTAGAGTTCGACCAGACGCTTCGCGGTGTCCTGGAAGCGCGCGGGGCTGCGCAGCATGAGGCCGCGCTCGAACCCCGCGGTCGACATCGCGACGCCCCAGCCGCCGCCCTCGTCGCCGAGCCGGTTCGCGACGGGCACGCGCGCGTCGTCGAAGAAGACCTCCGCGAACCCGGTCTCGCCGTCGAGCTGCGCGATCGGCCGCACGCTGACGCCGGGCGTGTCGAGCGGCACCAGCACGAAGGAGAGCCCGTGGTGGCGCTCGGAGGCCGGGTCCGTGCGGAAGAGGCCGAAGAGCCAGTCGGCGAACGCCCCCCGAGACGCCCACGTCTTCTGACCGCGGATCACGTAGTCGTCGCCGTCGCGGATCGCCGTCGTCGCGATGGCCGCCATGTCGGAGCCCGCGTTCGGCTCCGACCAGCCCTGCGCCCACACCTCCTCGGACGACGCGATCTTCGGCAGGTAGCGCGCCTTCTGCGCCGGCGTGCCGTACTCCATGATCGTCGGGCCGAGCAGGAAGATGCCGTTCTGGTTGATCCGCCGCGGCGCGCCCGCGCGGTAGTACTCCTCCTCGAAGATCAGCCACTCGAGGAGATCCGCGCCGCGGCCGCCGTATTCGACGGGCCACGGCACCATCGCGTAGCCCGCCGCGTCGAGATGCTTCTCCCACGCGCGGTGCTGGCGCGCGCCCTCGGCCGTGTCGAACGACGCGAGCTTCGCGCGCGGCACGTTCGCCTCCAGCCACGCGCGCACCTCGGCGCGGAAGGCCTGCTGGCGGGGGGTGTAGGTGAGGTCCACGCCTAGCTTCCGTCGCCGCGGCCGTCGTCTTCGCGCGGGAAGCGCGCCTCGCGCTTCTCGCTGAAGGCGTCGCGCGCCTCCTGCGAGTCGGGCGTGGTGTAGAGCTCGAAGGTGAAGCCCTGCTCGAAGCGGTAGCTCTGCTTCACGTCGAGCAGCTCGATGCCGTTCAGCGACCACTTCGCGAGCTGCACCGCCTTCGCGCTCTTGCTGGCGATCTTCGCGGCGAGCTCCATGGCCGCGTCGCGCAGCTTCGCCTTCGGCACGATCTCGAGCACGCCGCCGCGCCGGTATGCCTCCTGCGCGTCGACCGGCTCGCCCGTCAGCAGCATGCGCCGCGCGATCTGCATGCCGAACATGCGCATCGCGTGCGTGGCCGCGCCGAGCGCGCCGCGGTCGATCTCGGGCAGGCCGAAGGTCGCGTCGTCCGAGCAGATCACGAGATCGCTGGCGCCGGCGATGCCGATGCCGCCGCCGAGGCAGAAGCCGTGCACGGCGGAGATGACGGGCACGGGGCAGTCGTAGATGGCGCCGAAGAGGTCGTAGCAGCCGCGGTTCACGACGGTGATGAGCGAGCCGTCCTTCGCCAGCTCCTTCACGTCGACGCCGGCCTGGAAGCCGCGGCCCTCCGCGCGGATCAGGATCACGCGCACGGCGGGATTGCGGCCGAGGCCCTCGATCGTCTGCGCCAGCTCGCCCCACATCTTCGAGCCGAGCGCGTTGACGGGCGGATTGTCGATCACGAGTTCCGCGATGCCGCTGTCGATGCTCGTGCGGAATGCCATGGATGCCTCTCGCGCCTAGGCGCGGACTTCGGAATCGCGCGTCTTCTGCGGGTCGATCACCTCGCGCAGCCAGCGCAGCTCGTCCGCGGACGGCGTGCGCGTCGTCGGCACCGACGCCGGGACCACGAGCTCGAAGCCCGTGTTCGCGACGACCTCTTCGCGCGTCACGCCGGGGTGGAGCGACGCGACGCGCATCGAGTGGTCCGGCGTGGCGAAGTCGAAGACGCCGAGGTTCGAGACGACGCGGCGGATGTCGTGGAAGCGCGCGGTCACAGGCCCGAGCCGCGCGGCACGGTCGTAGCCGAAGCCCGATACGACGTCGACCTTCGGCACGAAGGTCTTGTTCGAGTGGTTCGGAACCCAGTAGCTGGTCGGGTGCGAGATCGTGTTGCCGGGCGCCCCGCGCATGCCGAGCAGCATGGCCTTCGGCTTCTCGTGCGGCCCGATGCAGGCGATGTTCTGGTTGCCGAAGCGGTCGATCTGCGTGGCGCCCATCATCACGTGGCGGCGCCCCCACCAGAGCAGCTCGAAGACCTTGCGGTACGGCAGCCAGCCCTCGACGACCGGCGTGGGGCGGTCGTCGCCCGAGACCGGCAGCACGTTCGCGACGAGCGGCGCGACCCCGTCCGTCATCAGCAGATCCGGCGCGGACGTCGCCTTGGCGAGCCGCGCGCCGATCTGCGGCAGCAGGCCGATCGGCGAGACGAAGATCTCGCCGTCGCCGGCGAAGGTGTCCGCGATGGCGGCGGCGCAGATCTCGGCGCGGGAGGCGTCGCTCATCGCTTGCGCACCGCTTCCTGGTACGCCTTCTCGCTGTCGAGCGAGAGGTACTTCTTCGCGAAGGTCTCCCACGCGGCGGCGTCGCGCGCGGCGTTCGCGTACTCGCGCTGGAAGGCCTCGTCGCGGTTGTAGTCGGGCGGGCACTCGGTGAAGTGCGCGCCGTTCGGCGTCTCGATCACGCCGTCGACCATCAGGCGGTTGATGACGAGCGTGTGCAAGGTGCCTTCCTTCAGGAAGTCCTCGCTGCGCACGAGCTTCTCGCACGTCATGAAGCGGCGCTTCGCGGCCATGCAGAAGAGATCGTCGAAGTACGGGTCGGGGCCGAGGTACTGGCCGTTGCCGGATGGATCCGCGCGGTTCATGTGGATCAGCGCGGCGTCGAGCGTCAGCGCGGGCATGGCGACGAGCTCCTCGCCGTCCGCGTAGGGGGAGCGCACCGTCAGGAGCTGCGGGTTGAGGCGCATGACGTCCGTGCCGAGCCCCGCGCGCGTCGGCAGGAACGGCAGCCGGTACGCCGCCGCCTGGAGACCCCACTGGAACATGCCCTCGTCGATCTCCATCGTCTCGAGCGCTCCCGCCTGACGGGCATTGCGGAAGTGCGGCTCGAGCGGGATGGAGTCGAGCGAGACGAAGCCGTACACGACCTTGCGCACCTTGCCGGCCGCGCAGAGGAGGCCGACGTCGGGCCCGCCGTACGAGACGATCGTCAGGTCGCGCAGCGACGAGCGCAGGATCTCGCGGATCAGCGCCATCGGCTTCCGGCGTGAGCCCCAGCCGCCGATGCCGATCGTCATGCCGTCGCGCAGCTCGGCCACGGCGTCGGCGAGCGTGGTGCGCTTGTCCATGGGGGTGGGCTCCTCCGCAGCGGGCGGAGTTCGGGGGGGTCGGGCGGCCCTCTATAGATAGGGTCCCCGCGGGTCGCGAGACGGCGGGCAGAATAACGAGACGGAGCGTCTCCGTAAAGCTTAGGATGCGCGGCGAGGGCCCGTGACGACGACCGCCGAGCGCTTGAGCGCCGAAGGCATCCTCAGGCGCTATCCGCTGTGCCCGGTCTGCAGCTTCCCGGAACGCCGTGCGGTGCGACGTCGCCCTCCCCGCCAGGACACGTACGTCCGGGCGCTCGCCTCGACGCTCGGCGTCCCCTCCCCCGACCTCCACGATCTCCTCGAGGTGCACGCGTGCGAGCGCTGCGCGTCGGTGTACTGCGACCCGTGGCTGGGCGCGTTGGGCATGGCGTCGCTGTACGGCGTCGGTCACGGCCAGCACGTGCTCGGCTGGGAGAACTTCCTCCGCTGGATCCAGGCGACGGAGAAGTCACCCGCGCTCGCGGTCCAACAGGCGATCTGGACCTTCCTCGAGGAGCGTGCCGGTCCGATCGGCGTGTACGGCGAGCTCAACTGCCCGTTCGCCGGCATGTTCCTGCTGCTGCGCGATCTCGAGGCCGGCGAGCGCGACCGCGCCGACGAATCGGCGCGCGCCATCGCGCGCATCCGGGAGTCGTACGCGGTCCCGCAGAAGCGCTCGTCGCCCTTTGCGCTTGCCCGCATCAAGCGGGACCTGATGCGCGCGAAGGGAATCGGTCCGGCGCGGACGACGCGCGCCCCGATCGCACCCGTGCTGACGCCGCCCCGGGCGCGCTACCTCGTGATGGAGCCCTCGAGCCTCTTCTGGAGCACGAACTGCGGCGCGCTGAACACCTCGTGCCGCGCGCTCTGCCAGTCCGACAGCGTCGGCGTGCCCGTGATCGACTGGAAGGACGTGGCGCGCGAGGGGACGCGCTTCGACGTCTTCGGTCTCTTCAACGTCCTCGACCACTTCGTGGACCCGGGTCGCGTCCTGCACGAGGTGCTCGCCCACAGCCGGGCCGTGTTCGTCGAGAGCCACCGCAGCGGACCCGACGACACGTTCTCGCGCCAGCATCTCTACGCGCTCGGCGCGCGCTTCCTCGACCACCTGCTGCCGCCGGGCTGGC
>DASUFZ010000064.1:0-3808 GCA_036274295.1 Myxococcota bacterium
CCGCGGCACGGGCCTCGGTCTCTTCGTCGTGCGGCTCCAGGCGGAGCGCCTCGGCGGGACGTTGCGGCTCGACTCCGCACCGGGCGCCGGCACGACGGCGAACGTCGAGTGGCCCATTCCTTCATGAGCGCGTCCGAGTCCGTGCGCATGCTGCTCGTCGACGACGACGAACCCTTCCGCTCGCGGCTCGCGCGGGCGCTGCGCGCGCGCGGGGTCGACGTCGCGGAGGCGGCGTCGGTCGCGGACGCCGTGCACGTCGCGCGCGAGCGTTGCCCGCAGCGCGCGCTGATCGACCTGCGCATGGCGGACGGCTCCGGGCTCGACGTGCTGAGCGCGCTCCGGCGCGAGCTGCCCGCGATCGTCTGCATCGTGCTGACGGGCTACGGCAGCATCGCCACCGCGGTGGAGGCCGTGCGCCGCGGCGCCTTCGACTACCTGACGAAGCCGGTCGACGCCGACGACGTGCTGCGCGCGTTCGAGCAGGGTCCCGAGGACGAGGAGGTCGCCGCCAGCGTGCCGTCGCTCCACCGGGTCGAGTGGGAGCACATCCAGCGCGTGCTGGCCGACTGCGACGGCAACGTCTCGAAGGCCGCGCGCCTGCTCGGCCTGCACCGGCGCACGTTGCAGCGGAAGCTCGCCACGCCCCCTCCTGCGGCAATTCGTCGCACCCGCTGAAGCGCGCGCCGGCGCGGTGCTAGTCATGACCCGCCTGGGGGTCCCGAAGCGGCGATGCGAAGACTCGGCGGACTCGTGTGTGCCGCGCTCGGGCTCTGTCTGCTCGGGAGCCGCGAGGCCGAGCAGGTGGGCCGTGCCGCGCCGTCCTGCGCGCTGACCTCGCTCGGCGGCGCGCAACCGATCGCGCTCGCGCCCGACCGCGGCAAGGTCCTCTGGATCGACTTCTGGGCGTCGTGGTGCACGACCTGCGCGCAGTCGTTCCCGTTCCTGATCGCGCTCGATCGCGACTTCCGCGCGCGCGGGCTCGACGTGGTGGGCGTGAATCTCGACGAGGAGCCGGAGGACGCGCAGGCGTTCCTCGCGCGCTACGCAGCGGCCTTCGAGCAGACGGCGGATCCGACGGGCCGCTGCCCGCGCGCATTCGGCGTCGAGGCGCTGCCGTCCTCGGTGCTCGTCGACCGGCGCGGCGTGATCCGTTACGTCCATCGCGGCTTCCGCGCCAGCGAGAGCGAGGCGCTGCGCGCGCGGGTCGAGTCATTGCTGCAAGAGGACGTGTCGCCGGAGGCCGCGCGTTGAGAGTGCTCGCGCCGGCGTTGCTGCTCGCGCTCGCCGCGAGCGCGACGGCGTGCACGTCCGTCGCGCCGTGGGAGCGCGGCCGGCTCGCGAAGCCACAGATGGCGCTCGACCCCGATCCGCTGCAGCGCGCGCTCCGCGATCACGTCCATGCGAGCCGCGAGGCGGCTGCCGGCGGCACGATCGGCGCGGGCGGCGGCTGTGGCTGCGACTAGGGGATGGATCGCCGCGCCGCGGAGCCCCTCGCTCCGCGCGCTGACCGCCGCCGCGCTGGCCCTGCCGGGTCTCGCGCCGGGACGCGCACAGGGCGCCGAAGACGACGAGGTCTCCTTCCAGTACGGGCGCTACACCGAGGACGACCGCGATCTCTCCGGCGTCGACAGCGCCTTCGACCCGATCCGCGCCGACAACCTGATGGCCGAGGCGCGCTTCTCCTTGATCGACCGCTGGTCGCTCGCCTTCATGTACGAGCAGGACACGTGGTCCGGCGCGACGCCCGTCACCACGGCGCCGCTCGTCATGGGCGGCAACCGGCCGACGTCGCCGGACGGTGTCTCGGGCGCGACGCCGTTCATCGAGGGGGATCTGTTCTTCGACGGGCGCCTCCACCCGTTGCGCCTCGACGAGTTCGGCGAGCCGGGCAGCGCAGACACCTCGCTCGTCCACACGCTCGCCTCCGCCTCCCCCGAAACGCGCCAGCAATTCGGCGCGACGCTCGGCTACGCCTTCGAGGAGCGGCCGCTCGAGCTCTCGCTCGGAGGCGGCTATTCGCTCGAGAGCGACTACGAGTCGGCCTTCGGCGAGCTCGGCGGCGCCTGGGAGTTCGACCAGGGGCGCTTTCGCCTGGAGGCCTCTACCAGCTACACGCACAACGAGACGGACGCGCTGCTCGATCCGGACGCGGTCCCGTACATCGACACCAGCGCCTACGACGACGACGTCGAGGTCTTCTCGTCGACCGGCAACCGCAAGCTCTCGGGCGACAGCGACGAGGTCGGTCTGCGGCTCGCGCTCTCGCGCATCCTGAACCGCAACACCCTGGTGAAGGTCGGCTTCGGCTACGCGCGCGCTTCGGGCTTCCTCGAGAACCCGTACAAGGTGGTGGAGGTCGCGTTCATCGATCCCGCGCAGCAGGGACAGGCGCCGCCGGGCGGCTCCTACGCGCAGGTGCACGCATTGCTCGAGCAGCGCCCGAACTCGCGCAACCAGTGGAGCGCCGACGCGCGCCTCGTGCAGTACGTCTCGCCGCTCGACGCCGCGCTCCAGCTCTCGTACGGCTTCTACGCCGACGACTGGGGCATCGACGCGCACACCTTCGAGGCGAGCTGGGGCCAGCCGCTCGGCTGGGGATTCACGCTCACGCCGCGCATCCGCTTCTACTCGCAGAGCCAGGCCGACTTCTACGAGCCGTACCTGATCTCGCAGCAGGCCTACCGCACCATCGTCACCGATCCCGACAGCGGCGACATCCTCTCGATCACGCCCTTCGATCCGTCGCTGCTGCCGTCGCACTTCTCGAGCGACGCGCGGCTCTCGGGCTTCGGCTCGCTCTCGAGCGGCGCGACCCTCAGCCTGCGCTTCGCGCGGGGCATCGTGCTCGACGGCGGCTTCGAGTACGCCTGGCACCGCGGCGACTGGGAGCTCGGCGGCGGCGGCGAAGGGGACTACGCGGACTTCGACTATTACGTGCTCTCCGCGGGGCTGCGCTTCGACACGTCGGCACTGGCGGCGTTCGCGGCGGCGGAGGCGGAGGGCGACGCCGAAGCCGAGCATGCGATGGTGCACGCGCACACGGACTTGGCGCCGGCCGGAGTGATGCTGGGGCACATGCTCGACACCCCGGGCGACTGGATGTTCGGCCTGCGCTACGGCTACGCACGCCAGGACGGCGACGTGCTGCGCGGCACGCGCTCTGCCGACGACGACGAGATCGCGGCGCGCGGCTGCGACGACATCCCCTGCGTCACCGCGCCGAAGACGATGACCATGCAGATGATCATGGTCGACGTCTCGTACGCGGCCACCTCGTGGCTGAACCTGATGCTGATGCCGTCGTTCGTCGCCCTGAAGATGGATGTGCGCCCGCTCGACAGCGAAGCGCCAGACCCGCAGCACAGCTCCCACGATCACGAATCGGGCGGCGTCGGCGACACGGGGATGTTTGCGTTGGTTGAGGTGCTCGAGGCGCCGGGCCACGAGCTGCACGCGGGCCTCGGCCTCAGCGCGCCGACCGGCAAGGTCGACGAGAAGACCGACCGCAGCCACCAGCAGGAGGACGCCTACACGCACTACGGCATGCAGCTCGGCAGCGGCACGTGGGACTTCCTGCCGAGCCTCACCTACAACGGCGCGTGGCGGCGGCTCTCGTTCGGCGCGCAGCTCTCGGGCACCGTGCGGCTCGAGGACGAGAACGATTCGGGCTACGCGCTCGGCGACGTCTTCCAGGCGACCGGCTGGGCCGGCTTCGCGCTCACGCGCTGGCTCTCCGCCACGGCCCGCGGCCTCTACACATGGCAGGGACACATCCGCCACCAGTACGACCGCCGCCACGACGAGTCCG
>DASUFZ010000065.1:0-12369 GCA_036274295.1 Myxococcota bacterium
CCGCCACGAAGAGGATGGGGTCCCCGTGCGCGAGCTCGCGCAGCAGCGGGTTGGCCTCGCTGGCGAGCGCGCTGCGGATCCAGAGCAGGGTGAAGAGCGCGTCGGCGACGTTCAGCGCCAGCACCGTCCACACGATCCCGCGCAGCCAGCGGAAGTGCTGTGGCGTCCCGACGGACATGCGGGGGCGAAGCGCGACGGTCACGAGGGACTGATCGACCCTGCGCGCGCCTGGCTTGAACCGCTGCGTTGCGCGCGCGTGATAGCCTGGGCACGGAGGAAGACGAACATGCACACGCGAGCGCTCGGCAACAGCGGGATCCAGGTCTCGGCGATCGGCCTCGGCGTCATGGGCATGTCCGAGTTCTACGGCAAGGCCGACGACGCCGAGAACAGCGCGACCCTGGCGCGCGCCATCGAGATCGGCGTGACCTTCTGGGACACGGCCGACGCCTACGGCACCGGCCACAACGAGCGCATGATCGGCGCCTTCCTGAAGGAGCGGCGCGCGCGCGACAAGGTCGTGCTCGCGACGAAGTTCGGCTTCGTGCGCGACGCCGACGGCAAGCCGATCGGCATCCGCGGCGACCCGGCCTACGTGAAGTCGGCCTGCGATGCGAGCCTCGCGCGCCTCGGCGTCGAGCGCATCGATCTCTATTACCAGCATCGCGTCGATCCGGCCGTGCCGATCGAGGACACCGTCGGCGCGATGTCGGAGCTCGTGCGCGCGGGCAAGGTGCGCTCGCTCGGGCTCTCGGAGTGCTCGGTCGAGACGTTGCGGCGCGCCAGCGCCGTGCATCCGATCTCGGCCGTGCAGAGCGAGTACTCCCTGTGGACACGCGAGCCCGAGCGGCAGGGCGGCATGCTCCACGCGTGCCGCGAGCTCGGCGCGGCGTTCGTCGCCTACAGCCCGCTCGGGCGCGGCTTCCTGACCGGGAAGATCGGCAGCCTCGACGAGCTCGGCGCCGACGACTTCCGCCGCCGCACGCCGCGCTTCGAGAAGGCGAACTTCGAGCGCAACCAGAAGCTCGTCGAGAGCGTGCGCGAGCTCGCCGCGGAGAAGGGCTGCGCGCCCGGTCAGCTCGCGCTCGCGTGGCTGCTCGCGCGCGGCGATCACGTCGTCCCGATCCCCGGCACCAAGCGGCGCAAGTATCTCGAGGAGAACGCCGGCGCCGCCGACCTGAAGCTCTCCGCCGCGGACCTCGCGCACATCGACCGCGCGCTGCCGCCCGGCGCCGCCGCCGGCTCGCGCTACGACGCGATGGGGATGGCGCTCACGGATCGCTAGGTCCAGCCCGCCAGCAGCGGCTCGTCGTCGCGCTCGACGATTCTCTGCATGCGCGCGACGGTGTCGCCGCGCAGCTGCCGCTTCACGGCGGCGAAGGCCGGCTGCGCCGCGAGCTCGCGCGCGTGCGCGACGGCGTCGCCGAGCAGGCTCTCGGCGGACACGACCCGGTCCACGACGCCGGCGAGCGCCGGCGCGTCCGGCGCGAGCGCCGCGCTCGAGAGCGCGAGGCGGCGCAGGGTCTCCGGCGCGAGCTCGGCGCGCACGACCGCGAGCGGGCCGGCGGGGAAGGGCACGCCCGCCGCCGCCTCCGTGAGG
This sequence comes from Myxococcota bacterium, assembly GCA_036274295.1. Taxonomy (GTDB): domain Bacteria; phylum Myxococcota_A; class UBA9160; order UBA9160; family SMWR01; genus DASUFZ01. The sequence goes on from DASUFZ010000065.1 coordinate 1,601, forward strand.
CCCAGTCGGAACGCGCCCGCAGCCGCGATGCGCGCGTCGCAGGCGAGCGCGAGCACGAGCCCCGCCCCGAGCGCGTGCCCCGAGATCGCCGCCACGCAGGGCTTCTCCAGCGCGTAGAGCGCGAGCAAGGTGCGGTTCACGCCGCGCAGCATCTCCGCGCGCTCGCGCGCGTCGTAGCCGGCGAGGCGCTTCGTATCGATGCCGGCCGAGAAGACGCCGGGGATGCCGGTCACCACGAGCGCCCGGCAGCGCGCGTCGGCCGCGCTCTCGAAGGCGGCGCCGAGCGCGCGCACGAGCGCGAAGTCGATCGCATTCACGGGCGGGCGCGCGAGCGAGAGCACGCGCACGCCGTCGCGATCCTCGCTGCGAACCGTCACTGCGCGGGCGCTCCGGACGTGAGCTGCTCGCGCACGCGCTCGAGGCGCTCGTTGCCCCAGTAGAGCTGGTCGCCGACGAGGTAGCTCGGCACGCCGAAGACGCCCTTCGCCTCGGCGTCGCGCTGGAGCGCCGCGAGCTCGGCGCGCCCGCGCGTTGCGAGATAGCCGGCGAAGCCGCCGGGCTCGACGCCGGCGCGCGCGAGCGCGTCCGCGATGGCGCCCTCGCTCTCGATCTCGATCTCGTGACGCCAGAAGCGCGCGAAGACGTCGTCGTGGTAGGCCTGCGCGGGCGCGTCGCCCTGCTGCTGCGCGTACAGGAAGGCCGCGTGCGCCAGGGTCGTGTCGTAGACCTTGCGCGGCCCGCGGATCACGAGCCCGCGCCGGCGCGCCTCGCGGCGGCAATCCATGTAGAGGTAACGGACGCGGCGCCACTGATGCGCGTTGCGCTCCTCCGAGAGGACGTTTCCCTGCGCGTCCACCTCGGCGCGCCCGAGGAACGCGGGGATGTCGAGCGTGTAGGGCACGAGGCGCAGCGCGGCGCCACATGCGCGCGCGAGCTCGCGCGTCGGCTCCTGCGCGAGGTAGGCATACGGGCTCTTGTAGTCGAAGTAGTGGACGATCTCTTTCGGAGCGCTCACGCGGCGTCTCCGCCGCCGGGCCCGAAGCGGCGCTCGAGCACGCTGCCGAGCGCGCGGCACACGTCGGTCTCGGTGACGATGCCGGCGAGCCGTCCGGAGCGCAGCACGATGGCCGCGCCGACGTGGAGGCGCGCCATCTCGAGCAGCACCGGGCCGAGCGGCGCCGTCAGCTCGACGGAGTAGGGCGGCGGCACCGGCACCTCGCGCACGCGCACGGACTCGGGATCGACGGAGGCGCCGCGCGGGCTCGTCAGCCAGCGCAGGTCCGTCTCCGAGATGAGCCCGACGACGCGGTCCTCTTCCTTCACCGGCACGTGTCGGATGTCGTGCTCGCGCATCAGGGCGAGCACACGCGAGACGGGCTCGTCGGGGTGCACGAAGTACGGGAAGGGCGTCATCAGGGTCGACACGGGAGGCATGTGGCGGTGCTGCGCGAGGTCCATGACCGGTCTCCTTGGCGCGCCGACGCGGCGGCGGCTCAGCCCGTCGGGGCCCTGCACTCCTGCGCCAGGAAGTCGAGCACGCCGTGCGCCAGCGCGATGCGGCTGTCGGAGAAGGCGTGGTCGGAGTCGAGCACGATCTGTGTGAGCCGTGCGCCGGGCTGCGCCGCGATGGCGCCGGCGAGCGGCGCGTGGTGGAGCTCCGGACGCGCGACGGTGTCGCGGCGTCCGGCCACCAGCAGCACGGGCTTCTTCGCGAGCGCCGGCGCGCGCTTCGTCAGATCGTAGGCGGCGGCGTGCTCGCGCAGATCCGCGATCAGCGCCTTGCCCGAGATGCCGGGGATCGGGCCGCTGCCCCACTGCTCGAAGCGCTGCGCGGTGGCGTCGGCGGCGGCGCCCTCGGAGAGCGTCACTGCGAGGAGCCCGAAGTTCGCGCCTGCCAGCGAGACGGCGCACTCCACCTCGTCGTGCTCCGACGCGGTGAGCAGCGCCGCGAAGCCGCCCATGCTGTGGCCGATCAGCGCGATGCGGCTCGGGTCGATGCGGTGCGCCTTCGCGAAGGCCGGCTCGCGCACCTGCGCGAGCACCGCGGCGGCGTCCTCGAGCACGTTCGCGAACGAGAACGCGCCGGCGCTGCCCCAGGTGCCGCGGTAGTGGAAGAACACGGCGTTCCAGCCGGCGCGGCGCAGCGCCTGCGCGAGATCCAGGTTGCGCTCGTTGCCGGGGAAGCCGTGCAGCAGGATGGCCGTCGGATGCGGCCCTGCGCCCGCGGCCTCGTAGAGGATCGCGTTCATGCGCGCGCCGCCGCTCGTGAACGAGACGTCCTCGGCGAGCTTCGCGGGATTCGCCGCGTCGACCGGCGGATCGGCCGACACCGGATCGAAGCGGGCCTCCGGCGACGACGTCGCGCACGCGCAGAGCAGAGCCACGAACGCGAGTCGTCGCCAGAACCGCATCACGCGGGCGCAAGGTATCACGGGATGGTGCCGGCGCTGAACGCCAGCAGCAGCTGCGAGCCGAAGTAGAGCGGCAGACCCCAGAGCGAGTTCACGAAGCCGCGCGCGACGAAGCGCTCGCGCGCCACGGAGAGATCGGAGGCCATGAAGCCGAGCGCGCCGAGGCCGGCGGAGAGCGGCGCGCCTGCGCCGACGGCGCCGAACGCGAGCACGCCCATCGCGCCGATCGCGGCGAAATAGCAACGCACGGGCCACGAGAAGCCCCGCTCGAGGTGCGGCGCGAGCCAGCGGTCCACGCGCCAGATGAGCAGCGCGCAGGCGAGCAGCGCCAGCGCGAGCGCGACGGGCGCCTGCGGCAGCGACAGGAACGCCGCCGCGTAGGCGAGGTGTCCGGCCAGGAACGCGAAGATGCCGAGCGCGAGCGAAGGTCCTTGCTGCCGCGGGATCAGCAGCACGTCGCCGCAGGCGGACAGCGCCAGCCCGAGCAGGATCCGACGGCCGTAGGTGCTCTCGAGCGCGCCCCACTGCCACGCCGCCCACAGGAAGGCCGCCGCCGCCAGCGGCTTCCAGATCCAGATGCCCCGTCGCGAGCCGCGCCGCTCCGCGACGAGCAGCAGCGCGACGGCGACGGCGCAGGCGAGCGCGGGCCAGGGCGTCATCGTGCACGCACGCTAGCCGGGTTGCGCCACATCGCTCATGCTCGCACTCGCGGAGGGACATCGATGAGTGCGGATCGCGAGATCGTCGCCCGGCACGTCGCCGCGTTGCGCGCCGAGGGCGAACGCGCGGGCATCCCGAGCGACGTGATCGGGCGTCTGCTGCTCGAGCAGGTAGTCGAGATCTGGCTGGGGTCGCGCACGCGCGAGGACGTCGCGCGGCAGCTCGTCTTCACCGCCGAGAACCTCGACCCCGACGCCGACTTCACGTTCATGCGCCCGTGAGCGCCATGCTCATGCGCCCGTGAGGCGCTTCGAGAGGAGCTGGCGGCCGGTGTCGCGCAGCCCGCGCTTCTCGTAGAGCGCGCGCGCAGGCTCGTTCCCGCGCTCCACCTCGAGATGCAGCGCCTGCACGCCGAGCGCACGCGCCTCGCGCTCGACGGCCTGCATGACGCGCGCGCCGAGGCCGCGTCCGCGGAAGGCGGGCCGCAGATAGAGATCGTCGACGAAGGCGTCGCGTCCCTGGTACTCGAGGCTCCAGCCGAAGCAGAGCGCGACGTAGCCCGCGCGCGCGCCGGCGTCCTCGATCCACCAGAGACGTCCGAGCGTGGGGTCGGCGACGAGGCCGCGGATCGCCTCCGCGTGGCGCGCCGGATCGAAGGGGTAGCCCTGCTCGGCGTAGAACTCGCGCATCCACTCCGCGAGGGTCGCGACGTCGCCCGGCCCGGCGAGGCGCAGCATGGCGTCAGGCGCGCAGGATCGTCCAGAGACCGATCGCGACGAAGCCCGCGCCCGCGATCCACGAGAGCACGCGCGGCTGCACGAACTGGGAGACGACGCCGCCGGCGAGGATGCCGATCGCCGCGGCCGTGACGAGCGCGCTCGCGGCGGCGGCGAAGACGGTCAGCTTCGGATGACTGGCGTCGGCGGCGTACAGCATCGTCGCGAGCTGCGTCTTGTCGCCCATCTCGGCCAGGAAGATCGTGGCGAAGACGGTGAGGAAGAGCTTCGGATCCATCGCGCGGCTAGCGGGCGCCCTTCGAGTTCTTCAGGCGCAGATGCAGGATCTCGCGCACCGTCGTGACCTCGAGGTTGTTCCACTCCTCGAGCAGGCGGCAGCGGGTGACCTGTGCACTGCCCGGTGAACCCATGCGGATGCGGAGCTCGCCGCTCGGACTCGCGTTCAAGCGATCGATGATATGCGACCAGTCCCTGCGCTTGGCCACTTCGAATCCCTCTGACTGGGTGGCGGCGATTTCTAGCACAGCGCGCACCTCGCTGCTGTGAAAATTTCGCGGCCCTCCGACGGAGGAAACGCGTGCTTCGCTAGTCGAGCCGGGCGAAGGCGCGCACGGGGAAGGTGCCCATGCCGCGGACCTTCACGGGAACCGCGAAGAAGCGGAAGCCGGAGGCGGGCAGCGCGTCGAGGCGCGTGAGATGCTCGACGATCGGGATGCCCGCGCGGAGCAATGCGCTGTGCACCGGGCGCTCTCCGCCTTCGGTGTCGTCGATGTTGAGCGAGTCGATGCCGACGAGCGCGACGCGCGCCGCGACGAGCCGCGCCGCCACCTCTCCAGCGACGAAGGGATGGCCTTCGAAGTAGCGCGGCGTGCCCCAGTGGCGTGACCAGCCGGTACGGAAGAGGACGGCGCAGCCGGAGAGATCGCCGGCCGGGAGGGAAGAGACGTCGATGCGCCGGCCGGAGGAAGGCGCGTCGACGACGTGCCCGGGCAGGTCCGCCAGCGACTCGAGCGGCAGTGCCGAGACGTCGGCGCCGTCGCGCCAGCGGTGGAAGGGCGAGTCGAGATACGTGCCCGTGTTGGCGACCATCTCGATGCGCCCGATGTGGAACTCCGTCCCCGGCGCATAACGTCCGCGCGAGCCGTCGTGGGTGAGGAAGGCGCCGACCGTCGGCTCCGGCAGCCCCGGATAGGTGCGCAGGCCGTGCTCGATCGCGTGGCTGAGGTCGACGAGGCGGGCGCTCATTGCGGGGTGCGCAGCCGCACGGGCACTGGGTTGCGGCGCAGCAGCACACCGTACCACCCGTCGACGATGCCGTACTTCGCGTGGAAGCTGGCGTCGACGGCCGCGCGCAGCGCAGGATCCTCGCTCGGCTCCGCGACGACCGGCGTGACGCTCCCGTTGCGCAGCAGCTCCGCCTTCGGGTTCGCGAGCAGGCGCCGGTACCAGTGGCGCTGCGGATTGGCGACGCGCACGAAGACGTCGCCGTCGTAATCGACCGCCCACATCTTCGTCTCGAAGGGCTCGCCGTGCTCGTCGAAGGTGCGCAGCCGCACGACCTCGGTCTGCTCGCCGGCGATGTAGGTGACGACGCCGAGCGCGACGAGCGCGAGGAGCGCGAACAGGAGGGCGCGGCGCATGCGCGGTCAAGGATTGCGCAGCATGGCGAGACGCGCGCCGGCGGCGACGAGGAAGCCGCCGCCGAGCCGCTCGAGCGGTCCGGCGAGGCGCGCGCCGGCGAGCCGTCGCGCGCGCACCGCGAAGGCGACGTAGAGCGCGAGCACGAAGAACTCGATCAAGGTCGAGCTCGCGCCGAGCACGAGCATCTGCCACGCGACGGGCGCAGCGGGGTCGACGAACTGCGGCAGCAGCGCGACGAAGAAGACCAGCGCCTTCGGGTTCGCGCCCTGCACGACGAGCCCGCGCAGGAAGGCGCGCTGCACGCGCTGCGTCGAGGGCGTGCCGGCGGGGACGCCGCGCGAGAAGAGCATGCGCAGGCCGACCCACACGAGGTAGCCGGCGCCGATCCACTTCAGCGCCTCGAAGAGCCGTCCCGACGCCAGGATCAGCGCCGCGACGCCGGTGGCCGAGATCGCGAAGTAGCAGGCGTTGGTGACGAGGATGCCGAGCGCCGCGGCCATGCCGGCGCGCGCGTCGCGCGTCAGCGCGACGGAGACGACGTAGAGCACCGCGGGTCCCGGCGTGAAGCAGAGGACCGTCTCGAAGAGGCAGAAGGCCAGCCAGGCTTCGAGCGACATCGCCGCGACACTACCACGCGTGTGCGTGCGAAGACTCGCCCGGATGGGCTCAGGGAAGCCGGTCGAGCGCGTCGAGGATGGCGCCGGCAGCGCCGCCGAGGAGCGCGCGCTGGCCTTCCGCCGCCTCGCCGGACGCGCCCGCGCCGAGGCGCGCTGGAGCCGGGAGCGCCGCTGGGCGCGGCGGCTGCACGCGCAGGGTCTCGAGCGTCGCGCGCTCCATCCAGATCAGGAAGCAGCGGGTGCAGACGTCGAGCGCCGGCTCGATCACGACCTGCGGCGGGCGCAGCTCGAGGAGCGGCTGCGTGCACGAGGGGCAGGCCTTCGCCGAGAGCGAGCCGTGCAGGCGCGCCGCCTGCCACAGATGGTTGATGAAGGCCTTCGGCGCGACGTGGCGCAGCACGCCGATCGTCGTCGCGCCGGCCACGCAGGTGCCGCACACCCAGACGATGCCGTGGCGGCCCGGCTGCGAGACGAGCGGGCCGAAGCAGGTGGGGCAGCGCATCGGTTCGAGGGGCTTCATCGGCGACCTCGGCGTCAGGCGGGCTCCACCTCGATCTCGGTGCGCACCGAGTTGGCGATGAAGCAGTTCTCGTGCGCCAGGTGGTGGAGCTGCGCGATGTCCTTCGGCGTCGGCGCGCTCGCGCCGCCGAAGCGGACGCGCGGCCGCAAGGTCACGCGCGTGATCGCGAGCTTGCCGGCGTCGTTCTTCTCCAGGTGGCCGACCGCCTCGTCCTCGTAGCTGTCGACGACGATGCGCTTGCGCGCCGCGACCGCGAGGAAGGTCAGCATGTGGCAGCTCGCGACGGCCGCGACGAACGCCTCCTCGGGGTCGACGTGCTTCGGGTTGCCGAGGTAGGCGGGGGCCGCGGTGCCCGCGATCTCGACGCCGCCGTCGAAGCGCCAGGTGTGATCGCGCGAGTACGTGTCATAGGTGAACTCGCGGTCGCCGCGCTGCCAGGAGATGGTGGCCTTGTGCTCGGACATGTCAGTCCTCTCCCTCTTCGTCCTCGTCGACGTCTCCGCCGCCCACGTTCGGCGACGGCATCGGCTCGTCGGGGCAGTCGCCCATATCCGACCAGGCGCCGTCCTCGCAGCGCACGAGGTCCCCGCTCTGACACATCTGCGTGCCCTCGGGATAGATCTCGCGGTTGTATTCGCAGCCGTCCTCGTTCTCGATCTGCGCCGCCGCGGGCGACGCGAGCAGCAGCGCAGCGGCGGCCCACAGCAGGCATTCGCTCGTCATGGGATCTCCTCCCTCACGGATCGCGTCGCATGCACCAGACGCGATACGGCTGAGACGCCGGCAGCGGGACCTCCTCCTCGAACGCCACCTCGAAGCCGGCGCGCCGATAGAAGCGGACGTTGATCTCTTTGTGCGTGGTGAGCACGATCGGCTCGCGCGTGCCGCGCGTCGTCGCGAGCACGTCGTCGAGCAGCGCGCCGCCGATGCCCTTGCCCTGGAGCTCCGGGAGCACGCCCATCATGTGGACGTGCCAGTAGGGCTTGCCGTCCACCGCCCGCCGCTCGTACGCCTCGTACTGGTGCTGGAGCTGCGACATACGGCCGAGCACGCGCGTGCCGTGCCCGAGCGCGAAGGGGACGAAGGCGCGCAGCAAGGTGAAGCGCGAGAGCTGCACGCCGCCGGGCGGGCGCAAGGTGACCGTCGATTCGACCTGGCCGCGCGTGCCCGCGTGCACGAACGAGCAGCGGTGCGGGACGTGGTTGGACAGGTGCCGCCGGAAGAACTCCTCGAGCACGCCGGCGCGCATGCTGCTCGGAAACACGAACGCGTAGGCGGGATCGTCGTGGAGCGCGCTGGCGAGCAGCCCCGCCGCCTCGGCCACCTGCCCGGGCTGCATCGGCACCGTTCCGCCGACCTGCGACATGACGCCACGGTAGCGCCGCCCGTGACCCCGAGTCCGCCTCGCGCGCTCGCGGCGGCGCCCGTGTGCGGATATCGTGCGCGCTGCGCCCGTCGAGAGGCCACGCGCATGGGAACGAGGACGAAGCTCGCGATCGAGGACGGCATCGCCTGGATCACGCTCGACGACGGCAAGGTGAACGCGCTGTCGCCGGAGATGATCGCCGAGCTGGGTGAGGCGCTCGATCAGGCCGAGCGCGCGAGCGCGGTCGTGGTGCTGCGCGGGCGCGACGGCATATTCTCGGCCGGCTTCGACCTGAAGACCTTCCAGCGCGGCGCGGCGGCCGGCGTCTCCATGGTGCGCGCCGGCGCCGAGCTGGTGCTGCGCCTGCTCGCCTTCCAGCGCCCCGTGCTGACGGTCTGCACGGGCCACGCGTATCCCGCGGGCGCGTTCCTCATGCTGGCGGCCGACGTGCGTCTCGGCACCGCGGGCGCGTGGAAGATCGGCATGAACGAGACCGCCATCGGGCTCACCGTGCCGAAGTTCGCGGTCGAGCTCGCGCGACACCGCCTGACGGCGGCGGGCTTCGCGCGCGTCCCGGCGGCCATGATGTTCGCGCCCGACGACGCCGTGCGCGTCGGCTACCTCGACCGCGTCCTGCCCGCCGGCGAGCTCGACGCCGCCGCGCGCGAGGAGGCGCAGCGCCTGCGCGCGCTCGACATGCCGAGCTACGTCGCGACGCGCGCGCGCGTCAACGAGCAGGCCATCCGCGCGATCCGCAGCGCTCTCGACGAAGAGCTGCGCGCGGCGGCGGCGGCCTAGGAGCCGGCGGGGAGAACGCCGCAGGCGCCGTTCTCGCGCAGCGACGCGGCGAGGAACTCGAGTACGCGACGCGCGTAGTCCTCGGGCGCGGCCCGCTCGAAATCGACGTGCTGCGCGCCGGGGACGACCCACAGGCTCTTCGGCTCGGGCGCCGCATCGAACATGCGCTGCGACTGCGCCAGCGGCGTGTGGCGATCGTCCTCGCCGGCGATCAGCAGGAGCGGCGCGGCGATGTGCGCGATGCCCTCGATCGGCGCGATCGCGTCCGCATCGACGCCGAGCCGCGCGCGGACCTGGAGGAGGAGCAGCGGCGCGAGGACCGGCGCGAGCGGGCCGAGGCGGATCGCGATCCGCGCGGCGACCGCCTCGCGCAAGGTCGGGTAGACGGCCTCGAGCACGAGCGCGTCCACGGCGAGCGGCGAAGCGCCGAGCAGCGCCGCGGCACCGCCTTGCGACACTCCCAGGTAGCCGACCTGCTCGCCGGGAAGTCGCGTGTGCACCCAGTCGACGGCGGCGCGTGCATCGAGCGCCTCGCGATGGCCGAAGGTGATGCGCTCTCCCGGACTCTCTCCGTGCGCTTGCGCGTCGAAGAGCAGCGAAGCGAAGCCGGCGCGGCGGAGGAGCGCGGCGCGGCCGACGTGCTCGAGCCGGTTGGAGCGGACCGAGTGCGCGAGCACCACGGCGCCGCAGCCGGCGCGGCCCGGGACGACCCACGCGTGGATTGCGCTGCCGGAATCGCTCGGGAACACGACCGCCTCGACGCCATCGCCGAGTCCGGCGGGCGGCGGCCCGAGCGCGCGCGGCGCGGGTGCGCTGAGCGCGGCCCCGAGCCACCACGGCGCGGCGGCGGCACCCGTGAAGGCGACGGCGACGAGCACGAGCGCGGCACGGCGCCTCGTCCACGCGATTGACACGGGCGCAGGGTATCGCGAGGATCGCCGCATCCAGGAGATCCGCGTGGCTTCGTTCGACCTCCAGGGTTTCATCGAGGACGTGAAGCGCGCGAGCCGGGAGAGCGGTCAGCGCGCGGTCGAGGAAGTGCTGCGCCGCGCCGTCTCCGAGCCGCGCGCGGTCCTCGCCGGCATCGGCGAGCCGAAGGAGGCGGGCATCCACCCGATCCTCCAGTCCGACGACCTCACGATCATCAACGTGGTGTGGCCGCCGTTCATGCTGCTGCTGCCGCACGAGCACGCGATGTGGGCGTCGATCGGCGTCTACACGGGCCGCGAGGACAACATCCTGTGGCGGCGGACGGGCGAGCGCGTCGCGGCAAAGGGCGCGACGTCGCTCCAGGAGCGCGACGTCTTCGGCCTGCCCGTCGAGGCGGTGCACTCGGTGACGAACCCGATCCCGCGGCTCACGGGCGCGATCCACATCTACGGCGGCGACTTCTTCGGCACGCCGCGCAGCGAGTGGGACCCGGAGACCTTGCGCGAGCGCCCCTTCGATCTCGAGGCCGCGCGCCGCAGCTTCCGCGAGGCGAGCGAGCGCGCGCGCCCGCGCTGACCTGTCGAAGTCGCGCCCGCTCGATCGTCATGAGGGTGAAGGAGATCACCCCATGCGCCTCTACGAATTCGGTCCCAGCCGTTCCCTGCGCGCGCGCTGGACCTTGCAGGAGCTCGGCGTCGACTTCGAGTCGATCCCCGTGAACCTGCAGGCGAAGGAGCACCAGCGCCCCGAGTTCCTGAAGATCAACCCCGCCGGCCGCATCCCCGTGCTCGTCGATGGCGACATCGTCGTCCCGGAGTCGGTCGCGATCGCGCTCTACCTCGGCGAGAAGTACCCCGAGAAGGGCCTGCTGCCGCGCGATCCGCGCATGCGCTCGCAGGTGCTGCGCTGGGCGCTCTTCGCCGCGACGGAGCTCGAGCAGCCGCTCTGGCGCATCGCGCGTCACCGCAACCTGTATCCCGAGGCCGACCGCTCGCCGGCCGACATCGCGCTGGCCGGACGCGACTTCAGCGAGATGGCCGCCGTGCTCGAGCAGCACCTCCAGGATCGCGCGTTCGTCGCGGGCGACGG
>DASUFZ010000066.1:0-17287 GCA_036274295.1 Myxococcota bacterium
CCGTTCATCGGATCCAGCGCAATCGCGCGACCCGCGTCGCGTGCGCGCGCGACCGCGCGCTGAGCGAGCCGGGTCAGGAATCCCTCGCGCGCCTCGGTGTTGCCCTCGACGTCGAGTACAACCTTCTTGGCGTTCTCGTCGCTCTTCTGCGCGGCCTGGTTGACGATCAGCGCCAGCGCATCGACCGTGCGCCCGTCGCCGCCGGCCAGCGCGCGCGCGGCCTCCCCCGTCACCTCGAACGCGCGGACCTCGTCGTCCTCGCTCTCTCCAATCTCGAAGCTGCCCAGATCGAGGCGCTCGATCGTCCCCTTCACGAACTCACCGATCTCCGTGAGCACACCTCGGGCCGTTCCCACCGAAGGTTCGGTTCGCTCGACCGGCGCAGCGGGCGGCATCGCTTCGAACGATCGCGAGCCGCCGTCGCGGCGGTCGTCGCGTCGCCCTTCGCCGCGGCGTCCGTCCTCACGATCGCGGCGCCCGCGATCGCGGCGTCCGCGCTCACCCCGCTCGCCCCGGTCTCCACGCTCTCCACGCTCTCCGCGTTCGCCTCGATCAGCACTCTCCGCGCGGCGAACCGGCGCGCGGTTCTTCGGAACCGCGACCACGACCGTCCGACCCGAGAGGCCATACACCGTCGTGCCGTCGAGGGCGCGGACGGTCAGCCCCTCCTCGTCGATCCCGAAGAATGCGACGGCTTTGCGCACGGCTTCCGCGCGATCGTCGCCGATGAACTCGTGGGCCTCGTTGCGAGCCTCGTACATGTCTTCCTCCGAATGCGCGTGCGCAGCGCGAGAATGAGAACTGGTTCGGACCCTAGGCCGCCGCCGCAGGAACGGCTCGGCCGGGCGGGCTGGGCGGTCCCATGTTCCGCCCGATCCAGAGCTGGTGACCGATCGCGAGCACGTTGCTCAGCATCCAGTAGAGCACCAGCCCCGACGGAAACTGATAGAAGAGCACCGTCATCATGATGGGCATCACGATCATCATCATGCGCGCCTGCGTCGGATCCGGTGTCTGCATGGGCGTGATCTTCTGCTGGAAGAACATCGTGACGCCCATGACGATGGGCAGCACGCGCACCGGCAGGTTCACGCCGGGGATCGTGAAGAGAAGATCCGGCGCCGACAGATCGTTGATCCAGCCGAAGAACGGCGCATGGCGGAGCTCGAGACTGCTTCGCAGCGCGTAGAAGAGCCCGATGAAGACGGGCAGCTGGAGCAGCATCGGGAAGCAGCCGCCGAGCGGATTCACCTTCTCCAGCCGGTAGAGCTTCATCAGCTCCTCCGATTGCTTCTGGCGATCGTCCTTGAACTTCTCCTGGATTTCCTTCATGCGCGGCTGCACCCGGCGCAGGCGCTCCATCGAGCGCATCTGTCGCACCGTGAGCGGCGCCGTGACGAGGCGGACCAGGATCGTCAGCAGGATGATCGCGACGCCGTAGTTCGGGATCACGCTGTAGAGCGCGTGGAGCAGCCACGAGAAGACGCGGGTCAGCGGCGCGACCCAGCGATAGCCGCGATCGATGGACATCTCCGCGCCACCGCCGAGGGACGCGAGGCGCTCCGCCTCCTTCGGTCCGATATAGCCGCGGAACTCGCGCGAGATGCTCTGGCCCGGCGCGAGCTGGACCGGATCGAAGAAGAGCTGCGCGGCACCGGCCTTCGAGGTCTCGAGCACGATGAAACGCGCGCGCGCCTGGGAGGGATTGTCGGGCAAGATGGCGCCGAGGAAGTAGGTCGTCTGGAAGCCGGTCCAGTCGATCTCACCCAGCATCGGCGGGTACTCGCGCACCGGCTGGCGTCCGATGAGCGACCCGAAGAACCCGGGCGCGCCGATGCCCGCGAGCGGGTGGAGGACCACGCTCCCGTCATGCAGCGCCGCCAGTGCCTGGTCGACGAAGTCCTGCTCGTGGCGGACCTGCGCGGGCCAATCCACGAGGAATCGCGGGGAAATGGCGGCGGGCGAGTGATTTGCGACCTCGATCGCAAGTCGGAAGGCGTAGGTATCCGGATCGAACGTCCAGGCCTTCCGGAGGTCCACGCCTCCACGCGCGACGTGAAAGGCCGCGCCGGTCGCGTCGCTCTTCTCGATCTGCCAGTCGACCTGCGAGAGATCGCCGACGCCGAGCTCGCGGAACGGGGTCGCCGCGAGCGTGCTCGCCGGACCTTCGCTCGGAATCATCTGAATCCGCGCGCCGCCGTGATCGGTGTACTTCTCGAGCTCCCAGCCCTCGAGCACGGCTCCGCGCGAGCTCAGGTGCGCGCGGTAGAACGGCATGTCGATCTCGATCCGCTCTGCCGACACCTCGGCCTCCGCCGGCGCCGTCTCGTTCGGCAGCTCGGGAGCCGCTGCCGGAGCCGGCTGCGCGTCGGGCAGCTCTGGATACGGCTGGCTGCCAGGCGCCGAACCGGGCTCGCCCGACTGCGCCGGCGCAGGCTGCTCGATCGCGGGCATGTTCCCTTGGGGGACATGACGGCGATCCGCCGTCCACATGCTCCAGAGAGATAGGACGAGGAAGGAGAGGGCGAACGCGAGGAGGAGATTTCGGTCCATCGCGCTCCCTAGGGGACGGGGTCCAAGCCGCATCCTCCGAAGGGATGGCAGCGGCAGAGGCGCCGGACCGCCAGCCAGCTTCCACGCAACGCACCGTGCCGCTCGACGGCTTCGGCGGCGTAGCGCGAGCAGCTGGGCTCGTACCGACAGGCCGGACCCAGAACCGGAGCGACGGCCAGCTGATAGGCGTAGATCGCCCCGCCGACCACGCGCTGCGCGACGGAACGGTGCGCTTCCATCACGCCTCCTCGGCTGCGCGCGCGACCAGGCGGGACAGGCGCTCGCCGACTTCGCCGCTCGCGAGCTCGACGGCGGGGCGGCGCGCGATCACCAACACGTCCAGCGGACCGCGCCAGGCACGCCGCTCCCTGCGGAACCACTCACGGATGCGCCGCTTCACGCGATTCCGCTCCACTGCCCCGCCGACCCGACGGCTCGCGGTGATGCCGAGGCGCGGTGAGCCTGGTGCAGGGCGCCTCGCGACCACCACGACGAACGCGTTCGACACCGCGCGCCGGCCCTGCTGCGCCACATGCTGATACTCACTCGATCGGAGCAGCCGCTCCGATGGTCCGAAACGGCCGGTCGGCCCGGACACCTACTTCGAGGGGATCGAGACGGCGATCCGCTTGCGGCCCTTGGCGCGCCGCCGCTTGAGCACGTTTCGTCCCCCGGTCGTGCTCATCCGCTCCCGGAAGCCATGCACGCGCTTCCGTCGGATCCGACTCGGCTGGTACGTCCGCTTCATGGGCGACCTACAGACTCACGCGGTGGCACACCGTCGGTGCGCGCCCGGGCTAGAGGGCGGCCGACAGTAGCCGTGCGCCGGAGGCGATGTCAACCGCGCGGCGCCGTTGTTTCCACCGAGCTGATGCCGTGAATTCTGTGGCGATCCACACGCGATATGACGTCCTTCCGACGGAGCCGCCGTGATACCATCGCGCCCGTCTCCGTCGGTAGGGAGCCCGCCGCGCCCGCCGACGCACTCGGGGGGTTCGGACGCAGCTCGTGGCGTTCTCACGACCTTTGCAGCGACGTGCACTTCGAGGTGTTTCGTCGCGCGTGCGCGCGCACTTCCACGACTACGACGAACTCATGAACAACCAGAAACCCTGAAGAGGGACACGAGAAGCTCGCATGAAGTTCAACATTGCGAAGCCTGAGTTCCAGCGTGGTCTCGCGCGCATCCAGACGATCGTCGAGAAGCGCAACACCATGCCGATCCTCGCAAACGTGCTGCTCGAGGCGAAGAGCTCGAAAGGTGGCAGCCAGCTCGACCTGGCCGCCACCGATCTCGAGGTAGGCATCCGCAGCACGCATGTCTGCGAGGTCGCGAAAGCAGGCGGTGTCACCGTCTCCGCGAAGAAGCTCTTCGAGATCGTGCGCGAGCTCCCGGAAGAGCCGATCCGCATCGAGGTTTCCGAGAACGCGTACCTCACGCTTCGCTGCGCACGCGCCGAATTCACGCTCGCGGGCACGACGGCCGAGGAGTATCCGACCCTACCGACGATCGCGCCCGAGCGCACGGTCACGGTCCAGGCCGCCGTCCTCGCTGACATGATCGAGCGTACGATGTACGCCGCGTCGTCCGACGAGACCCGCTACAACCTGAACGGCGTGTTCTTCGAGCGGCTCGCCGATTCGGGCAAGCTCCGCATGGTCGCCACCGACGGACATCGCCTCGCGCGCGTCGACCGCACGCTCGGCACGCAGATCGAAGGCCTCGAGCGCGGTGTGATCATCCCCCGCAAGGGCCTCGCGGAGCTGAAGCGCCTCGTCGACGAGGAGGACGCCGACGAAGTCGAGCTCGGCTTCGAGGGCAACAGCGGGCTCGCGCGCCGCGGTGGCGTCACCCTGGTGATGCGCCTCATCGAGGGCGAGTTCCCGAACTACCGCCAGGTGATCCCGGCCGACACGCAGCACCAGCTCGCGATCCCGGCCGAGCCGCTCCAGCACGCGCTGCGCCGCGTGGCGCTGCTCTCCGCCGAACGCAGCCGGGCCATCAAGTTCGAGCTCGGCGAGGGGCGTCTGGGGCTCAGCTCCAGCAACCCCGACCTCGGCGAGGCGCGCGAGGAGCTCGACGTCGATTACGCGGGGCCGACGCTCGCGATCGCCTTCAACGCCCGCTACCTGATCGACGCCGTCATGGCGTGCGGAGCGAAGGAGGTGCGGATCTCGCTCCGCGATCCGCTCTCCCCGGCGCTGCTCGCCCCGACGGACGACGAGGACTCGCTCGCCGTCGTCATGCCGATGCGCCTCTAGCTGCGCGGCTCTCGAAGCGAACACGGAACCTTTACGCACACTTAGGCTTCCGTTACTCTCCGCGCGCGCGGCGGCAGGCGCCTCCACGCCGACGGTCCCCCCGCCCGAACCCGGACCTCAGGCAGGCCGCACCCCCCTAAGTCGCAAGTCGCACGCAGAGATCGACGAGTGAGCTACGACGCCAGTGCCATCGAGGTGCTCGAAGGCCTCGAACCGGTGCGCAAGCGCCCCGCGATGTACATCGGGACCACCGGTCCCGAAGGCTTGCACCACCTCGTCTACGAGGTGGTCGACAACTCGGTCGACGAGGCCGTCGCCGGCTACTGCAAGGAGATCGACGTCGTCATCCACGCGGACGGCAGCGTCACCGTCGGCGACGACGGCCGCGGCATCCCGGTGGACGAGCACCCGACGGAGGGCCGGCCCGCCGCCGAGGTCGTGATGACCACGCTCCACGCGGGCGGGAAGTTCGACGACAAGGCCTACAAGGTTTCCGGCGGCCTCCACGGTGTCGGCGTCTCGGTGGTGAACGCGCTCTCCGAGAAGCTCGAGCTCGAGATCCGGCGCGAGGGCAAGGTCTGGCGCCAGACCTACCAGCGCGGCGAGCCGGTGAGCGGTCTCGAGGCGATCGGCACCACGGAGAAGACGGGCACGCGCGTCACGTTCCAGCCCGACGCGCAGATCTTCGCCTCGACGAACTTCGACTTCGACGTCCTCTCGCAGCGGCTGCGCGAGCTCTCGTTCCTCAACGCGGGGCTGCGCATCAAGATCAGCGACGAGCGCAACGGGAAGAATCACGACTTCTGCTACGAGGGCGGCATCGTCTCCTTCGTCGAGCACCTGAACCGCGCGCGCGCGCCGCTGCACCGCCCGCCGATCCTGCTCTCCGGTGAGCGCTCCTTCACGTCGGGCACCAAGGACGTGAAGGTCGGGATCGAGATCGCGCTCCAGTACAACGAGTCGTACAACGAGAGCGTCTACGCCTTCGCCAACAACATCAACACGGTGGAGGGCGGCAGCCACCTGATCGGCTTCCGCACCGCGCTGACGCGCACGCTCAACCGCTACCTCGCGCAGCAGAACAAGAACGGCAAGGACAAGGACGCCGGCGAGGCCATCTCGGGCGACGACGCGCGCGAGGGCCTGACCGCCGTGATCTCGGTCAAGCTGCCGCAGCCGGAGTTCGAGGGGCAGACGAAGACGAAGCTCGGCACGAGCGAGGTGCGCGGGCTCGTCGAGGGCCTCGTCTACGAGCAGCTCTCGAACTACCTCGAGGAGAATCCCGCCGCGGCGAAGACGCTGTCGGCGAAGGTGCAGGACGCCGCGCGCGCGCGTCAGGCGGCGCGCAAGGCGCGCGACCTGGCGCGCCGCAAGGGCGCGCTCTCGGACCACAGCCTGCCGGGCAAGCTGGCCGACTGTCAGGAGACCGACCCGTCGAAGGCGGAGCTCTTCATCGTCGAGGGTGACTCGGCCGGCGGCACCGCCAAGCAGGGACGCATGCGCGAGATCCAGGCCATCCTGCCGATCCGCGGCAAGATCCTGAACGTCGAGCGCGCGCGCCTCGACAAGATGCTGTCGTCCGCCGAGATCCAGGCGCTGGTGACGGCGATCGGCTGCGGCATCGGCGACGACTTCGACGCCGCCAAGGCCCGCTACCACAAGATCATCATCATGACGGACGCGGACGTGGACGGCTCCCACATCCGCACTCTGCTGCTCACCTTCTTCTACCGGCAGATGAAGCTGCTGATCGACGCCGGCTACCTCTACATCGCGCAGCCGCCGCTCTACAAGGTGAAGAAGGGGCGCGCCGAGCGGTACATCAAGGACGAGCGCGCGCTCGAGGACTACCTGCTCGATCTCGCGCTGTCGGGCGCGCAGGTGCGCGCGGCGAACCAGCCGGCGCCGCTCAGCGAAGTGGATCTGCGCGCGCTGCTGCGGCTCGCGAGCCAGTACAAGCGCGGGCTCGACCGCGTCGCGCTGCGACGCCTCGACGCGCGCGTCGTCGACGCCGCGGTGCAGGAGGGCCGGCCGCGCGAGGCCGATCTGCACGACGCGGCCGTGCTGCGCGACCAGATCGCGCCGGCGCTGGCGGCGCGTGTCGCCGCGTCGGGCGCGCCCGACGCGCCGGGCGAGCAGGTCTCGTGGACGACCGAGGCCGATCCCGAGCACGGCGGCCACCGGCTGCTGGCGGAGACGCGCCGCGCCGGCGTCGTCTTCGGCACGCCGCTCGACAACGAGTTCATCCGCTCGGCGGAGTTCCAGCGCCTGCTCGAGCTGACGCAGGGCATCCGCGCGCTCGGCCATGCGCCCTTCCGCATCGAGCGCGGCGAGGGCGAGCCCGAGGAGATCGCGTCGGCCGTGCAGCTGCTCGAGCGGCTGCTCGCGCTCGGCGAGAAGGGCGTCTCGATCCAGCGCTACAAGGGCCTCGGCGAGATGAATCCCGATCAGCTCGCCGACACCACCATGAACCCGAACACGCGCACGCTCCTCCAGGTGCGCGCGCCGGACGAGTACGAGGCGAACGACGCCTTCACCACCCTGATGGGCGACGACGTCGAGCCGCGACGCCTCTTCATCGAGCGCAACGCGCTCGACGTCCAGAACCTCGATATCTAGGGCGATCGTGGCCGAGGGAACCACTCCGACTCCGCCCGCCGCACCGCCGGCCGGCCCGACATCACCGCCGGTCAACATCGAGGACGAGGTCCGCCGGTCGTTCCTCGACTACTCGATGTCCGTCATCATCAGCCGCGCGCTGCCCTCGGTGCGCGACGGCCTGAAGCCCGTGCACCGCCGCATCCTCTACGCGATGCAGCAGGAAGGCCTGCTCTCCACGCGCGGCTACTCGAAGAGCGCGGGCGTCGTCGGCGAGGTGCTGAAGCACTACCACCCGCACGGCGACACGGCCGTCTACGACTCGATGGTGCGGATGGCCCAGGACTTCTCGCTCCGCTACCCGCTCGTCGACGGCCAGGGCAACTTCGGCTCGATCGACGGCGACTCGGCGGCCGCCTACCGCTACACCGAGGCGCGCCTCACCGCGCTCGCCGAGGAGATGCTGCGCGACATCGACCGCGAGACGGTCGACTTCGGCCCGAACTTCGACGGCGGCATGCAGGAGCCGCTCGAGCTGCCGACGCGCTTCCCGAACCTGCTGGCCAACGGCTCGTCGGGCATCGCGGTCGGCATGGCGACGAACGTCCCGCCGCACAATCTGCGCGAGCTCGTCGCCGCGCTCGTGCTGCTGGCGCGGCAGCCCGACTCCACGCTCGACGACCTGCTCGAGAAGCTGCCGGGCCCGGACTTCCCGACCGGGGCGACGATCTGCGGCATGGACGGCATCCGCGCGGCCTACACCACCGGCCGCGGCCTGCTGACCGTGCGCGCGCGCGCGGAGTTCGAGGACACGCGGCGCGGCCCGGCCATCGTCGTCACCGAGATCCCGTTCATGGTCAACAAGGCCAGCATGCTCGAGCGCATCGCCGAGCTGGTGCGGGAGGGCAAGATCGACGGCGTCGCGGACCTGCGCGACGAGAGCAACCGCGAGGGCATGCGCGTCGTCGTCATGCTGAAGCGCGACGCGCCTGGCGAGGTCGTGCTGAACCAGCTCTACAAGCAGACGCCGATGCAGACGACCTTCGGCGTCAACCTGCTGGCACTCGTCAACGGGCGCCCGCAGACGCTCTCCTTGAAGGAGGCGCTCCAGCACTTCATCGACTTCCGCCGCGAGGTGGTGGTGCGCCGCGCCACCTACGACCTCGCGCAGGCGCAGATCCGCGCGCACCTGCTCGAGGGCTTCGCGATCGCGCTGGAGCGGCTCGACGAGGTGATCGCGATCATCCGCGGCGCCGACGACACGGCCGGCGCGCGCGACCGCCTGATGGAGCGCCTCGGGCTCTCGGACCGCCAGGCCAACGCCATCCTCGAGATGCGGCTGCGCTCGCTGACGGCGCTCGAGCGCCAGCGCGTGCTCGACGAGCTGGCCGAGATCCGCGCGCGCATCGAGGATCTGCGCGCGCTCCTCGAGAGCGACGAGCGCATCCGCGACGTCGTCGTCAGCGAGCTCGAGGAGATCTCGGAGAAGTACGGCGACGCGCGCCGCACGGAGCTAGGTCCCCCCGTCGAGGGCCTCACCACCGAGGACCTGATCGTCGAGGAGGACATGGTCGTGACCGTGTCGCACCTCGGCTACATCAAGCGCAACCCGCTGACGCAGTACCGCGCGCAGCGCCGCGGCGGCAAGGGCGTGAAGGGCATGGAGGCGCGCGACGAGGACTTCGTCGAGCGCCTGTTCGTCGCGTCGACGCACGCCTTCATCCTGTTCTTCACGACGCGCGGGCGCGCGCACTGGGTGAAGGTCCACGAGCTGCCGCAGCTCGGACGCGCGGCGCGCGGCAAGTCGCTCGCGAACCTGCTGATGCTGGCCGAGGGCGAGCGCGTGCGCGCGACCTTGCCGGTGCGCTCGTTCGAGGAGGTCGGCGCCGACAACGTGCTGCTCTGCACGCGCAAGGGCGTCGTGAAGAAGACGCGCCTCGACGCGTACTCGAACCCGCGCCGCGGCGGCATCATCGCCATCAACCTCGACGAGGACGACGAGCTGATCGCGGCCTGCCGCACGTCGGGCGCGCAGCAGGTGCTGATCGCGAGCTCCGAGGGCAAGTCCATCCGCTTCCCGGAGGAGCAGGTGCGTCCGATGGGACGCGCGGCCGGCGGCGTGCGCGGCATGAGCCTGCGCGAGGGCGACGCCGTCGTCGGCATGGAGATCCTCGAGCCCGGCGCGACGATCCTCACCGCGACGCAGCTCGGCTACGGCAAGCGCACGCCGCTCGACGACTACCGCCTCCAGAGCCGCGGCGGCCAGGGCGTCATCACGATCCGCACCAGCGCGCGCAACGGCAAGGTCGTCAGCGTGTTGCAGGTCATGGACGACGACGAGGTCATGTTCATCACCGACGGCGGCAAGGTGCTGCGCGCGCGCGTCGCGGGCATCTCGACGATGGGCCGCGCCACGCAGGGCGTGCGCCTGATGAACCTCGAGCCGGGCGAGCAGCTCGCCGCCATGGCCAAGCTCGCCGAGCGCGAGGACGCCGAAGAGGCGAGCGAGTAGGCCCCGTCCCGCGGCGTTATCCTCGCCCCGGTGAAGACGCCTCGCTCGCGCAAGCTCTTCGAGCGCGCCCGCAAGCTGATCCCGGGCGGCGTCAACAGCCCCGTGCGCGCGTTCGGGCAGGTCGGCGAGGTGCCGCGCTTCATCGAGCGCGGCAAGGGCGCGCGGCTCTTCGACGTCGACGGCAACGAGTACCTCGACTACGTGCTCTCGTGGGGCCCGCTGATCCTCGGCCATGCCGACGCGGGTGTGCTGCGCGCGGTGCGCGCGGCCATGCAGCACGGGACCTCGTTCGGCGCGCCGACGGAGCTCGAGAGCCTGCTCGCGCACGAGATCTGCGCGGCGCTGCCCTCCGTCGAGCGCGTGCGCATGGTGAGCTCGGGCACCGAGGCGACCATGAGCGCGCTGCGGCTCGCGCGCGCCGCGACCGGCCGCCCGCGCATCCTCAAGTTCGACGGCTGCTATCACGGCCACGCGGATGCGCTGCTCGTCGGCGCCGGCAGCGGCGTCGCGACCTTCGGCATCCCCGGCTCGCCGGGCGTCCCCGCCGCCTTCACCGATCTCACCATCCAGGCGCCTTACAACGATCTCGCCGCCGTGCACGACGCCTTCGCGCGCTGGGGCCACGAGATCGCCTGCGTCATCGTCGAGCCGGTCGCCGGCAACATGGGCCTGGTGCCGCCCGAGCCGGGCTTCCTCGAGGGTCTGCGCGAGCTGTGCGACCGCGTCGGCGCGCTGCTGATCCTCGACGAGGTGATGACGGGCTTCCGCGTCGCGTGGCGCGGCGCGCAGGGCTTCTACGGCATCGAGCCGGACCTCACCTGCTTCGGCAAGGTGATCGGCGGCGGGCTGCCGGCGGCTGCCTACGGCGGTCCGGCGGACCTGATGGACCGGCTCGCGCCGGAAGGGCCCGTCTACCAGGCAGGCACGCTCTCGGGAAATCCGCTCGCCATGGCGGCGGGCCTCGAGACCCTGCGGCGCCTGAACACGGCGGGAAGCTACGAGCACCTCACGTCGCTGGCGTCCCGCCTCGCCGACGGCCTCCGCGAGGCTGCGGCCGCGGCCGGCGTCGAGCTCCACAGCGCCGCCGTCGGCGGGATGTTCGGCTTCTTCTTCCACCCGGGGCCGGTCCGCAACTTCGCCGAGGCGAAGAAGGCCGATGTCGAGCGCTTCCGCCGCTTCTTCGCGGCCATGCTCGAGCGCGGCGTCTACCTGCCGCCTTCTCCCTTCGAGGCCTGCTTCGTGTCCCTGGCGCACCGCCCGGCCGACGTCGAGGCGACCCTCTCCGCCGCGCGTGAATCGATGCGGATCGCAGCGAGCGCGCGATGAGCGTGTTCCGCGAGCGCGCGTTGAGGCGCGGAGGCCCCTTGGCTAGGATGCGCCCCGTTTCCGGCCCGCCCTGCGGGCGCTCCCTTCAACCCCAATCCTGGATCCAGCAGCGTTGACCGGCCCTACCGGCGACGATGCGCAGACGCGCCAGCGAGCGGCGCGCCGACAAGGCATCGCCTACCAGGGTGCCTTCGAGGCGTTCGTCGCGATCCTGATCGCGATGGGCATCGGCTACTGGGTCGATCAGCGCTTCGGAACCTCCCCTCTCTACCTCCTGATCGGTACGGCAGTCGGTTTCGCCGCGTTCGTGCTCCGGCTGGTGCGCCTCGGCCGCCAGATCCAGAAGCTCTCGGACGCGTCGGACGACGGCTCGGGCCCGCCGGCGAAAGATCCGCAGTGAGCATCGACCCCATCGAGCGCACGAATCTGACGCTCTCCGCCGGTGCGGTGGCGGCGTCGCTCGCGCTCGCGTCGCCGGCGTTCGCGCTGAGCCTCGCGGTCGGCGCCGCGCTCGAGGCGTGGAACTTCCGCGGGCTCCGCCGCTCGGCGCAGTTCCTCTTCTGGGGAGAGATCCGCGGCAGCGGCGGCTGGCTCGGCGTCTACTCGCTGCGCATGGGCATGCTCGTGATCGGCATCGCCGCGGCGCTCTACTTCGGCGCGCATCCGGTCGGCCTGCTGATCGGCCTCTCGATCATCATGCCCGCGACCGTCATCGAGGCGTGGCGCGCGCGACCGCCGATCGATCCCTCCGCGCCGGTGCTCGCCGAAGACGATCCGGGCTGGGAGCGCTGGAACCCGTGGCTCGCGCGCGAGAGCCCGGCCGACGAGGAGCGCGACGACGCATGATCTTCCATGAGCTCGAGCATCTGATCGGTGTGCCCTGGGTGATCCAGGCGACCCTCTTCGCCGCGGTCCTCCTGCTGGTCTGCGGATTCATGGTGCGCGCGCGCGTCGCGGGTCCGCGCGGCGGCGTCATCCCCGACGAGGGCACCTCCGTCCGCAACGTGCTCGAGGTGCTGGTCGCGTGGCTGGCCGGCATGGCGCAGGACCGCATGGGCCCGAACTGGCGCCGCTACTTCCCGCTGATCGGCACCCTCTTCTTCTTCATCCTGATCTCGAACGTGATCGGGCTCGTGCCGGGCTTCCTCGGCGCCACCGGCGACGTCAACATGACGGCCGCGTGCGCGGTCGTCGTCTGGGTCTTCTACACGGCCATCGGCATCACGACGCACGGCTGGAAGTACGTGCTGAAGTTCACGGGGCCGGGCCTCTTCGACCTCCACATCGGCGGCCGTCACATCCACGTGCGCGCGCTCGCCCCGCTCTTCCTGCCGCTCGAGCTGCTGCTCGACCTGGCGCGCATGCTGACGCTCGCGGTGCGGCTCCTCGCGAACATGTTCGCAGACCACACCGTCGTGGCGGTCTGGCTCGCGATCGTGCCGTTCGCCGTGCCCGCGATCTTCATGGGGCTCGGTCTCATCGTCGCGTTCCTGCAGGCGTTCGTGTTCGCGCTCCTGGCCATGATCTACATCGGGCTCTCACTCGACGAGCCCCATTAAGGGCACCGCACGCGCGGTCCCGCTTTCAAGGAGATCCAAAGTCCCATGCGCAATCTGCGATCGATTCTTCTCTGGACGGCGTTCCTCGTGCTGCTTCCCCTCGCGGCCTTCGCCGAGGACGGCACGGGCGGCTCGAGCTGGGGCTACGCGCTCGGCGCCGGTCTCGCCATCGGCCTCGCCGGCCTCGGCTGCGGCATCGGCCAGGGCCTGACCGCCGGCAACACCACCGCCGGCATCGCGCGCAATCCGCAGGCCGCGGGCGCGATGTTCACGAACTTCATCCTCGGGATGGTTCTGATCGAGTCGATCGCCATCTACGGCCTGGTGATCGCGTTCCTCCTCCAGGGAAAGATCTGAGCCGCGGCTCTTCTGCGGTTTCGAAGAGACGCCGGGCGGGAGCTCGGCGCGGAACTCACCCCGTTGTTCTTCCGCGCCGATACCGTGCCCCCGCCCGGCGCCCTGGAGCCCGCCGACCCCCGGTCCCGTTGAAGGGGTTTGGCGGGTGTGCCGCCAGGCACGTCGATCCGAGAGAGCAACCCGCGTGCCACGCGCGCGTGCGCGACGCGGTCCGCGCAACGCGAGGCCGCGCGCCGACTTGCGCGGCCGCGCGCGCCGGCGCCGCGCGCCCGCGTGAACGACGCGACACGCGGCGCGCGTGAACCGCGGGACTCTCGTCGCGCTCGAAGGGCTCGACGGCAGCGGCAAGACCACGCAGCTCCCCGCGCTCGTCGCGGAGCTGCGCGCGCGCGGCCGCGAGGTCGTCGCGACGCGCGAGCCGACCGACGGCGAGTTCGGCCGCCGCATCCGCGCGATGGCGCGCTCCGGTGAGCTGGTCGCGCCGGAGGAGGAGCTGCGCTGGTTCTTCGAGGACCGGCGCGAGCACGTCGCAAAAGTGATCGCCCCGGCGCTCGCCACCGGACGCACGGTGGTGACGGACCGCTACTACCTCTCGACCGTCGCCTACCAGGGCGCGCGCGGGCTCGACTGGCGCGCGATCCTCGCGCAGAGCGAGGGCGAGTTCCCGCTGCCCGATCTCGCGCTCGTCTTCGAGATCCCGGCCGGCCAGGGGCTCGCGCGCGTGCGCGAGCGCCACGGGATGATCGCGGAGCCGGCCTTCGAGCAGGTCGACTACCTCGAGCGGGTCGCCGACATCTATGCCGCGATCGACCGCGACTACATCGTGCGCATCGACGCCAGCGGCAGCGAAGAGACCGTGCGCGCAGCGGCGCTCTCGGCGTTGGCCCGGTTCGACTAGAGACACGGAAGCGAGCGGGTCGCCGCAAGCGTCGGCGCAGACCCGGCCTGGTGCTTCTCAGAACGCCGACGCGCGCAGCGAGCCGCAGGCGAGCGGAGTTCAGAACTAGACGCGCGGCCGCCTCGGCAGGATCGCCGGCGTGCGCGCTGCGTAGTCCGCGAAGCCCGGCCGCCGCTCGGCGCTGCGCGTGTCCATCATCGGGATGGAGGCGCCGAGGAACATCGCGATCATCGCGAGCGGGCCGATGGCGGTCCACCACCACGCGCTCGCATCCGCCTCGATCGCGAAGAGCCAGAGCGACACCCAGAAGAGAATCTCGCCGAGGTAGTTCGGGTGGCGGCACCAGCGCCAGAGCCCGACGTCCATCAGCGCGCCGGGCTTCGCCTTCGCATGCGCGCGGCGCTGCTCGTCGGCGGCGAGCTCGAGCGCCGTGGCGAGGATGCCGACGGCGGCCGCCAGCCAGCCCACGGCTCCCATCGCGCCGTCGCCGCGGGTCAGCGCCGGCCAGAGCGAGATGCAGCCGAGAAAGATCACGAGCGTCGGGAAGAGCTCGACGCCGAGGAGCTGGACGACCCAGCGCGGCAGCGGCGCGCGCGCGTAGAGCATCGGGTAGCGCCAGTCCTCGTGGTGCATGCCCGGCCAGCCGACGGCCCAGTTCGCAGTGAGCCGCACCGCCCACGTGAACATCACGATCATGAGCGCGGTGCCGAGCGGCGTTCCGCCGGAATTGCCGAGGTCGGCGAAGTAGAGCGCGACGACGGGGGGGATCACGCTCCAGTACGGGTCGAAGACGGAGCCGTTGTTCCAGACGAGCGTGAAGGCGAAGGTGACGCCCGTCGCGGCGAGCATGCCGACTGCGACGTTCGTCAGCGGGTGCGCGCCGAATCCCTGGAAGAGCCACCACGCGACCGCGACCGCGAGCGCGTAGACGAAGGTGATCAGGGCGAACGACGTGGCGCGGCCGAGCGCGGGTCCGGTCGACACGCGCACACGCTAACTCGCTGGACTCCGCTCGGCTTCGCCTCGCTGCGCGCGGCGGCGTTGGAGGAAGGGCCACCCGGGTCTTCGCCGCCGCTTGCGGCGACCCGCGCGCCTTCGGCGCGCTCCGCCGTGCCCGAGCAACCCTCGTCCGGGAACCGGTTGTCTATCTCCACACGAGCGACGTCCAGAGCGAATCCATCAGCCAGAAGCGGTCGGTGGCCTGGATCGGGGGCGCCAGCGCCTGGATCAGCACGAGCCAGGGCGCCCACTCGCGGAAGCGCAGTGCGCCGGTCCGGAAGAGCTCCTCGAGCGCGACGATCATCACGGGGAAGCCCAGCGCGAACAGGCGCGACGCGTCGGTGGCGAGCCACAGCTGCGCCCACACCGAGGCGAGGAGCAGCGCGAGGCCGAGCGGTGCCGCGCGCTCGCCGCGCTGCCACATCGCGACGGCGCCGGCGACGGGAATCGCCCAGCCCGGTCCGAAGACGCTGTAGAAGCCTGCCCAGTGGTAGCGGGCCGACTGCCGGAAGAAGTGGAGGGGATCGGCGGCGAGCGGCCGCAGGTAGTAGTCGAGGTCGTACTCCACGCGTCCGTGCTGTCCGACCCACGCGCGGAACGCGGCGTAGAGCGCGATGCCGGCGCCGTAGCCCGCGAGCTGCCCGGCGAGCGTGCGCCCGCGCTGCTGCGATTCGCCGAGCTGCACGAAGGCGAACCACGGCACCAGGAAGAGGAGCGACTCGCGATTGAAGAGGCCGAGCGCGAAGAGCGCGTAGAACGCGAGCGGGCGGCCGCGCGCGCACCACATCCCGAACGCGACGAGCAGGGTCAGCGCGTCGCAGTAGTAGGGCGAGAAGACGACGCCGAGCGTCACGAACGAGAAGCAGATCGCCGCGGTGGCGAGCAGCGCGTCACCGGGCCGCGGCGCGTGGTGCCGGAACCAGGCGAAGACGCACGCGAGCAGCACGGCGGCGAAGTAGAGATTGGTGAAGCGGAGCGCGTTCCCGCGCAGACCGACGGCCCAGCTGATCCAGGCCGTGAGCGGCCGGAACGCGACGGGGTTCGTCGCCGCGTGGTCGAAGGGATCGAGCGAGAGCCAGGCGTAGTGCACACCGAGAGCGGCCGGCTCGCTCGGCGTGCGCACCCACAGGCAGGCCAGCGCGAGGCCCGCCGCGCCGACGACGGCCGGCGTGAAGCGGCCGAGCCGCTGCTCGAGGCTCACGACGAACCGGTCGAGACGTGCGTAGACCGCCATGTGCGTCGAAGAGCGCCCCCGAGACGGCGCACACGATAGGCACTCGCCTTGACGCGCGCGCGGCCGCAGGGAGATGATCGTCGCCCCGCGCCCACCCCGAGGTGCCGATGTCGCCCGCGAGCCGCCCCGTCGACCCCGACCGCCTGAAGGAGTTCGCGAAGCACGTCTTCGGGAAGCTCGAGGGCGCGATGACCTCGGCGATGATCCACCTCGGCGACCGCCTCGGCCTGTACCGCGCGCTCGCGGGCGGCGCGGCGCTCACCAGCGACGAGCTCGCCTCGCGCACGGGCCTCCACGAGCGCTGGGTGCGCGAGTGGCTCCACGCGCAGGGCGCCGCCGGCATCCTCGAGTACCGGAGCGACGGCCGCTTCGCGCTCGGGCCCGAGGCCGAGCTGGTGCTGGCGCAGGAATCCCACCCCGCGTTCGGCTGCGGGATGTTCTCGTCCTTGCCGGCAACGATCGCGGTGGTCGACGCGCTGCCCGAGGCGTTCCGCACCGGCGTCGGCCTCGACTACGACGCCTTCGGTCCGGACGGCGCGCGCGGCATCGAGCGCGGCTTCGCGCCGTGGTTCCGCGCGCTGCTCGTGCCCTTCGCGTTGCCGCGCGTCGAAGGCGTGGTGCCGGCGCTCGAGCGCGGCGCGAAGGTCGCCGACGTCGGCTGCGGGGCCGGCGTCGCGCTGATCGAGATGGCGAAGGCGTATCCGCGCTCCGAGTTCCACGGCTACGACATCTCGCAGCACGCGCTCGAGCGCGCGGAGGAGAACCGGCGCGCGGCGGGCGTTGCGAACACCTTCTTCCACGACCCGCGCAAGGAGCCGTTGCCGGACGACGAGAGCTTCGCCTTCATCACGACCTTCGACTGCCTGCACGACATGACGGATCCGGCGAGCGCGATGCGCGCGATCCGCGGTGCCTTGGCGCCGGACGGCGTGTGGCTCATCGCCGACATCAAGTCGCGCGGCGGCTACGAGCAGAACGTCGCGAAGAAT
>DASUFZ010000067.1:0-35666 GCA_036274295.1 Myxococcota bacterium
CGGTCAGCGGCACCAAGGTGCGCGAGCAGCTCCAGGGCGGACAGCGGCCCGATCCGCGCATCATGCGCCCGCAGATCGCCGACGTGCTGATCGAATCCTACCGGAGCTAGCCATGCGGATCGGTGTGCCGCGCGAGACCAAGACGATGGAGTATCGCGTCGGCCTCGTGCCCGACGCGGTGCGCGTGCTGTCGCGCGCCGGACACCAGATCCTGGTCGAGCGCGGGGCGGGGCAGGGCAGCGGCTTCCCGGACGAGAGCTTCGCGAAGGCCGGGGCCGCCCTCGTCTCGCGCGAGGAGGCGTGGTCGCAGCCGGAGCTGATCGTGAAGGTGAAGGAGCCGCAGCCCGACGAGGTCACCTACCTGCG
This sequence comes from Myxococcota bacterium, assembly GCA_036274295.1. Taxonomy (GTDB): domain Bacteria; phylum Myxococcota_A; class UBA9160; order UBA9160; family SMWR01; genus DASUFZ01. Next base: position 367 of record DASUFZ010000067.1, read on the forward strand.
GCGCGGCCAGGTGCTCTTCACCTATCTCCACCTCGCGCCCAACCCGACCCTCGCCCGCGCGCTGCTCGACTCGGGCGTGATCGGCATCGCCTACGAGACGATCCAGGAACCGGACGGGACCTTCCCCGTGCTGGCGCCGATGAGCGAGGTGGCGGGCCGCCTCGCGGTGCAGGTCGGCGTCGGGCTGCTCCAGCGCGACCGCGGCGGCAAGGGCCTGCTGCTCGGCGGGGTGCCCGGCGTCATGCGCGGCAAGGTGTGCGTGCTCGGCGGCGGCATCGTCGGCATCAACGCGGTGCGCGTCGCCCACGCGCTCGGCGCGGAGGTCGACGTGCTCGACATCGACCTGCGCCGGCTCACCTACCTCTACGACATCTTCCACGGCGAGCTCAACACGCTCTACGCCAGCACGGCCGCGATCGAGCGTTCCGTGCTGACGAGCGACCTCCTGATCGGAGCGGTCTACGTCAGCGGGCGGCGCGCGCCGGTGCTGGTGCCCGAGGAGATGGTCGCGCGCATGGAGACCGGCTCGGTCATCGTCGACGTCGCCGTCGACCAGGGCGGCTGCGTCGAGACGATCCACCCGACCACGCACGCGGATCCCGTCTACACCGTGCACGGCGTGATCCACTACGGCGTCGCCAACATGCCGGGCGCCGTGCCGCGCACGGCGACCCTGGCGCTCACCAATACGACCGTCCCGTTCGTCGAGCGGATCGCGGGCAAGGGCGTAGAAGGGGCCGTGCGCGACGACCCCGCGCTCGCGCTCGGCGCGAACGTGTGGCAGGGGAAGCTCGTGCACCGCGGCGTGGCGGAGTCGCTCTCGCTGCCTTTCACGCCGCTCGCGGTCTAGACCTCAGACCATGTGGATACGGGGAACACGCGCGCGCTCGAGCAGTGCCTTGCGCTCGCGGCCGTCGGCCGGCGCGCTGGCGTAGCCGAAGGAGAGCGAGACGCGGGTCGGGTCGTTCAGCGACTCGTCCTTCGAGACGTCCTCGGCGACGGCGCGCGCGAGCTGCGCAACGCGCTCGCCCGGCGGGCCGGGCTCGGGCATCAGCACGGCGAACTCGGCGGCGCCGAGCCGCGCGACGACGTCGAAATCGCGCGCGCGCGTGCGCAAGGATTCGGCGACCCGCAGGGTGAGGCGGCGCAGCTTCTGGGCGTCGGCGTGCGCCTCGATCTCCGTGAGGTTCTCGATGCGCGCGACCGCGAGCGCCACGGCGCCGTCGCGGGCGCCCGCGCGCGCGAGCTCCTCGTCGATGCGGCGGGCGAGGTGGCGCTCGTTCGGGAGCCCCGTCTCCTCGTCGAAGTGGCGCAGCTGGCGCGTGCGCGCGTGGAGCAGTGCGTTCGCGAGCGCGCGCTCGAGATACGAGACGAACTGCTCGAACAGGCGCAGGTCGTCGGCCGCGAAGCGGGTCGGCGTGAAGCGGTCGGGCGCGATCTTGTCGTAGAGGGAGAGCGTGCCGATCGGCTTGCCCTCGCGCGTGAGCGGCGCGGCGAGGAGCGAGCGCACCTCGGCGCCGCACTCGGCGAGCTCGGGCACGGCGTCGACGTCGCGCACGAGCGAAGGCGCGCGCCTGCGCAGCACGTCGACGGAGACGCGCTTGTCGAGTCGGAAGAGGCGCTCCTGCGTGCGGCCGTCCGCGGAGCCGAAGTACGAGCGGATGGCGAAGCGGCGCGTCTCGTCGTCCTGGAGGCGCAGCACCGCGTGGTCGGCCTCGAGGGTCATGGCCGCCGACGAGGTCGCGAGGCGCAGGACCTCGGTCGGGTCCGTGGCCGAGACCATCTGGAGCCCGGCCTCGTTGATCGCGCCGATCTTCGTCGCTCGGTGCGCGGTGCGCGCCTCGCGCTCGGCCTTGGCGATCTCCTCCGCCGCGACGTCGGCGATCTCGCGCAGGGTCTCCTCGAGGCTCTGGTCGCGCGGGGCGGCGGCGCCCGCCTGCACGGAGAGGACGCCCACCAGGTGATCGCCGGCGAAGAGGGGCAGCGCGGCGTAGGCCAGCGCGCCGTCCTTGCGGTGGAGCCAGGTCGCCTCGCCGCTCTCCGCGGCCGCGCCGTCGAGGCCCTCGCCGATGCCGATGCGGAGCTCGGCCAGCAAGGAGCCCGGCGCGAGCGACGTCGCCGCGCAGCGCAGCGCGTCCTCCTCGAGATCGTGGAGGTAGAGCGTGGCGATGCCGCCGCCGGCGTGGCGCGCGACCAGGCGGCAGAGCTCGGCCAGGCGCGTGTCGAGCGGCGTGCGCGCGCCGAGGATCTCGCGCACCTCGCGCACGGCCGTGTAGCGGGCGGCCTGGCTGCGCAGGTCCGCGTGCTGCTGCGCGCGCGCGATGATCTGCGCGTCGACGCGCGCCAGCTCCTCCGCGAAGGCGAGGTCGGCCTCGTCGAAGGCGTCCGGCCGCGTGCGGTGGTGCAGGTTCAGCACGCCCTGCACCTGCCCGTGCGAGAGCAGCGGCACGCAGAGCGCCGACTCGACGTCGAGGCGCTCGCGCACGATCCGGAAGCGCGCGCGGTCGGCCTTGCCGCGCAGGCGCAGCGAGCGGCCCTCCTCGGCGACGCGCCCGGCGATGCCCTCGCCGAGGCGCACGCGGATCTTCGACCAGAGCTCGGGCTCGATGCCGGCAGCCACGCGCACCCGCAGCTCGCCGCGGGCCGTGTCGAGGAGCATCAGCGAGCCGCCCTCGGCGCCGGTCACCGCGAGCGCGATCTCGAGCACGCGCGTGAAGAGCTCGTCGGTGTCGATGGTGAGATCCACCGACTCCACGATCTCGTTCAGGATCTGGAGGAGCTCGGCCTTGCGCTCGGCCGGCGGACCGCTGTAGCCCCAGAGGAGCTTCGCCGTGAGCGGCGTGACGATGCGCGCATCGCGCAGCGCGCCCTCGGGCAGGGCGGCCGAGAGCTCCTCCGGCGACGCCACCACCACGGCGTCGAGACCCGCGTCGGCGAACGCCTGGGGATCGTCCACCAGGGTGCTGGCGAGCACGCCCGCGACGCCTTCGTCGAGCCGGTGCAGGCGCTCGCGCAGGCGCGGGGCCTCCGGGTCGTAGACCTTCGCGATCTCGACGGCCGGGTTCGCCTCGAGCAGCGGGATCAGCGCGAGCGCCTCGTCGCTCGCGCCGAAGATGCCGACGCGCTTCCTCACCTGCGATCCTCGTCGACGAGCGCGTCGAGGCGGATCGTCAGCAGCAGGGTGGAGGTCTCGCCGAGGCCGTCGCCGAGGACGATCGGCACGCGCACGCTCTTGTCGTCCACCCGCGACGCCTCGCCGACCGACACGATCACGAGATCGCGGCCGATGCGCGCGCCGAGCTGTCCGGCGGTGTCGCCGTCCGGCCACGGTGCCTCGAGCAGCGACTCGGCCGACGAGATCTCGTGGTCGAGCTCGATGGTGTCGGGGCGCGACGTCTCCTCGAGGATCGCGTCTTCCAGCGCGCGGGTCGGGGCCGTCGGCGGCCGCGCCACGATGCGCGTCTCGCCGTCGCTCGGGCGCTCCGCGCGCGCGACCGGCGGCGGCGCGACCGGGATCGGCGCGGGTCGCGCGGCCTGCACGGGCGCCGCCGCGGCGGGCGTGCCGATGCTCGCCCGTGCGGGCGTGCCGATGCTCTCCTCGCGCAGCGCGCGCATCACCTTCTTCGAGATCGTCGAGAGCGTCTGCAGGATGCCGCGGCCCTCGGTCGCCACCGCCTCGAAGACGGTCGCGTTGCCGAGCCCGAGCCGACGGTGCAGCTCGTCGATGCCGTAGTCGTCCGTCAGGTCGCGCTTGTTGTACTGCACGACCAGCGGCAGATCCTCGAGCCGGCGCGCGTAGTCGGCGAGGCCCTTGCGGAGCTCCTCGACGAGCGCGGCGTTCTCGGCCGCGCGACCCGGGTCGGCGTCGACGACGAGGACGACACCGTCGACCTGGTCGAGCAGCTGCTTGCGCACCGGCGCCTGCTCGGGCGTCCCCGGCACGGCGACGAGCTCGATGCGCGTGCGCACGGCCGCGACCTCGCCGAGCTCGATCGGCAGCACCCAGTAGCAGACGGACGGGTCGAGCCGGGTCGGCACCTCGCGCATCGAGCCGCGGTGATCCGGGCGCAGCTTCGCGAAGACGCCGCGCAGGTTCGTGCGCTTGCCGGCGCCGTCGATGCCCCAGTAGAGGATGCGGGCGTTGACCTCGGAGGATTCGGGCTCGACCCGCGCCATCAGGTCTTTCCCTTCTTGCCGAGGATGCGCCGCGCGTGGGTCGAGATCATGGAGGGGACGTCCTTGCTCTTCATCAGATTGCGCAGGTCTTTTTCCTGCAAGTAGTTCACGAACTGCATGGCGATGGCCTGGGGCGTCTTCGGGTTGGTGGCGAGCGCGAGCTTCACCATGTAGTGGCGGGTGACCTCGCGGTTGTTGGCGACCGTGCGGATCACCTCGTCCGAGACGTTGCGCGATTGCGCGATCGCGAGCAGCTCGTTCTCCGTGATCTTCGGGCTCGTGACCGCCGCCATCGCCACGATCTTGTTGCGGTCGCGCACGAGCAGGCCGCGGGCCTCCTTGTTGCCCATGCGCCCGAGCTTGATCTTCTGGAAGACCGTCATGTTCTGCACGAGGGCGTAGAGGTTGCCGCCTGCGGCGACGTCCTCGGGCTCCGCCTCGGCATTCTCGTCGAGGAGAGCCTGCGGGACCGCGGACAGATCTCCGCCGAAGATCGCCGCGAGCGCCGCGCGCATCTCCTCGTCGCCGACGTTCTCGGCGCTCCGCGGGGCCTCGTCGGGCCGCTCGTCGATGCCGAGGAAGGAGAAGATGCGGTCGATCACCGCGCGTCCCGTCAGCGGGTTCGCGCCGAGCGCGTCCACGATGGGCGAGTGGCGCAGCATGCGCTCCTGGTTGTTCGAGACGATCTCGACGATGCGCTTGAAGGGGCGCTCCGCCAGGAACGCGATCGTCTCGTCCGCCGCCGCCGGGTTCAGCGCGATCTTCTCGAGGCGCGCCTCGCGGTCGGCGTTCACGTGCGCGAGGTGGTCGAGCAGGGCGGGGTGGGCCGGGCTCGTCAGCACGGCGTCGGTCACCGTGTCGGGCAGCTTCTCCAGGCTGTCGCGCGCGCGGCTCTTCACCTCCGCGTCGGGATCGTGCATCAAGGCGAAGAGCACGGTGGCGAGCTCGAGCGGCGGCAGCGGCAGCGCGCCGCGCGCCGCCATGCGACGCACCTCGACCGGCGCGTCGCGCCGGGCGTACTTCTCCGCCTGCGGCGAGAGCTTGAGCTGGATCTTTTCGCGTGCTTCTTCCATCGAATCGGTCCCGGGCGGCGCGGGTGGCGCATGCGCGCGAAGCGCGCACGTGGGCCGTTCGACGGCCCCGTGCTCAGTGCTGTGTCTTGCTGGCCTGCGCCTCGGCGATCACCCGCTCCCGTACGTGGGACGGTGCCTCGTCGTAGTGGTGGAATTCCATGTGAAATTCACCCTGGCCGGCGGTGATGCTGGTCAGGCTGCTCGCGTACTCGAGCATCTCGGACATCGGCACCTGGGCCTGGATCACCTGCATGGCGCCCTTGGCCTCGGAGGAACCGACGCGCCCGCGCCGGGACGACAGGTCGCCCATCACGTCGCCGACGTACTGCGCCGGCACCGCGACGTGCAGGTCCATCACGGGCTCGAGCAGGGTCGGGCCCGCCTGCTCGAGGGCGGTCTTGAAGCCGAAGGAGCCGGCGAGCTTGAAGGCCATCTCGTTCGAGTCGACGCTGTGGTACTTGCCGTCGATGCAGCGCACCCGCACGTCGACCACCGGATAGCCGGCCAGCGGCCCGTGGACGCAGGCCTCCTGGATGCCCTTCTCCACGGCCGGGATCAGGTTGCGCGGGATGGCGCCGCCGACGATCTCGTCGACGAACTCGACGCCCGTTCCTCGCGGCAACGGCTCGACCGTCAGGTAACACACCCCGTACATCCCCTTGCCGCCGGTCTGCTTCTTCAGCTTGCCCTCGACGTTCTCGGCGCGCTTCTTGATCGTCTCCCGGTAGGGAACCTTGGGGGTCTTGAGCTCCACGTCGACCCCGAACATCCGCTGGAGCTTCGACACGGTCATGCGCACGTGGAGCTCCCCTCGGCCCGTCAGCAGGAACTCTCCCGTCATGGGATCGCGGCCGAGATGGAGCGTGGGGTCTTCCTCCACGAGTCGGCCGAGCGCGGTGAAGACTTTATCCTCATCTCCCTTTGATTTCGCCGAGATGGCGTAGGAAATGACACCCTGGGGAATGGGGATCGGAGGCAGCGCGGTGCCTCCCTTCTCGGCGACGAGGGCATGCCCCGTCTTGACCGACTTGAGCTTCGCGACGGCGATGATGTCGCCCGGGCCGGCCTCGGGGACGTCCACGTGGTCGGCGCCCTTCAGGAGCATCAGCTTCGTGAGCCGCTCCTTGTGGTCGTCCGTGGCGTCCCGGACGGTGGACTCGGGCTTGAGCGTGCCCGACACGACGCGCATCACCGAGAGCGTGCCGGCGTAGCGGTCGATGATCGTCTTCAGCACGAGCGCGCGGAAGGGCGCGTCGGCCTCGGGCGCCACCGCGTGACCCTCGGCGTCGGTGAAGGTGTGCTCGGCCGCGGAGGGCAGCAGGTGCCCGGCCGCCCAGAGCAAGCGCGACGTGCCGATCTCGCGCGTCGCGGCGGTGGCGAAGACGGGAAGGATGCGGCCGTTGCGGGTGCCGGCGCCGAGCCCGTGCAGGGTCTCTTGCTGCGTCAGCTCGCCCTTCTCGAGGTACTTCTCGAGCAGGGCGTCGTCGCACTCGGCGACGCTCTCGACGAGCTTCTCGCGCGCCCGCGCCGCGTCGTCGGCCAGCTCGGACGGGATGTCCATCTCGCCGCTCGCGCCGTGGGCCTTCATGTGCAGCACGTCGACGACGCCCGAGACGGACTGCGCGCTGCCGATCGGGAAGCTCACCACGACGGGGGCCGCCTCCATCTTCTCGAGCGAGGCGACGGCGGCCTCGAAGTCCGCGCGCTCGCGGTCGACGCCGTTGATGGCGCACACGAGCGGGATGCCGTGCTCGCGGCAGAAGCGGAACATGCGGTCGGTGCCGACCTTCGCGCCGTGGTCGGCGGAGACGACGAGCACCGCGCCGTCGAGCGCGTGCAGCGCGACCTGGCCGTCGGCCTGGAAATTCGAGTCGCCGGGCGCGTCGACCATGGTGAAGTGCAGGCCGTCGGTGTCGAAGGCGTACACGGAGGAGGTGATGGTGGTCTGCCGCTCCTTTTCCTCGGGCAGGAAGTTCAGCACCGACGTCCCGGCGCTGACGCTGCCGAGCGCCTGCGTGGCTCCCGATTGGTGGAGCAACGCCTCGCCGAGCGACGTCTTGCCGTCACCGGAGTGCCCGACGAGTGCGAAATTGTGGGTGTGGCTGGCGTTGACGTCCTTCACGATCGCTTCTCCTTTCGGGGTTTCGGCACCGCGGCGCTGCGCGGCGGGCGCGCACCGGCGGACTCCGCGCCCGCGGTGCGGTTCTTCTCGTAGATCAGGCGCAGCCCTTCCAGGGTGAGGAAGGGCTCTACGCGGTCGATCGTCCGACACTCGGCGGCGACGCGGCCGGCGAGGCCGCCCGTCGCGACGACCTTCGCCTCCGCGCCGAGCTCGCCGCGGATGCGGTCCACCATCGAATCGACGATGCCGGCGTAGCCGTAGAGCATCCCGGACTGGAGCGCGTTGGTGGTCGTGCGGCCGATCACCGACTTCGGGCGCGCGAACTCCACGCGGTGGAGCATCGACGCGCGCTCGAAGAGCGCCTCCATGGCGACGTGGATGCCGGGGAAGATCACGCCGCCGAGGTACTCGCCCTGCGCCGACACGCAGTCCCAGGTGGTGGCGGTGCCGAAGTCGACGGCGATGACGGGCCCGCCGAGGAGATCGTAGGCGGCCACCGCGTTGACGATGCGGTCCGCGCCGACCTCGCGCGGATTCTCGTAGCGGACCGGCATGCCCGTGCGCGTGCCGGGGCCGACGACGAGGGGAGGGCGCTCGAAGAGCTTCTCGCAGACGCGCTCGAAGATCGGTAGCAGCGGCGGGACGACGCTCGAGATGATCACGTCGCCGACCTGGTCCTCGCTGCCGCCCGCGTGGCGGAACAGGCTCGAGACGAGCAGCGCGACCTCGTCGGAGGTCTGCTCGCGGCGCGTGGCGATGCGCCAGTGCTGCGCGAGCGCGGGGCGCTCCGCGCCCTCGACGTCCTCGAAGAGGCCGAGCGACACGTTGGTGTTGCCGATGTCGATCACGAGCAGGCCGCTCACGCGGGCTCCTTCAGCAGCGTGACGTCGCCGGCGACGACCCGCGTCTCTCCGTCCTTGCAGGCGAGGCGCAGCGCGCCCGCGGCGTCGACGCCGAGCACCTCGCCCTCCACGATCTCCGCGCCGAGTCCGGCCACGCGCACGCGCCGCCCGCGCATGCGGAACCAGGACTCGAAGGCCGGCAGCACGCCGGCGAAGCCCTGCGCCGCGCAGCGCTCGAGCTGCGTCTCGAGCCGCTCGTAGAGGCGCTGCGTGAAATCGACCCGGTCGACGGGCGCGCCGAGGAAGCTCCGCAGCGAGCCCGCGCGCGCGCGGAACTCCTCGGGCATCGCTTCGCGCGCGACGTTCAGGTTCACGCCGATGCCGAGCACGAGGTAGGCGATGCGCGTCGCGTCGGCGCCGAGCTCGAGCAGGATGCCCGAGACCTTGAGGCCGTCGAGCAGCACGTCGTTCGGCCACTTGATCTCGACCTGCTCCGGGGCGTCGACCGTCGCGGCGACGGCGTCCGCCACCGCGACGGCAGCGGCGAGCACGCATGCCGGCGCCTCCGCGGGGCTTGCCGGCGGGCGTAGCACGATCGAGGTGTAGAGATTCTGGTAGGGCGGCGAGAAGAAGCTGCGGCCGAGGCGGCCGCGCCCCGCCGTCTGTCCCTCGGCGATCACGGCGGTGCCTTCGGCGGCGCCCTGGCGCGCGAGCTCCTGCGCGACGCGGTTGGTCGAGTCCGTCTGCTCGAACCAGTGGAGCGCGCGTCCGAGCCAGCGCGTGCGCAGTCCGGGCACGACGCGCTCCTGCGTCAGGCGGTCGTTCGTGGCGGCGGGATCGGGGCGCTCTTCCCCGGCGCTGCGCAGGGTCGCGTGCACGAGCGCCGGATCCGAGTTCATGCGCCGGCCCCACGGTCCGGCCGGGGTGCAGGTCCCTCGGCAATTTCGAGCGCGACGTCCGCAGCTGGCGCCGAGTGCGTGAGCGCGCCGACCGAGATGCGCTGCACGCCGGTCTCCGCGATCTGGCGCACGTTCTCGAGGCGCACGCCGCCCGAGACCTCGAGCAGGACGCGCTCGCGCAGGCGCTCGGCGACGCCTCGGATCTGGTCGAGGCCCATGTTGTCGAGCAGCAGCGAGTCCGCGCCGGCCTCGACCGCGGCGAATGCGTCCGCTGGCGACTCCACCTCGACCTGGATGCGCAGGTGATCGAGGCGCGCCGCGCGCGCCGCCTTCACGGCCTGCACGACGCCGCCGGCCACGGCGACGTGGTTGTCCTTGAGCAGGATGCCGTCGTAGAGGCCCGTGCGGTGGTTGTGCGCGCCGCCGATCGCCGTCGCGTACTTGTCGAGCGTGCGCCAGCCGGGAAGGGTCTTGCGCGTGTCGAGCACGATCGCGCCGGTGCCGGCGATGGCCTCGACGAAGCGGCGCGTGAAGGTCGCCACGCCGCACAGGCGCATCAGGAAATTCAACGCCGTGCGCTCGCCCGCCAGGAGCGTGCGCAGCGGGCCTTGGATGCGCGCGATCACCGCGCCCGCGGCGACGCGCTCGCCGTCCGCCGCGCAGCGCTCGAAGGCGAGCTCCGGGTCGAGCTCGGCGAAGACGCGGCGCGCGATCTCGAGGCCGCAGACGACGATGGGCGCGCGCGCCTCGATCACCGCGTGGCCGCGCTGCTCGGCGCCGATCACGATCAGGCTGGTGACGTCGCCAGGGCCGACATCCTCCTCGAGCGCTCGGGCGAGGAGGGGAAGCCAGGTATGCGCCGGAGGCAGCTCGGCCGGGCCCCGCATGGCCGCCAGCTTACCCCATCGAGCAAGGCGGCCGACGAAAGTCGGCCGCCGCGCAGCGAGGCGCAGCCGAGCGAAGGCCGGCGGCCCGAGCGCGAGCGATCAGCGAGCGCGAAGGTCCGGCAAGGGGCGGCCGACGCTTACGCCTCGTCGTCCTCGTCGCCGCCCTTGAGCTTGCGGATCTCTTCCTGGATCAGGGTCTCCGCCAGCCGCGGCACGACCTCCCAGGCGACCTTCTCGAGGCGCTCCACCGCCTGCTGGATGATGGTCTCTGCGGCGGACCCGAAGGCCTCCCAGGCCATCTTCTCGAGCGTGTCGTGGAGCTGCGCCCGCAGCGCCGGAGCGACGCGCGCGAGCGCCGCGTCTGCGATGGCGGCGTCGCTCGACGCCGCGGCCGGACGCGCAGGCAGCGTCGGCTCGCGCAACGGAGGCGCAGGCGCCTGGCGCAAGCGCTCGACCTGCGCGGGCTCGAGCGTGTCCTCGAGATCGTCGGGGCGGGCGGGCGCCGCGGCGCGCTGCGGCTGCGGCTTCGGCAGCCGGTCGTAGGTGTCCTCGGCGGGATCCGCCGCGAGCTCCGCCTCGCCCTCGTCGAGATCGCCCTCGAGCAGGTCCATGACGGGGTCTTCGCCGATGCGCGCATGCTGTACGGCGGGCTCGGGCTCGAGCAGGCGCGTCGCGTTGTTCTTGTCGCCGACCATCGCGCTCAGGTCCGACGACGAGACGTCGTACTCCGAGCCTGCGATCGGGTCGAGCACCGCGGCGTTCGGCACGGCGCCGGCATCCTCGCGCTCCTCGCCGCCGCCGCCGCCGAACTCGAAATCGAAGCGCTCGGCCTCGTCGAGCGCGGGCCGGACCGGCGCCGCGGGGCGCGCGATCGGAGGCGGCGTCGCGAGCTCGAGCTCGTCGGGTCCCTCCGCTTCGGCGTCGAGCGCGAAGGCGTCCTCCGACTCGACCGGCGGCGCGTTCGGCAGGATCGCGACGGTGCGGGCCGCGGCGCTCGCGCGCGAGGGCGCGGGCGTGGTGCCGAGATCGTCGTCGCCGAACGCGAAGGCGTTGTCGTCGCCGCCGTCGAAGTTGAGGTTGCTGCCGCTGCTGCTGCTGCTCGCGAGCTGGGACTCGGCCGTCGCGGTGCGCGCGTGTGCCGCGGGCTGCGCGACGGACTCGTCGAAGAAGTCGAAGGCGTCCTCGCTGCGCGCGGCGGGCTTCGGCGCCGCCGGGCGCGCGGCCGCGGGCGGGAGATTCGGCGTCGTCGGCTGCGGCGGCACCGGCATCGCGGCCGGCCGCGCAGCGGCGGCAGGCTGCGCAGCGGCAACAGGCTGCGGCTGCGGCGCTGCCGGCGCAGGCGCCGGCGCGCTCGCGAGCAGGCGCTTCACGCGCTCGACGAGCGCCTGCGCCTCGAAGGGCTTGGCGATGTGACCGGCGGCGCCGGCCTTGCCGGCGCGCTCGCTGTCGAAGGCCTCGAAGGTGCCCGTCAGCAGCAGCACCGGGATGTGTCGGAGCGCGGGATCGGCCTTGATCGCCTCGCAGACCTCGTAGCCGCTCTTCCCGGGCATCACGACGTCGGCGAGGATCACGTCCGGGCGCAGCGCCCTGGCCTTTGCGATGGCGTCGTCTCCGTTGTCCACGGTGACGAGTGCGATGTCCTCGCTCGCGAAGCTGATCCCGACCACCTTCTGGATCGTGACGCTGTCGTCCGCGAGCAGCAGGGTCTTGCCCATGGTCCCCCCGATCTGACGCTAGCGATGGCGGCGCCCGCGCGGGCGCAGCCCCGGGTCGTATCGTCGCCGCATCCGCTCGGATTGAATGCTTTTTCCGTGGCCGAGTCCAGGGTCCACCGGCGCTGTCTGCGCCTCGCCTGCGCGCGCGGGTCGCTTTCAAGGCAGCGGCACGACCCTCCGATGCATTGTGACGGTCGCGCGGGCCGGATGGAGGATGGAGCCGGATGATCCTGACCGCTGCCGCGCGCACCGACGTGGGGCGCCGGCGGACCGAGAACGAGGACAGCTTCGCGCTGGCGCCTCGCCTCGGCATGTACCTCGTCGCGGACGGCATGGGCGGCCACACGGCCGGCCAGCTCGCCAGCCGTCTCGCGACGCGAGGCTGCGTGGCGGCGCTGCGCGAGCTCGCCGAGAGCCGCGCGACCCTGACCGAGAAGCTGCGCGCGTGCGTCGAGGCCGCGAACCGCGAGGTCTACGAGACGGCGCAGGCGAAGCCGGAGCTGACCGGCATGGGCACCACGCTCGTCGTGCTGCTGGCGGGCGCCGGCCGCATCGCGCTCGCGCACGTCGGCGACAGCCGCGCGTACCTGATCCGCGCGGGCACGATCCGCCGCCTCACCGACGATCACTCGCTGGTGGCGGAGCTCGTGCGCCGCCAGGAGATCTCCGAGGAGTCGGCGCGCGGACACCCGCACCGCCACGTGCTGACCCGCGCGCTCGGCGTGCGCCGCATCGTCGAGCCGGACCTGGCCGAGCTGACGCCGCAGGCGGGCGACGCCGTCGTGCTCTGCTCCGACGGCCTCACCACGCACGTCGAGGACGCGGAGATCGCCGCCGTCGCGACGAAGGAGCGCGACGTCGAGGCCATCTGCGCTCGCCTCGTCGACCTCGCCAACGCGCGCGGCGGCGAGGACAACGTGACGGTCGCGCTGGTCCGGGTCGATCCCGACCCGGCCCCGGACCCCGCCTAGCGCTCCAGCAGCGCCTTCAGCTTCGCGCGCAGCCGCAGCACAGCCTTCGTGTGGATCTGACATACGCGAGATTCGGTGATCCCGAGGATCCCGCCGATCTCCTTCATGTTCAGGTCCTCGTAGTAGTAGAGCGACACCACCAGGCGCTCCTTCTCGGGCAGCATGGCGATGGTCTCGGCGATCACCCGCTTCGTCTCGGACATCTTGAAGCTGGCGAAGGGATTCTCGGAGTTCACGTCCTCGACGATGTCCGCGAACGTGCCCGTGCGGTCGCCGTCGGAGTTGGTGCCGCGGATCTCCTCGAGGTTCACGAGCGAGATGCCGCGCACCTGATTCAGCAGCTCGTGGAACTTGTCGATCTGGAGTCCCAGCGAGTCGGCCACCTCGTCCTCGGTGGCGTTGCGGCCGAGCCGCTGCTCGACCTCGCCGTACGCGCGCTCGAGCCGGCGGCTCTTCTGGCGCACGCTGCGCGGCACCCAGTCGAGCGAGCGCAGCTGGTCGAGGATCGCGCCCTTGATGCGGAACTCGGCGTACGTCTTGAACTTGCAGTTCTTGTCCGGATCGTATTTCTCGATCGCGTCCATCAGGCCGATCACGCCGGTGTTGTGCAGGTCGTCGAGGTCGATGTGCGACGGCAGCCGCACCGCGATGCGGTTCACGATGTACCGGATCAGCGGTGTGTGCTCGAGCACGATCTGCTCCTTGAGCCGCGAAGGGATTTCCGTGTTCTTCTCCTTGGCCTCGCGGAGCAGCGCTTCCATGCAGGTCGTCCTCCCCCTGTGCTCGGCGTCGTCCGCCCGCACGGTTTCGATGTGGTGGACCCGCAAAGCAGGGCTTGTGCCAAAAGCGGGACGCAGGAGCGCGTCACGCAGCGGCAACGGGGGCGCGGCGTGCGGGCCGCCGCGGAAGCGCGCGATTCCGCGGGAGTTTTCCGTCCGGCTTGCGCGTCGGCGCTGTGCAGGTGCTTGCGCGGAGCTGCCGCCCGGCGCGGCGGCAAGCGGGCGTGGCGCGGGCCCGAGGTGTCGGGATCCCTGCGCGGTCCCGTCGGATCGCCGTCAGTCCCGCGCGCTAGCGCCCGGTTCCCTCGAGGCCCTTCTTCTTGATCTTCTCGAGCAGGGTCGTCCGGTTCAGGCCGAGCAGCTGGGCGGCGCGGTTCTTGTTGCCCTGGGTCTGCTCGAGCGCCTGGCGGATCAGCTCGCTCTCGAAGTGGTCCACCACCTCGCGGAAGTCGAGGCCCGTCTCGGGGATGCTCGGCGAGCCGAGCGGCGGCTGGGCGCTGCGGCCGCGCAGGTTCGCCGGCAGGTCCTCGACCCGGATCTCGCCCTCGCCGCGCAGCACGGACAGGCGCTCGATCAGGTTCTCGAGCTCGCGGACGTTGCCGGGCCAGTCGTGACGGACGAGCAGGGCGAGCGCCTCCTCCGAGATCGTGTCGACGCGGGTGCCGCGCTCCTGGTTCATGACGTCGAGGAAGTGCTGCGCGAGCAACGGGATGTCATCCACCCGCTGGCGCAGCGGCGGCACCTCGATCGGGATCACGTTGAGGCGGTAGTAGAGATCCTCGCGGAAGCGGCTCTCGCGGATGGCGCGTTCGAGGTCCTGGTTCGTCGCGGCGACCACCCGCACGTCGACCGTGACCGACTTGGACGAGCCGACCGGCTCGAAGGTCCGCTCCTGGAGTACGCGCAGGAGCTTCACCTGGAGGTTGGGGCTCATGTCCCCGATCTCGTCCAGGAAGATGGTGCCGCCGTCCGCCAGGGTGAAGCGGCCCTCGCGCTGGCTGACCGCGCTCGTGAAGGCGCCGCGCACGTGCCCGAAGAGCTCGGATTCGAGCAGCTCCTCGGGAATGGCGCCGCAGTTGACCGTCACGAGGCGGCGCTCGGCGCGGCGGCTGTTGTAGTGGAGCGCGCGCGCGATCAGCTCCTTGCCGGTGCCGCTCTCGCCCGTGATGAGGACCGTGCTGTCGGTCTCCGCGACCTTGGCGACGAGATCGAGCACGCCGCGCAGGGCAGGGCTCGTGCCGATCACGTTCTCGAAGCGGTACTTCGAGCGCAGCTCGCGCTGGAGCTGGCGGTTCTCCGCCTTGAGGCGCCCGTGCTCGATGGCCTGGTCGACGAGCTTGCGCACGGCGTCGAGCTGGCCGCGGTCGAAGGGCTTCTCGAGGTACCAGAAGGCGCCGGCGCGCAGCGCCTCGATCGACTGCTCGGGACCGCCGAAGCCCGTCACGACGATGCAGGGCAGGTCGGGGTGCATCTCGTGGAGCTGGCGCACGAGCTCGAGGCCGTTGATGCCGGGCATGCGCACGTCGCACAGCACGAGGTCGATCGGCTGCGCGGCGGCGATGGCGAGCGCCTCGTTGGCGTCGCGCGCCTCCGAGACCTCGTGACCCACGCGGGTGAGGATGCGCTCGAGCGAGCGCCGATAGAGCTCCTCGTCGTCGACGACGAGAACATGCGACTTGCGCAACCGGATCCTCCGCACGGACGGAGGGGGGTGCCGGAATGTGCGCGAGGCACACGGGTGTTTCAAGAGGAGGCGCAGCGGCACCGATACACCGCTGGAGATGGGTGCCGAGATCCGCGCAGTGCGCGCGCCGCAGGGCGCGCCCGGCTCCAGTGGCTCGGTGCTGCTGGTCGACGACGAGCCGCTCCTCCTGCGGGCGCTCCAGCGCATCCTGCGCGCGGACGGACACCGCATCGCGCTGGCCGAATCCTCCGAGCAGGCGGAGGAGGGGCTCGCGGATCCGGAGCTCGACGTCGTCGTCCTCGATCTGCTGCTCGGCCGCCACAGCGGGCTCGAGCTGCTGGAGCGCGTGAAGCGCGAGCGCCCGGAGCTCGAGGTGATCGTCATCACCGGCCACGCGAGCATCGAGAGCGCGGTCGGCTGCATCCGCAGCGGCGCCTTCGACTACCTGGAGAAGCCTTTCGACGACGTGCACCGCGTGCGCAGCACGGTCCGGCAGGCGGTCGAGCGCAAGCGCCTGGTCGCGCGCAACCGCGAGCTCGAGGCCGAGCTGCGCGAGCGCGTCGCGCCCTCCTCGCTGGTCGGCGGCTCGGCCGGCATGCGCCGCCTGGGCCGCACGATCCACGGCCTGCGCCCCAACGAGAGCCACGTGCTGCTGCGCGGCGAGAGCGGCACCGGCAAGGAGCTGGTCGCGCGCGCGATCCACGCGGCGAGCCCGCGCGCGCGGGGTCCGTTCGCGCCGGTGGACTGCGGCGCGCTGCCCGAATCGATCATCGAGAGCGAGCTCTTCGGCCACGAGCGCGGCGCCTTCACGGGCGCGACCGGCGCCACCGCCGGCCTCTTCCGCATGGCGCATGGGGGCACGCTCGTCCTCGACGAGATCGGCGAGATCCCGCCGAGCGTGCAGGCGAAGCTCCTGCGCGCGCTGCAGGAGAAGGAGGTGCGTCCGGTCGGCGGCTCGAGCGCCGTGCCGGTCGACATCCGGGTCATCTGCGCGACGCACCGCGATCTCGAGCGCATGGTCGCGGAGGGCCGCTTCCGCCAGGACCTCTTCTATCGCCTCGACGTCGTGCGCATCGAGATTCCGCCGCTGCGCGACCGCCGCGACGACATCCCGCTGCTCGTGCACCACTTCCTGCGCAAGTACCGCGGCGCGCACTCGCGCGTGGAGGGCATCGAGGACGAGGCGCTGCAGCTGCTCGTCGAGTCCGAGTGGCCGGGCAACGTGCGCGAGCTCGAGAACGCGATCGAGTCGGCGCTCGCGCTGGCGAACGGACCGCGCATCCGCGCGGCGGACCTGCCCGGCGGACGCCGCGCCGCGAGCCGCTCGGCCGCGCAGGTGCCGCGCGACGTCCCGCTCTCCCTGGCGAGCTACGAGCGCCTCGCGCTCGAGCGCGTGCTGGCGGAGACGGGCGGCGACGCGCCCGAAGCCGCGCGCCGCCTCGGCATGGGCCGCAGCACGTTCTACCGGAAGCTCGCGAAGCACGGCTTGCAGGCCCGGCGCAGCTAGCGACTCCCCGCGAAACGGGGCTAGCTTGCGTCACCCCCCGCGAGCCGCGGCGACGCCGCCGGCCGGAGGTCTCGTGGACCAGTCGGGGGAACATCGGGAGCCCGCGCTCGTCGCGCTGCTCGTCGCGGGGAAGCCGCCCGCCTGGGCGAAGGACGCGCTCGGCGAGCTCCAGCTCGCGCCGGTGCGCAGCGCCGCGGAGTGTCACGCGCTCGCGCGCACGCGCCCGCTCGACGCGGCGATCGTGGATGCGCGCATCGGCGCCGAGGCCGAGGCGCTCGTCGCCGCGCTGGCGGCGCGCGCCGTCCCGACCCTCGTGCTCGAGGCCGGCGAGAGCGACGCCGCGGCGCTCGCGTGGCTGCGCGCGGGCGCGGGCGAGTGCCTGCCGGCCTCCGCGCCGGCCGAGCGCATCGCGGTGGCGCTGCGGCGCCTGCTCGGCCGCGAGCGCGCCCGCCGCGAGGCGCTGCGGCGCGAGGCCGCCGGCGACGTCGCGCGCGCGCATCGCGACATCGTCGAGCAGCTCAATAGCGCGCTGCTCGTCATCGACGCGGCCGGACGCATCGCCTACTGCAATCCGCCCGCCGAGCAGATCCTCGGCGCGCCGAGCGAGGCGCTGCACGGCCGCTCGGCCTGGGAGTGGTTCGTGCACGGCCCGGACGAGGAGCCGCTGATCGCGCGCTCGCTGCGCACCGGCGCGCGCTTCAAGGGCGCCGAGGCGCTGGTGACGCGCGCGGACGGACGGCGCGTGCCGGTCGGCATGTCGTGCGCGCCGATCGAGTCGGCCGAGGGCGTGCGCAGCGGCGCGGTCGCCGTCTTCCAGGATCTCTCCGACGTGAAGCAGATGCGCACGCAGCTCCTCCAGCACGAGAAGCTCGCGTCGATCGGACAGCTCGCCGCCGGCGTCGCCCACGAGATCAACAACCCGATGGGCTTCATCCACGCGAACCTCTTCCAGATGGCCGAGTACGTGCAGGACCTGCGGCGCGTGTTCGCGCGCGTGGAGGCGCTCTCGCAGGCGGCGCAGAAGGCGGAGTCGGCCGAGCTGCGCGCGTCGGCCGCGGCGCTCGAGGCGGAGTCCGCGGCGGTCGACGTCGAGTTCGTGCTCTCCGATCTCGCCAAGGCGGTGCGCGAGTCGCAGGAGGGCTCGGAGCGCATCCGCCACATCGTCCAGGACCTGCGCGACTTCTCGCACCAGGACACCGGCGAGCGCGTGCTCGCAGACCTCAACCAGTGTCTCGATTCCACGGCCAACATCGTGTGGCCGATGATGAAACACGTCGTCGTGCTGGAGAAGCGCTACGCCGACATCCCGGTCGTGCCGTGCTTCCCGATGCAGCTGAAGCAGGTCTTCATGAACCTGCTCGTCAACGCCTATCAGGCGATCGAAGAGGCAGTCGGGCAGAGCGGCGAGACGGGCGTCATCACGCTCGAGAGCGCGCCCTGCGCGGGCGGCGTGCGCATCACGGTGCGCGACAGCGGCATCGGCATCTCCGCGGAGCACCGCGGCCGCATCTTCGACCCGTTCTTCACGACGAAGAAGGTCGGCCACGGGACGGGGCTCGGCCTCTCGACGTCGTTCGGCATCGTGCAGCGCCACGGCGGCAGCCTCACGGTGGAGAGCGAGCCCGGCCGCGGCAGCGCCTTCCACCTGGTGCTGCCGGTCGACACCGAGGAGGACGGCGAGGCGTGAGCGACGCGCCGCGCGCGCCGCTGCTGCTCCTCGTCGACGACGAGTCGCGCATCCTCTCGGCGCTGCGGCGCTGTCTGCGGCGCGAGCCGTACGAGCTGATCAGCGCGGAGACGACCAGCGAGGCGTTGCGATTGGTCGAGACGCAGCCCGTCGACGTCGTGCTCTCGGATCACAAGATGCCGGGCATGACGGGCATCCAGCTCCTCGCGCGCGTCGCGCAGCTGCGCCCGCAGGCGATCCGCCTGCTGATCACGGGCTGGACCGAGTCGATCCCCGAAGCCGAGATCCGCGCCGTCGGCGTGCGCGCCGTCATCTCCAAGCCGTGGGAGGACGCCGCGCTGAAGGAGACGCTCCGCGTCGCGTGCAAGGAAATAGAGCGATGAGACGGTCGCGATGAACGAAGGGCGGGGTCTGCTGGCGCGCCGAGAGAAGAATCGATCGAGCCAGTAGAGATGGATCTGCCCGCGCGCGCGCAGCTCGCCGGAGGCGAGCGGAGCTCGATCAGGACAGACGGCTGAGGTACTCGAGATCCTGCTTCTGGGTCGCCTTGCCGCCGAGGGCGAGGATCTGGAAGCCGCCGCGCTCGGAGCGCCGGTAGTAGATGCGGCCCTTGCCCGCGAAGCCGAGCTCGAAGATGGAGAGCTGCGCGGGGAGGCCGCCGACCTTGCGCCGCACGGACGCGCTCTCCGACTCGTCGGCGAGCCGCTTGAGCGACTCCTCGGCGCGCAGTCGCAGCGACTCGTCGCCGAGCGCGACGAGGTCGTCGACCGCGCGCTCGTCGAACTCGAGGTTCTTGTAGAGCGTGCGCAGGCGCTTGCCGATGCGCTCGGCGTCGCGCGCGCGACCGCCTCCCTCCTTCGATTTTCCCTCGGGCCGCGTGGCGTGCGCGAGGCGATCCCGGAGCGCCTGGATCTCGCGGTCCTTCTGTCCGACGTCCTCGAGCGCCTCCTCGAGGAGATCCTCGAGCGCCTGATGCTCCTGCTGGAGCTCGGCGCCGCGCTGCGCGCCGCTGCGGAGCTCCTCCTCGCGCTGCGCGAGCTCGCGCAGCTTCTGCTGGAGCAAGGCGCGTTCGGACTCGAGCTCGCGGATCGCGGCGGCCTGCGAGCGCTCGGCCGGCTCCACCGTGCGCAGGCGCTGGCGCACCGCGTCGAGCTCGGACTCGATCGAGCGCGCGCGCTGCGCGGCGTCGTCGCGCGCGGAGACCGCCGCGCCGAGGCGCTCCTCCTCGCTGTGCGCCTGCCGCCGCTGCATCACGAAGAGGCCCTGGAGGAGCAGCGCGCCGTAGAAGACGAGCAGGCCGCCCGAGAGGAGCGAGCCGTGCGGCACCGACACGCTCACGTCCGCGATCGGCGGCAGCAGGTCGATCGCCTGGCGCATGGCGGCGTCGAAGCCCTGCACGGACGGCGGCGGCGGCAGGCTGCCGACGCCGACGTAGATCGGTGTCTGGCCGTCCGCGCCGATCACGGTCGCGTTGACCTTCACGCCGCCCCAGCGAGTCCAGCGCGATTCGCGCAGCGCCGCGGCCACGCGGCTCTGGATCTGCGGGATGATCGGGCCGTCCATCGGGCTGACCCGCACCGCCTCGCGCACCTCGGCGCGGAAGTGGCGGTCGAGCAGGGCCTCCGAGGCCTCGATGGAGAGCAGGTAGAGCAGCAGGAAGGCGAAGATCGCCAGGTAGGTGAAGCGGAAGCTCGCGAGGCGATCGAGCTGGCCCGGGCGCGTTGCGCTCTGCGGTAAGTCGCCCTGCACCACAACGGTGTCCGCCATCGCCGGCATCATACCCGTGTCTTCGACGCCCCCAAAGATGCGGGGGTTCCGCTAGGTTGCGCCGCCATGCGGGTGGTCGACCTCGACCGGGACATGCGCGACGTGATCCCGACCGGCGCGACGCGCGACAGCGAGTTCCTGTTCGCGCGCATGACCGAGCGCACGCTCGCGGCCACGCGCGCGGGCGCGGGGCTGCGCGTGCTCGACGTCGCGAGCGGCGCCGGCCAGGACGCGGCCGCGCTCGCCGCGCGCGGGGCCTTCGCCGTCGCAGCGGAGCCGTCCGCACGCATGATCGGGCTCGCGCGTCTGCTGGCGGAGCGCGACGAACGAGCTTGCCGCGCGCGCGACGAACGAGCTTGCCGCGCGCGCGACGAACGAGCTTGCCGCGCGCGCGACGTGCGCGCGTGGGGGGACGCGCTGCCCTTCGCGACCGGCAGCTTCGACGCGGTCTTCTGCAAGGGCGCGCTCGATCACTTCGACGCGCCCGAGGCCGCCATCGCGGAGATGGCGCGCGTGACCCGCCGCGAGGGGCGCGTGGTGCTCGCGATCGCGAACTTCGACTCGCTCGCGTGCCGCGTCGCGCGGCTGTCGGACCAGGTGAAGGAGGAGTGGCTCGGGCGCGCGCCGCGTCCCGGGCGGCGTCACTACGACGTGCCGCACGATCACTTCACCCGCTACGACCCCGGCCTCATGCGCGCGCAGGCCGGCGCGCACCTGCATCTCGAGATCGTGCAGGGCGTGTCGCTCGCGTGGGGCCTGCCGGGCTGGTCGCGCGCGGTGTCGCGCCTGCCGGAAGGCGCCGCGCACCTCGCGCTGCGCGCGCTCGATCAGCTGGCGACGCGCTGGCCGGAGGCCGCCGACGTCCTCGTGCTGGCGGGCCGCCCGCGCCGCACTTCGAGCAGCTCCGCGTAGACGCCCGCGGTGCGCGCGGCCACGCTCGGCCACGCGTAGGCCGCGGCGACGCCCTTGCGTCCCTGCTCGCCGAGGCGCGCGCGCAGATGCGGATCCGCGAGCAGGTCGCGCAGTCCCCGCGCCATCGCGTGGGGCGTGCCGTCGACGAGCAGCCCGCCGCCGCCCGTGCCGACGACCTCGGGCAGCGCGCCCGCGGCGCGCGCTACCACAGGCGTCTCGCACGCCATCGCCTCGACGGCCGGCAGCCCGAAGCCCTCGTAGCGCGACGGCACCGCGACGACGGCTGCGCGCCGGTAGAGCGAGACGAGCGTGGCGGAGTCGACGCGGCCTGCGATCTGCACGCGCTGCGCGACGCCCGCGCGCTCGGCCCAGCCGCGCGCCGGGTTGTCGCGATGGTCGTCGTCCACGAGGACGACGTGCGCCGGCGCGGGCACCAGGGCCAACGCCTCGATCAGGGTGCGCACGCCCTTGTTCGGATCGGAGGCGCGGCCGACGCACAGGATCATGCGGGGATCGCGCGGCACGGAGAGATCGGGCCGGAACAGCTCGGTGTCGACGCCGTTCGCGACCATGCGGAGCTTGCGCGTCGGCACGCCGAAGTCGCGCTCGAGCGCGCGCGCGGAGACCGCCGACGAGGTGAAGATGCAGTCGAGCCGCCGCGCGACGGCCGCCTGCATGCCGACCGGATAGAACTCCATCGTGCCGAGCGCCTCGCGCAGGGTCCTGTCGCGGTGGAAGGACGCGCGCCGGTCGACGGAGAGCGGGTGGTGCACCGTGCTGACGACGGGCAGGCCCATGCGCAGCAGCGGCAGGAGTCCCCAGCCGAGGCACTGCACGTCGTGCACGAGGTCGTAGCGCGCGCCGTGGCGGATGCGCGCCGAGAGCGCGCGCAGCGCGCGCACGCTGAACGCGAAGGGCTCGGGCAGGAAGCCCATGCGCGAGGCGGCCAGCTCGTAGAAGTTGAGCGGCGAGAAGACGCGCCGGATCGGGCGCGGCAGCATCTTCGAGCGGTCGCGGTTGAACCAGCCGCCCCAGTACTGCGGGTTCGGCAGCCGCTCGACGGAGCGGGCGAACGGCATCGGGTCGGGGTAGGGCGGTCCGACCAGCACGTCGATTTCGTGGCCGAGGCGCGCGAGCTCGCGCGCCAGGAACCAGAGGTAGACGCCCTGGCCGCCGCAGTTCATGTTGCCGCGGTAGGCGACGAAGGCGATGCGCAGCGGCCGCGCTGCCGCGCTCACGCGCGCGGACCGCGCGCGGACTCGAGCGGCTTCTCCGCGTAGAGGATCAGGCTCTTCGGGAAGCAGAAGTTCAGCACGCGTTCGAGGCGCGAGAGCCCGCGCGACACCGTCGCGCGGATCAGGAACTGCCGGTACGTGCGCACGAGCCAGCTCTCGTCCGCGTGCGGCAGCCCCGCGATCGAGCGCAGCACCCAGTAGGGCGTGTGCAGCGCGTGCGCGAAGCCGACGCCCGTCGTGGCGAGGCCGGCGGCCGCGAGCCCTTTCGCCAGCTCGCGCGGGCGGAAGATGCGGATGTGGCCGCCGGGCGACTCGAAGTAGTCGTCGCCGACGCGCAGGTACAGGTTCTCGCTCGTCGCGGTCGGAATCGTGACGGCGACGAGCCCGCCGGGCTTCGTCACGCGCGCGAGCTCGCGCGCGGCGGCGCGATAGTCGTGCACGTGCTCCATCACCTCGGAGCAGATCACCTTGTCGAAGCAGCCGTCGGGGAAGGGCAGGTGGAAGGTGTTGCCCTGCACGAAGACCGCGAGGCGCCCCTGCTCCTTGCCGCGGATCGCCAGGCGCTCGCGATGCGCGTGCAGGCCCGCCGCATCGAGATCGAGCCCGACGACGTGCGCGCCGCGCGAGAGCGCGCCGAAGCAGTGACGCCCCTCGCCGCAGCCGGCGTCGAGCAGGCGCTCGCCGGCGCGGACCTTAAGCCGCTCGAGGTCGACGGTGAGCAGCACGCAAGGTCTCCTCGAACACGTCCACGAGCCCTGCCGCCGCCTGCTTCCACTGGAAGACGTGCTCGACGCGCGCGCGCGCGGCCGCGCCCATGCGCTCGGCGCGGCCCGGCTCGGCGAGGAGATCGCGAATGGCGGCGGCGAGCGCGCGCGGATCGCGCGGCGGCACGAGCAATCCCGCGCTGCCGTCGCTGCCGACGACCTCGGGCAGCGCGCCGGCGGCATTCGCGACGACGGGGAGCCCGCACGACATCGCCTCGCTGGCGGGGAAGCCGAAGCCCTCGAAGAAGGACGGCACCACGGCGACGCGCGCGGTCGAGTACTCGCGCACGAGCTCCGGGATCTCGAGCATGCGGCGGCAGAGGATCACGCGGTCTTCGAGGCGCAGGCGCCGGATCGCGCGCATCACCAGGCCGTCCTCGGGGATGCGCCCGTCGACGATCTTCAAGGTGATGGGGCGCGGTAGCAGCGCGAGCGCCTCGAGCAGGGTGCCGACGCCCTTCTTGCGGTCCTCGGTGCGCCCGACGAAGAGGAGGTCCGCCTCCTTCGCGACGCCCTCTACGGGACGGAAGAGCTCGCTGTCCGTGCCGTTGTAGACGACGCGCACTTCCTTCTCGGGGATGCCGAAGTAGCGCTCGATCTCGGTGCGCGACGCCTCCGACACCGTCACGATGCGGTCGAGGCGCGGCGCCACGATCTGCTGCATCAGCAGCGGGAAGTAGAGCGTGCGTTTGATCTTCTTCACCAGGCTCGGGTCGATCGCGAAGTCCGCCTCGCGGTCGATGTGGAGCGGGTGGTGGATCACCGAGACGACGGGCACCCCCGTCGCGCGGATGCCGAGCAGGCCCCACGAGAGGCACTGGTTGTCGAAGACGATGTCGTAGCGGTGCTCGTTCTGGAGGCGTCGCCAGCGGTTCAGCAGGCGCAGCCCGAAGGTCTGCATCTCCGGGAAGACGCCGAAGCGCGAGACGCCGAGCTCCCACAGGTTGAGCGGCTGGAGCAGGCTCAGCGGCTTCTCGCGGCGAGCCCATTCCGGGTGCTTCACGCCGAAGACGTTCTCGTTCGGGATCACGTGCAGCGGGATGCCCGGCTCGAGCGACGGCAGCGGCGGGCCCGCGATCACGTGGACGTCGTGTCCGGCGCGCTGCCACTCGCGCGCGAGGTACGCGGCGTAGATGCCCTGACCGCCGCAGTACATGTTGCCGCGGTAGGTGAGGAGCGCGATGCGCACCCGGCTCAGCCCTCGCGGCCGGAGGCCGGGGCCTCCGCGTCGGCGGGCGGCGGCGGCGCGTCCTCGTACGGCTCGACCTTGATCGTCGCGATCGTGTAGCCGACCCAGAAGGTCAGGCCGAGCGCGAAGAAGACGACGAGCGCGACCGGGATGGCGAGCGCCCAGTAGCTCTGCTGGAGCAGTCCGAGCAGGAACACGGCGCCGACGACGACGACCGCGATGCAGATCAGGCCGCCCTGCGCGCGCGAAGCATCGTTCATCGCCGTCTCCTTGGGGCCACAGCGACGAGTGTGCTTTTCGGCCCAGTCGAACGAAGCGGCGGAGTATTCGGGGCCGACTCTCGGATGTCAACCGACGTTCGCCTACTCTGCGCCGATGCGGATGACCGGGGCGCGCCGATGCGGGTGATCGGGCTGATGTCGGGTACGTCGGCGGACGGCGTCGACGCGGCGCTCGTCGAGTGGGACGACCCGGTCGCGCCGCGCCCGTTCCGCCTGCGCGCGCATCGCGAGGATCCGCTGCCGCCGGTGCTCCAGGAGCGCATCCATGCGCTCGCCGCGGGGCGCACGGCGCCGGGCGAGACCCTGCGCGAGCTGCTCGCGCTCGACGTGCTGCTGGCCGAGCGCTTCGCGGCGTCCGCCGCGGCGGTGGCCGCGGACGCGCGCATCCCGCTCGCCGACGTCGACGCCGTCGCCTCGCACGGCCAGACCGTCGCGCACCACCCGGAGCTGCGCGGCTCGCTCCAGATCGGCGATCCCTCGCTGATCGCGGAGCGCACGGGTGTCACCACCGTCGCGGATTTCCGCCCGCGCGATCTCGCGGCGGGCGGCGAGGGCGCGCCTCTCGCGCCCTTCTTCCACTGGTCGGCCCTCGGCGATCCCGCGGAGTCGCGCCTGCTGCTGAACCTCGGCGGCATGGCCAACGTCACCTGGCTGCCGAAGGGCGGCGATCCCGACGCCGTCGTGGCGTTCGACGTCGGTCCCGCGAACGCGCTGATCGACGGCGCGCTGCGCGCGGCGAGCGGCGGCCGCGAGCGCATCGATCGCGACGGCGTGCGCGCGCGGCGCGGGCGGGTCGATCGCGCGCTGCTCGCGCGTCTCCTCGACGACGACTTCCTGCGCAAGGCGCCGCCGAAGAGCACCGGGCGCGAGCGCTACGGCGCGGCCGAGGCCGAAGCGCTCTGGCGTGATGCCGAGGCGCAGGGCCGCGCGCTCGACGATCTGCTCGCGACACTCGTCGCCTTCACCGCGGAGTCGGTCGCGCACGCGGTGCGCACGCATCTCGACGGCATCGACGCGCTCGACCGCCTGCTCGTCGGCGGCGGCGGCGCGCGCAACCCGACCTTGATGCAGGCGCTCGCCGACGCGCTCGGCGGCGGCGTCCCCGTCGAGCCGTTCGACCGACACGGCGTGCCGGGCGATGCGGCCGAGGCGATGGCGTTCGCGCTGCTCGGCCGCAACGCGCTGCTCGGCCTGCCGAACCATCTGCCGCAGTGCACGGGCGCGTCGCGCGCCGCGGTGCTCGGCGAGATCGCGCCGGGTCGCTCCGGCCGGATCGCGCGCTAGAAGGGCACGCGCAGGCCGTCGTCGGCCGTCTCGAAGCTGCAGCGCCGGTCGACCATCTCCGCGCCGAGATGCGTGAGCAGCATGCGGCCGCAGTCGAACTCGCCGCGGCGCTCCTCGAGCGTCTCGAGGTTCAGGTGGTACTCGAAGCTGGCGCGGCGATACGTGCACTCGCTGATGAAGAGATGGGAGCCGGCGACGGCGCGCGGCAGGCCGTCGAACCAGCCGGTGTCGCCGGAGTAGGCGACGCGCTTGCCGCCGGTCTCGAGCAGGAAGCCGTGCGGCTGCGAGTCCGGCGTGTGGTGCGTCGCGAAGGCGCGCGCGCGCACCGGGCCGAGCTCGAGGTTGGAGCCCGGGCCGATCTCCTCGAAGGAGATGGGGAAGGCGAAGGGGCGGTGCTCGAGGCCGTGGCCCATGGCGCTCGCGAGCTCGTGCACGCGGCGCTCGATGCCGCGCGGACCGGCGATGCGCAGCGGCTTGGTGCGGCGGTCCTCGTAGAGCGCCGCGAGGAGCAGCAGCGGGATGCCGCCGAAGTGGTCCGCGTGGAAGTGCGAGACGAGGATGGCGTCGACCTCGTCGCGCGCGATGCCGAGCGCGTCGAGCCCGGATCCCGTCGTCGCGCCGCAGTCGAGCAGCAAGGTGCCCGAGGCGGCGCGCAGCAGGATGGCGGACTGGCGCCGGCCGCCCGCGCCGAATGCGTCGCTCGTGCCGATGAAGACCACTTCGCTCACGCGGGTGGCCGCAGCGCGTGGAACGCGCCACCCGCGAAGACACCATCCTGCACGCGCAGGTCGGCGGGCACCCGCTCGCCCTCCCACACCACGACGCGCCGCAACCTAGCTCCGGCGCCGAGCGAGGCGCCAGCGCCGAGCACGCAGTCGTGCTCGAAACGCACGCCGAGCGCGCGCGCGCGCGCGTCCGCGTCGAGCCAGGCGAAGCGCTGCGGCGCGAGATTCGCGGCCAGGTACTCGTCGGGTGTGCCGACCGGCGTCCAGGTGCAGGGCAGGAAGCTGCCGCGCACGTCGCGCGCCCCGGCTTCGACGAGCGGCCACAGCCAGCCCTCGAAATGGCTGAAGACCTCGCGCTCGGGCAGGGCGTCGAGCGCGCGCCGCGAGACGACGTTGACCCACGGGTAGACGCCGGCGCGCGTCTCGCCGCCGAGATCGAGGCGCTTGCCGACGCGGCGCAGCGCGCCGCTCGCGTCGACGCCGACGCTGCCGAACTCCGCGCTGCGCGGATCCTCGCGCAAGAGCAAGGTGACGGCGCTCGCGCGCGCGCGGTGCTCCGCGACGAGCGCGCCGAGGTCGACGTCCACCAGCATGTCGCCGCCGACGATCAGGCAGGGATCGCTCTCGCGCAGGAACGCCGCGACGCGGCGGATGCCGCCGCCCGTGTCGAGGAGCTGCGTCTCGCGCGAGAAGCGCAGCGCGAGCCCCGGCGGACAGTGCGCGCGCGCGGCGTCCTCGAGCGTGTCGGGCAGGTGGTGCGTGTTGACCACCACCTCGTCGACGCCGTAGTGGCGCAGCAGCGCCAGGGTGTAGGCGACGAGCGGGAGCCCGCGCACGGGCAGCGCGGGCTTCGCGCGCATCGAGGTGAGCGGACGCAGGCGGGTGCCGAGCCCCGCCGCGACGATCATGGCGCGCACGTCGGCTCCGGCAGGCTCGCGACGAGCTCGGCGAGCGCGCGCCAGGCGGCGTCGCGCGCGGCGGCCGCGCGGGCGGAGGCCCGCAGGTGGCGCAGGGTGGTCGGCAGGAAGGCGAGGGCGCGCCGATCGCCGCGCCGCGACGCGACGTCGAGGAAGCGCGCGTAGTCCTTGCCCTTGCGCGCGACGCCGAGGAGCGCGAAGCGCAGCGCGGAGACGTCGGGATCGGGCCGGTCGGGCAGCGCGAGGCGCGTGGCTTCGAAGTGCTGCGCGATCTCCGCCTCCGGCAGCTCGACGTAGGAGTCGCGCAGCAGGCACACGAGGTCGTACTCCGGCGGCGCGAGCCACGCGCCCTGCAGATCGATCATGGCGAGGCGGCGCCCCTGCGGCGTCTCGCGCACGTGGAGGTTCGCGCTCTGGAAGTCGCGGTGCGCGAGCCGCTGCGGCGCAGCTTCCACGATCTGCGCGATGCGCGCGAACGCGTCGCGCACGAGCGCGCGCTCGGCGGCGCTGGGCCCGCGGCCGAGCCCGTGCGTCGCGAAGAGCTCTCCCTTGTAGGCGAGCTGCGCGGCGTCGAGGCGTCGCGAGAAGGCCGCGACGCCGCCGGGGTCGGCGACGCGCTGGAGCCGCGGCACCAGCGCACACGCGTCGGCGTAGAGCGCGCTGCGCTCCGCGGGCGGGAGCTGCGGCGCGAGCTCCGCCAGCGAGACGTCGCCGAGGTCTTCGAGCAGCTCGACGCCGTCGTCGGCGCCGAAACGCCGCGGCACGGGCAGCCCCTCGCGCTCGAGCAGCGCGCGGATCGGCTCGAGCGGCGGCTCGGGCGCCAGGCCGGCCGGGCGGCCCGCCGGATCCTCGGGCGCCTCGACCCGCGCGATCAAGCTCGGCGCGGGCCCGCCCGGCGCGAGGCGCACGCGCGCGAAGCGGCGCAGGCCGAGTCCGGCGGAGAGCAGCTCGATCTCGCGCACGCGCGCGCCGAGCGCGCGCGCGACGGCGCTGCGCACGCGCTCGCGGACGGCTTCGTCGTCGCCCGTCACGCTCAGGCGAAGAAGAGATGACACGCCGCCGTGGCGGCGGCGAAGCCGGCGAGATCGCCGACCAGGCAGGCCGGCAGCGCGTGGCGGACGTCGCGGACGCCGACGGCGCCGCAGTAGACCGTCAGCACGTAGAAGGTCGTTTCGGTCGAGCCTTGCAGGGTGCTCGCCACCAGGCCCACGAAGGAGTCGGGCCCCTGGGTTTCGAGGATCTCCGACATGACGGCGAAGGAGCCCGAGCCGGACAGCGGGCGCAAGAGCGCCATCGGCAGCGCGGCGGCTGGGAATCCGATCGCCGAAGTGAGCGGGTCGAGCCCCTGCACGATCACGTCGAGCAGGCCCGACGCCCGGAACATCCCCACCGCGACGAGGATCGCGACCATGTAGGGGACGATCCGCACGGCGACGTCGAGGCCCTCGCGCGCGCCGGCCACCATCGCCTCGTAGACGCGCACGCGCGAGGCGACACCGACGAGCAGCAGTCCGAGGATCAGGAGCGGCGCGAGCCACTGCTCGAGCATCGCGACCGAAGCGTCCTTGAAGGACGCCTCGGCGAGGCGCCGCGGCAGCTCGAGTGCGGCGCCGGCCGCGAGCAGGGCGAGCGTTCCCCAGACGAAGATCTGCTGCGGCGAGCCCATCGGCTGCGCCTCGGGCAGCGGCGCGGTCGGCAGCTCGTCCGCGACCGACGCCGCAGGTGCGGCGGGTGCGTCGGACAGCGGCCGGACCGCGTAGCGCCTGCTGCGCCGCAGCCAGTAGACGACGAGCACTGCCGTGACGGTCGAACAGGCGGTCGCGATCAGAGTCGGGATCCAGATCGCCAGTGGAGCGGTCGAGCCCGCGGCCGCGCGCACCGCAGCGGTCCCGGTCGGCGCCATCAAGGTCACGGAGGTGGCGTTGATCGCGAGGAACAGGACCATCGCGTCGGTCGCAACGCCCGGCTCGCGATTCAGCCGGTTCAGCTCGGTCATCGCCTTCAGGCCGAAGGGCGTGGCGGCGTTGCCGAGTCCGAGCACGTTCGACGCCAGGTTCATGACCATTGCGCCCATCGCGGGGTGATCGGGTGGAACCTCCGGGAAGAGGCGTCGCATGAGCGGGCGCAGCCCACGCGCGATGGCCGCGAGCAGGCCGCCCTGGCTGGCGACGTTCATCAGCCCGAGGAAGAGGATCATCGGGCCGACGAGCTTGATCACCAGCGAGACGGCGTAGATCGCCTGGTCGAAGGCTGCCTTCGATACCGCGCCCATCGTGCCCGTGAAGGCCGCGTACACGACGGCGCCCCAGATCAGGGCGAGCCAGATCCAATTGAGCAAGAGCGGCCCCCCACCGCGTCGTTTGCCCGCGCGCAAGCTCGGGGATAAGTTCGGGCGCGTCAATCCCCCCGCACCCCTCGTTCGCGTCCTTTCGGCGCAGTGCGGAGGTCTCTGGAGTCGATGCGCACTGCGCTCGCCGCGATCGCCCTCGCGATCGCCGCGCAACCGATCCTGGCGCTCGACGCGGACGCCGCGCTGCGCGAGCGTCTCGACGCGGCGCTCGCCGCGAAAGCGCTGCGCGGCGCGCGCGTCTCCGTGCGCGTGGAGACCGAATCGGGACGCCTGCTCTACGAGCGCGGCGGGGACGTCGCACTGACGCCCGCGTCCAATCAGAAGATCCTGACGGCGCTCGCGGCGCTGCGGACCTTCGGCCCCGCGCACCAATTCCGCACCGAGGTGCTGGCGGACCGCCACCCGGACGCGCAGGGCGCCGTCGGCGTGCTCTACGTGCGCGGCGGCGGCGATCCGGCGCTCACCTCGGAAGACCTGTGGCGGCTCGCGGCCGACCTGAGGAAGGCGGGGCTGCGCCGCGTGGAGGAGGGGCTCGTCATCGACGACACCCTCTTCGACAGCGAGCGCTGGCACCCGACCTGGGGCGCCGACTCGCCGCGCGCCTACGCCGCGCCGATCTCGGCGTTCGCCGTGAACTACGGCGCATACGCGGTGGTGGTCAGCCCGGCGGCGACCGCGGGGGATGCGCCGAGCGTGCGCATCGATCCGCCGGTTCCCTATCTCCACGTGGCGAATCGCGCGCGCACGGGCCCCGCGCGCGGCCGCCAGTCCTTGCAGCTCGACCGCCGCCCGCTCGACGACGGCGAGGAGATCGCGGTCGGCGGCGCGATCTCGGTCGGCGCCGAGCCGATCACCCTCAACCGCAGCGTGCTCGACCCGACGCGCTACGCGGGCGCGATGCTGCAGGCGCAGCTCGAAGCGGTCGGCATCTCGGTGTCGGGAGAGATGCGCCTCGCGACGGTGCCGCCGAGCGCCGTCCCCCTGCTCGGCTTCGAGGGCGCGCCGCTCTCCGACGTCGTGCGGCGCTTCCTCAAGTACAGCAACAACCAGATCGGCGAGGCGCTCGTGAAGGCGATGGGCGCACGCTCGAGCGGCGGCACGGGCACGTGGACGAACGGCATGGCGGCGCTGCGCGCGCAGCTCCAGAGCGCGGGGCTGCCGCTCGAGGGCACGAATCTGGTCGACGGCTCGGGGCTCTCGCCCGAGAATCGGGTCACGCCGCGCCTGCTCGTCGCGGCGCTGCGCAACGCGCGCGCGTCGTTCGAGTACGGCGCCGAGTTCGAGGCCGCCCTCCCGATCGCGGGAACCGACGGCACCCTGCACGAGCGCGCGGAGGCGTCGCGCGCGCGCATCCGCGCGAAGACGGGCCTGCTCACGCGCGTGACGTCGCTCTCCGGCTACGCGCACACCGCGGACGGCGAGCGGATCGTCTTCTCGATCCTCGTGAACGGCTTCCGCGGCGGCGCCTACGGCGCGATGGGCGCGGTGGACGGCTTCGCCGCGGCCCTCGTGCGCCAATAGCAACTCCGCTCGGCTTCGCCTCGCTGCGCGCGGCGGCGTCCGAAGGAGACTTGCTGCCCGGTCTTCGCCGCCGCTTGCGGCGACCCGCGCGCCTGCGGCGCGCTACGCCGTGTTCGACCGAATGAGATCAAGTCTGACGCCGCGCGTAGGCGCGCATCACCAGATCCGAGTACGTCGCCGGCAGCGAGCCGCCCTCGCGCAGGCGGCCGTCCACGTGCGCCGGGCCCCAGTTGTAGGCGACCAGCGCCGCCGAGAGGTTGCCGTCGTAGCGGTCGAGCAGCATGCGCAGGTAGGCGACGCCGAGGCGCACGTTGGCGATCGGGTCGAAGAGCGTCTGCGGGCCCTGCCACTCCACGCCGACCCGGCCGGCGAGCCACTCGCCGGTGCTCGGCAGGATCTGCATCAGGCCCATCGCCGCCTTGTCGGAGACCGCGTACGTGTCGTAGCGGCTCTCGACGTGGACGACGGCGAGCACGAGCCGCGGGTCGAGGTGATGGCGGCGCGCCTCCTCGACGAGCGTGCGCGCGAGCACGTCGATCTCGCCCTGCGTCAGCCCGGTGCGGCGCGCATGGCGCACGAGATGCGCGAGCACCGCGTCGAGATCGGGGTCGGCGACGACGGGCGCGGGCGCCTCGACGACGGCCGTCGCCGGCGCGCTGGGGGTCTCCACGAACACGGCGCACGAGAGCGAGCCGAGCATGGAGACGGTGAGCAGCGAGAGCAGGGGCTTCGTGTGTCGGCGCATGGTCAGGCGGCTCCGAGCGGGGAGATCCCGAGCGCTTGCAGGGCCTGGACGTTGTTCGCGACCGCGAAGCAGGTCCACACCGTGACGAAGGCGAGGAAGCCGGCGCGCAGGGTGCGCGGGATCAGGTTCGTCGTCAGCAGGAATGCCACGGCGACGAGCGTGACCGCGCTGTCGAGCAGCAGTCCGGGCACGAGTCCGAGCGTCTGGAACAGCCAGTCGGCCACGGGGTTGGCCTCCGACACCTGCCAGCCGGGAACCGGGCTGCGCAGACACAGATATGTGGTCCAGTGGTCCGCCGCAGAGATCAGGACGGTGAGCATCGCGAGCGTTCGCAAGCTGCCTCCGGCTCTTCCCAGTCGGGCCCCGGGTTGAGCAAGGAGCGTGCCTCGAACGTCTGGCGGAACCGTTTCGTGTGGGGGGACGCTCGCCTCCCGGCCGCGGCTGCCCATGCACTGCCGCATGTCAGGAGCGACGCCCGTGGGGACGAGGGAGGTTTCTTTCCCTTTTGGAGACAGCCACACCGCTCCGACGGCGGGTCGGCGGGGCGCGCAGAAAGAGGGCGGATTCCAGATAGGGAACCCCCTTCGCGGGGATTTGCCCCACCTGAACCGCCCGGGTGTGGACCCAGGTGGCGGCAGGCCCGGCGCAACGCGCGCGGGCCGGCCGTTCGACCTGCGCGACGGGCCTAGCGGCCTCGCTTCATCTTGCCCTTGCCGAGGAGGAGCCAGTCCACGGAGACGTTCTCCTTCAGCGCGAGCGTGATGAGGAAGTCGGTATGAGGCGTCGTGCCGCTCTCGTAGCGGTTCACGTTCTGCTGGAAGACGCCCAGGTCGCGCGCGAACTGACGCTGGGAGCGGTTACCGCGCACTTTCTGGAGGCGTTCCGGCAGAGAGCGCTTGAGACGTTCGACAACGGCCGTCGACATTGCTTGGAGTCCTTCCGTGTTCGTTTCTAGATCACGTCGCGCAGCGGAGCTCGGATTGCAACAGTGCGGCGCGTGGTGACCGTGTGTTGAGGGATGCGTGATACGCTCGCAGGTGGTTGCGAGGGAGGCGCAGTGTACGAGCAGCTCCTGGGTTCAGCAACCCGTCCGCGTGTCGCCTTTTGCTCGCAGACCTCGGCGCGCTGTGAGATGCGCGCCAGGCACGCAGAGAATCCGAAGAGCGCGCGATGCGCGTGACGGGCGGCGAGCTCGGAGGCCGACGCCTGCGCGTTCCAGCGTCCGGCGTACGCCCGAGTGCGGACCGCGTGCGCGAATCGGTCTTCGCCTGGCTCGGCGATCTCGAGGGCGTGCGCGCGCTCGATCTCTACGCGGGCAGCGGCGCGCTCGGCATCGAGGCTCTTTCCCGGGGGGCCGCGGCCACAGTCTTCGTGGATCAGGCGACGGCCAGCCTCGCCGCGCTGCGTCGAAATCTCGCGGACCTCGAGCTGCGCACGCGTGCGCGGGTCGTGCGCGGAGACGTGGTGCGCGCGCTGCGGCGTCTCGCGCGCGAGCGCGCCCGCTTCGATCTCGTCTTCGCCGATCCTCCCTATGCCTCGGACGAGGCCGCGCGGCTCTTCGTGGAGCCTTCACTGCGCGAGATCCTGGCTCCGGGCGGCACGCTGGTCCTCGAGTGCGGGCGGCGTCATGATCTGCCGACCCCGGAGGGTTTCGCAGTTGTCGAGGAGCGGCACTACGGCGACACGCGCGTCGTTCGATACGTGGCGGGATCGGGCCCGCACGAGCGCGTGCCCGCAGGTGTGACGCAGAGCGACAGGAGCCGCCGCCGCATGAGTTCGACACGTCCCGAGCACCGCATCGCGCTCTTCCCGGCGAGCTTCGATCCGGTCACGAATGGCCACCTCGACATCGTGCGGCGCGCGCGCCGGCTCTTCGACGAGGTCGTGCTCGCTGTCGCGGTGAACGTCGAGAAGTCGGGCTGCTTCCCGATCGACGAGCGCGTCCGCATGCTCGAGGCCGTGATCCGCACCGAGGCGGGGCTGCGCGTGACGACGTTCGAGGGCCTCACCGTGGATTTCGCCCGCGAGATCGGCGCCCGCGCGATCGTTCGCGGCGTGCGCGCGATGTCGGATTTCGAGTACGAGTTCGAGATGGCGCTGATGAACAAGCACCTCTACTCCGACGTCGAGACGATCTTCATGATGCCGAGCCAGGAGTACCTCTACGTCTCCTCGTCGCGGCTGCGCGAGCTCGCGCGCTTCGGGCGCGACGTCTCCGAGTTCGTGCCGGAGAACGTGGCCGTCAAGCTGAAGGAACGCTTCGCGCAGGGCCGCGCGCGGAGCGACGGATAGAGGGATGGCGCAGCGCCGCGTCCTCGTCGCGCTCTCGGGCGGCATCGCCGCCTACAAGGTCCCCGAGCTCGTGCGCCAGCTGCAGCGCCAGGGCTGCGAGGTGCGCTGCATCGCCACGCCGGCCGCGCTCGAGTTCGTCACGCCGCTGGTGCTGCAGAGCCTGACCGGTCTGCCGGTGCGCGCGCAGCTCTTCGATCCCTCCGAGGAGGGGGAGATCGACCACATCGCGCTCGCGGACCGCGCGGATCTGCTGCTCGTCGCGCCGGCCACCGCGCACACCCTGGCGCGGCTCGCGCACGGCATGGCGGACGACCTGGTGACGACCGTCGCGCTGGCGACGCGCGCGCCGCTGCTCGTCGCGCCCGCCATGAACGTGAACATGTGGAAGCACCCCGCGACGCAGGAGAACGTGCGCGTGCTGCGCGAGCGCGGCGTGGCCTTCGTCGGTCCCGACAGCGGCGAGCTCGCCTGCGGCTGGGAGGGCGAGGGGCGCATGGCCGAGCCCGCGGCGATCGCCGCCGCGGCGGAGCGCCTGCTGGGTCCTTCGGATCTCGCCGGCCTGCGCGTGCTGGTCACTGCGGGCGGTACGCGCGAGCGCGTCGACGCGGTGCGCTTCCTCGGCAACCGCTCGTCCGGGAAGATGGGCTTCGCGATCGCCGCCGAGGCGGCGCGGCGCGGCGCCGAGGTGGTGCTCGTCGCGGGGCCGGTCGGGCTGCCGACGCCGGCGGGTGTGACGCGCGTGGACGTCGAATCGGCGCTGGAGATGAGAGACGCCGTGCTCGGGGCGCTGCCGAAGGTCGACGTCGTGATCAAGGCGGCGGCCGTCGCCGACTTCCGGCCGTCCGCGCCGGAAGCGCGCAAGATCCGCAAGGAGGATCTGCCGGACGGCGCGGGCATCGCGCTCGAGCTCGTGCGCAATCCCGACATCCTCGCCGAGGTATGCCGGCAGAAGGGCGATCGCCTGGTCGTCGGCTTC
>DASUFZ010000068.1:0-2002 GCA_036274295.1 Myxococcota bacterium
GTGCCCGTGGTGATGCGGAAGAACACGTTCACCGGCCCCGGCGCGTCGTGCAGCACCGACGCGGAGAGCACATTGACGCCGGCCGTGAGCCAGTCACCCGCGAAGTTCCCGCCGCTGGCTGCGGCGCTGCTGGTGCGGAACTGGATCGTGCCCGGGTCGTTGATCGACGGCCCGTTGAACGACACGTAGGAGCCGCCGTCGGGCCCGCCGCTCGCGACCCACGTGAGCGGGCCACCCGAGTTCATCCAGCCCGACGCGTCGGCCGCAAAATCCTCGACGAACCCGATGGTCGCGGCGCCGGCCGGCGCGGCGAGACCTAGCATTCCCAGCAGAAGAACAGCGCGAATCATCCCCTTCATCTCGACTTCCTTCCTTCTCAGCTCGGGGCGAGGGTGCCTGGCGCTCTCGGCTCGGACCTCACCGGAGGCCGCCCGCGGGCGTCGCGAACGTCGCGAGCCCCGCGGCCTCGATCCCACTCACACCCCCTCACGAAGACACCGAATCGAACGCGCCGAAGCGCGTGTCCCAGCTCGCGCGGTGGCGGAAGTGCACGACCACGTGCTCGTCCGCCGGACCGTGGAAGATCGTGTTGTGCCACCAGACGTTGTCGTAGACGTCGCCCTTCTCCAGCACCTCGGCGGTGCAGTCGAGGTGCAGGCAGCGGGAGCGTCCCTCTTCGCTGCGGTCGACGAGGTCGAAGACGTAGAAGACGAGCGCGCAGCGCGATTCCGCCCGCAGCGCGTCCACCAGCGGCAGCTTCCTGTGCAGCAGGGTCGTCACCGAGACGGGGTCGAACGCCTCCGGCCCCGTGTAGTAGTCCTTCAGGTAGGCGATGCCGCGGTCGTAGACGACGCGGCTCCCCTCGGAGATGCCGCCCTCGTAGAGCCCGCGGAACTCCAGCGTCTTCGCCGCGAGCTGGTCCGGCCGCGGCAGCAGCCCGCAGATGACCGAGTGCGTGCTCACGCCGAGCGACAGCCCCGGCTGGCGCGCGACCACGAGCGGCGCGACACCGGCATGCGGCGCGCCGTTGTCCTCGAACATCGTCCGGCGCCGCAGCGCCACCTGCCACGCCAGGAACTCCGGCGGCAGCGGACGGGCATCACTTCGCAGGGCCATGGATCCTCCTCACAGGCTCCGGATGGGGTCGGCCGGACCGCGCACGCGCACCCGCAGCGCGCCGTCCTCCTTCGCGACCGACGCGTCGACCTGGTAGATGTCGCGGATCGCCTCCTCGCGCAGGCAGCGCTCGGGAGGACCGACGTCGTAGACGCGCCCGCGGTGCATGATCGCCACGCGCTGCGCGAGCGCAGCGGCCTGCTCGAGATCGTGGAGCGCGGCCACCACGCCGACGCCGCGCTCGCGCGCGGCGCGCGCGAGCACCTCGAGCACCTCCCACTGGTGTCGCAGGTCGAGCGCGGCGGTCGGCTCGTCGAGCAGCAGCAGCTCGGCTTCCTGCGCGAGCACCATCGCCAGCCAGACGCGACGGCGCTCGCCGCCGGAGAGACGCTCGATCGGGCGGTGCGCCAGATCGGAGAGGCCCATGGCCGAGAGCGCGCTGCCGATGGCGGTGCGGTCGGCCGCGACGAGCGGAGAGAGGAAGCCGCGGTGCGGATTGCGTCCCGACGCGACGATCGCGGCGACGGTGATGCCCTCCGGACAGCCGGGCTCCTGCGGCAGCCGCGCGACGCGGCGCGCGAAGGCCTTGCGCGACATGCGGCGCGTGTCCTCGCCGTCGAGCAGCACGCGGCCCTGGCGCGGCGCGATCTCGCCGCCGAGCACCGCGAGCAGGCTGCTCTTGCCCGACCCGTTCGGGCCGAGCAGCACCACGATCTCGCCCGAGCGCACCTCGAGCGAGACGTCGCGCAGCACGTCGTGCTCGCCCGCCGGATGGCGGGCGTGGATGCGCTGCGCCTCGAGCACGGCCGTCACGTGAGTGCCCTCAGCATGGGGCTCACGTCAACTTCCTGCGCAAGAGAATCAGGAAGTACGGCCCGCCGATCAG
>DASUFZ010000069.1:0-11327 GCA_036274295.1 Myxococcota bacterium
CGCGAGCGAGAGCTAGGCCGCGCGGCTCGAGCTCTTGCGACCGGGGCGGAAGCGCACGCGCATCTCCTTCACCCCATTGATGAAGTTCGAGCGCAGCCGGCGCGGGGCGTCGGTCATCTCCATGCGGTCGATGCGCGCCGCGATGCCGCGGAAGATCTCCTGCAGCTCCATGCGCGCGAGGTTGGCGCCGAGGCAGTAGTGCTCGCCGTAGCCGAACGCGACGTGGTCGTTCGGGCTGCGGCGGATGTCGAAGCGGTCGGGCGCCTCGAAGACTTCCTCGTCGCGGTTCGCCGACGGGTACCAGAGGATGACCTTGTCGTTCGCGCGGACCGGCACGCCGCGGATCTCCGCGTCGCGCGTGACGGTGCGCCGGAACGAGTGCACCGCCGGCGAGAAGCGCAGGATCTCCTCGATGGCCGAATCGACCAGCGAGAGGTCGTCCTTCAGCAGGCGCAGCTGGCTCGGATTCTCGAGCAGGCTGATCATGCCGTTCGTCGTGACCGTGCGGGTCGTCTCGTTGCCGGCGATCAGCAGCAGCACGAAGAAGAAGTTGAACTCCTCGGCCGTGAGCTTGCGGCCATCGAGCTCGACGTTCACGAGCCCGGTGGCGAGATCGTTGCCCGGGTGCGAGAGCGCCTTCTCGCGCAGCTTCGCGCCGTACATGAACATCTCGGCCATGCCCTGCTCGCCGTTCTGCATCGAGCGCGGCTTGCCGTCCTCCTGGAGCTCGGGGTCGTCGAAGCCGACCATCGAGTTGCCGACCTCGTAGACGCGCCGGCGGTCTTCCTCGGGCACGCCCATCATCTCGCAGATCACGAGCATCGGGAGCGGCGCGGCGAGCTCCTCGACGAAGTCGCACTCGCCCTTCTCGATCACGTCGTCGACGATGCCGGTCACGATCTCGGTGATGCGCGGGCGCAGGCCGTCGATCATGCGCGGCGTGAACGCCTTGTTGATGAGCATGCGGTGCTGGCGATGCCGCGGCGGATCCATGTTGAGCATGATCTGCCGCATGATGGGCAGGGCCGCCGGATCCGTCTCGCGCAGCAGCGTCCCCTGGAGCTCGCTCGAGAACACCGACGGGTTTCGCGAGATCGACTTGAGGTCGTGGTAGCGCGTGACGGCCCAGTAGCCGGGGCCGTTCTGCTCCTCGTGCCAGTGCACGGGCGCCTCGCGGCGAAGCAGGCGGAACCAGTCGTGCGGGACGCCCCGCTCGAACACGTCGAGGTCGTTGAGGTTCACGTCGGAAAGCTGCATGGGGGGTCTCCTGGGGTGCGGAACTACCTGGAGCGGCGCGGCGTGCCGGAGGACAGCAGCCGCGCGAGCTTCTGGAGGAAGCGCGTCTGCTTCTCGAGCAGGCGCGGCGCGAGGGGATCCTCGTCGAGGGCCTCGCGGAAGATCGGCGCCATCGTGAAGTGGCCGAGGATCAGGTGGATCCAGGCCGCGATCACGAGGGGATACTCGTCGTCGTCGAAGGGCACGCGCTCGCGCTTCATCTCCGCCACGCCGTACTCGAGCAGCGGACGCACCCAGTCGCGCGCGAGACGCGCGAGGTGCTCGCCGCCGGTCAGCACCTCGAGCTGGATCAGGCGCGGCAGGTGCGGGCGGGTGCGCAGGTGCTCCATCACCTCGGCGACGAGCGCGGCCGCGTTGTCCTCTCCGCCGGCGTCCTGCGCCGCGCGGCTCTGCATGAGGAGCACGAGCGGGCGGATGCCGCGCTCGAGCACCGCCGCGTAGAGCGCGTCCTTGCCGTCGAAGTGGTTGTAGAGGCTCGCCGCCGTGAGGTCCGCGGCGCCGGCGATCTCGCGCATCGAGGTGCCCGCGAAGCCGCGCGTCGCGAAGAGCGCCTCCGCGACGTCGAGGATGCGCTCGCGCGTCAGGGGCGAGGGCAGGACGGGCTGGACCGGTCCGGGCATGCGGAGACCTCGATGAACGAACATTCGTTAGCGCAGTGAACGAACGTTCGTCAATCGGGTAGATCGCCCGACCCTAGGCCGCGGCGCCCTCGCTCTCGGGCTCGATGACCAGGCGGAGCGTGCGCGCGAGCGACGGGTCGAACTGGGTCCCCGCGCAGGCGTCGATCTCGGCCAGCGCCTCCTTCACGGAGACCGCGGGCTTGTAGCTCTCGTCGGAGGTCATCGTGTCGAAGGCGTCGCAGATCGCCACGATGCGCGCCTCGAGCGGGATCGCCTCGCCAGCGAGCCCGTCGGGATAGCCGTGACCGTCCCACCACTCGTGGTGGTGCTGCACGATCGGGCCGACGTCCTTCCAGAGGCGGATGCGCGCCAGCATGCGCGCGCCGAGCTGCGGATGCTTGTCGCACGTCCGCAGGTTCATCTGCTGGCTGCGATCGAGCTTCAGCATGCCGATGTCGTGGAGCAGCGCGCCGAAATGCAGCCGCTGGAGCAGGGCGTCGTCGAGCTTCAGCGCGCGGCCGACGCGGTTCGCGAGCTGCGCGACCCGGTGGCTGTGGCCGACGTGGAACTGCAGGTGCGCGTCGAGCGCCTGGACCAGGATGTCGGTGACGTGCGAGAAGAAGTTCCGCTGGGCGTCGCGCAGGTCGGCGTTGTGGATCGCGACCGAGGCGAGACCGGCCAGGGTGGAGAGCGCGTCGCACTCCTCGGGATGGACCTCCGTGCGGACGGCCGTCGCGACGACGAGCGCGGCGCTCGGCTTCTCGCGGCCGGGCACGGGGACGGCGAGCGCGCAGAGCCCCGCCGGCTCCTCGGCGCCGCGCACGACAGGACGCCCGGACTCGACCACGAGCCGCACGATCTCGTCGAGCGCGTCGCGGTGCTCGTCGTAGAGCTTCGCCGCCTCGTCTCCGCTCGTCGCGGCGAGGACCGGCGCGCCGCCCGAATCGCTCGGCGCGAAGACCATGCCCGCGCCGGACGGAAGACCCGCGAGATCGACCGCGCAGCGCGCGACCATGCTCGACGCCTCGCCGAGGTGCGTGGCGTTCGAGAGCTCGCCCGAGACGCGCAGCAGCGACGCGAGGCGCTGGTTGTCGCGGCCCATGTGCGCGACGACGCTGCGGGTCAGGTGGCGGAGCGTGAAGAAGGAGCCGAGCGAGAGCACGCCGATCGAGACGCCGGCCAGCATCCAGGCGATCTCGTCCGCGCGGTCGTCGATGCCCGGCAGCACGAAGCGCTCGAGGCTGACGGCGAGCGCGAGCAGCGGAACGACGGCGCCGAGGAAGAAGGCGCCGTAGGCGACGCGGTCGAGCCGATCCGAGAGCCGGCCGGGTCTTCGCGACATGAGCGTCCTTGCAAGCCGAGACCGGTGGCGCCGCGGCCCCCTCGGCCGCCTCACCCCGCTCGCGCGGATCGACGCGGTTCGTGTCGGCGCGCCGGCGCGCTCGCTGGAGCCCCTCCGGCGCCCATAAGAAGGAATGGATCCTCCCCGCGGGGCCCGCGGCGTGCCCGGGGCCTCGCCTGCTAGTCCTTCGCGCGTGCCGGAGCTTCCCGAGGTCGAAGTCACGCGACGCCGTATCGCGCCGCTTCTGGTGGGGCGCACGGTCCGGCGCGTCCACACGACGCGCGCCAGCTACCTCTTCCTGACTCCTCCGGAGCGCCTGCGCCGCGCGCTCACGGGCCGCACCGTGAAGGCGCTCGGCAGGCGCGGGAAGTACCTCCTCGCGGATCTCGACGACGCGGCGCAGCTCGTCGTCCACCTCGGCATGACGGGCCAGCTCTTCGGCTCCACCGCGCGCAGCCCGCGCCTCCTCTCGGCCGCGCAGCGCGGATCGCTCGCGCCGGAGGAGCAGGCGAGCTTCCGGCCGGACGCCCACACGCACCTCCGCCTCGAGTTCGAGGACGGCGGCGCGGAGGTCTTTCTCCGCGACGTGCGCAAGTTCGGGAAGGTGCTGTGGCTGCGCGCCGGCGAGCGCCACGCGCGCCTCGATCTGCTCGGCGTGGACGCGCTCGACGTCACCGGCGCGCTCCTCTTCGAGGGCACGCGCGGGCGCACGGCCGCGATCAAGAGCGCGCTGCTCGATCAATCCCTGCTCGCGGGCGTCGGCAACATCTACGCCGACGAGGCGCTCTTCCTCGCGCGCGTGCGTCCCACGCGCCGCGCCGGCCAGGTGACGCGTCGCGAGTGCGATCTCCTGGCCGCGTCGCTGCTGCGCGTGCTGCACCGCTCGATCGAGACCGGCGGATCGAGCATCAGCGACTACGTCGCGCCCGACGGCGCCGACGGCGAGTACCAGACCGAGCGCCGCGTCTACGCGCGCGACGGCGAGGCGTGCGGCGTGTGCGAGACGAAGATCCGCCGCAAGGTGATCGGCCAGCGCAGCTCGCACTACTGCCCGCGATGTCAGACCTAGCATGTTGACGCTTGCCGAGCTCGAGCGCGTCGCGGCGCTCCTCGACCGCACCCTGCGCGGCCAGCGCGTGCAGGCGGCCGTGCAGACCGAGCGCCCGGCGCTGGCGCTGACCCTCTACGGACGCGCCGACGGCGATGAAGGCGGCCACCGCCTCCACCTGCTCCTCTCGTGCGATCCGGAGACGGCGCGCGTGTCGCAGCAGGAGCGCGCGCCGCGCGGGCCGGATCCGCAGCCCGCGTTCGCGCAGTACGTGCGCGCGCACCTCGTCGGCGGGCGCGTCGCGAGCGCGCGCCTCGTCGACGCCGATCGCCAGCTCGCGCTGCGCGTGCGCGGCGCCGCCGGCGACTTCGACCTGCTGCTCGCGCTCTTCGGCCGTCGCAGCAATCTCTACGTGCTCGACGGCGAGGGCCGCGTGCGCGCGTCCTTGCGGCCGCTCGCCGAGACGCGCCCCGAGCTCGCGCTCGGCGCGGCCTATCGCTCTCCGGAGCTGCCGGCGCCGCGCCGTGGCGACGACCGCTTCCCCGTCGCCGACGAGGATCTCCTCGCCGCGATCGAGGCGAGCTATGCCGAGCGCGAGAGCGAGGGCGCGCGCGAGTCGCTCGCGCGCCGCATCGGCCAGGCGCTGCGCCGCGAGGCGAAGTCGCTCGACAAGAAGCTCGAGCGCATCGACCAGGAGCTCGCGGAGGCGGAGGCGGACGCGAAGCTCGAGCGCGCGGGCGAGCTGCTGAAGCCGGCGCTCTCCAGCCTGAAGCGGGGCGATACCGAGGCGCGCGTACGCGACTTCGCGACGGGCGAGGAGCTGCGCATCCCGCTCGATCCCCTGCTCGCGCCGTCCGAGAACCTCGAGCGCATCTTCAAGCGCTACCGCAAGGGCGTGCGCGCGCTGACCAAGGGCGGCGCGCAGCGCGACGCGGTGCGCGAGACGCGCGATGCGATCGCGGCGCTCGAGCGCGAGCTCGAGGCCGCGGGTGAGGACGAGGCGGCGCTCGCCGCGCTCGCCGAGAAGCCCGAGCTCGCGCGCCTGCTCGGCCGTCACGCGCCGGCGCCTGCGCAGCAGCGCGCGCGCGAGGCGCGCGAGTTCAAGGCCGGGAAGATGGTCGTGCCGATGCGGCTCGCGCCGCGCCGCTACCGCACGGAGAGCGGGCTCGAGATCTGGGTCGGCCGCAGCGACGAGGCGAACGATCTCCTCTCGACGCGCATCGCGCGCGGCAGCGATCTCTTCTTCCACCTCGACGGCGCGCCCGGCAGCCACGTCATCCTGCGCACCGAGGGCAAGAGCGATCCGCCCTCCGAGGCGGTGCTCGACGCCTGCGAGCTCGCCGTCCACTTCTCGAAGCAGAAGCGCGCCGGCTGGGCCGACGTGCACGTCGTGCCGGCGCGCAACGTGCGCAAGCCGAAAGGGGCGAAGCCCGGGCTCGTGATGGTGCACGGCGGCCGCACCGTGCATCTGCGCCGCGAGCCCGCGCGCCTCGAGCGGATCCTCGCGGCGAAGATCGAAGACTGACTAGGTTTCGATCAACACCTTGAGCGCGCCGGGCGCCGCGGCGAGCGCCAGCGCCTCCTCGGCGCGCGCGAGCGGCACGCGCGCGCTGACGAGCGGCTCGACGTCGACGCTCTCGTCGGCGAGCGCGCGCAGCGCCGGCGCGAAGGGCCCGCAGCACGAGCCGACCACGCGGATCTCGTGGATGACGAGCGGCGCGAGGTCGACCTGCGGGCTCTCGGCGAGCGTGCTCTTCAGCACGAGCGTCCCGCGCGGCCGCGTCGCGGCGACGGCGGCGCGGAAGCCGTCGGCGCTGCCGGTCGCCTCCACGACGAGCTCGAAGGGCTCCGGCCGCCAGTCGGCGGTGAGCGAAGTCTCGATGCCGCGCTTTGCTACCAGCGCGAGCTTCTCGGGATGGCGCCCGACGGCGAGCACGCGTGCGCCGGCGTCCGCGAGCACCTGCGCGACGAGCAGGCCGAGCTTGCCGTCGCCGAGGACGAGGCAGCGCGCGCCGCGCGCGACCTCCACCTGCTCGAGGATCTCGAAGGCCGCGGCGAGCGGCTCCGTGAAGACCGCGCGCGCGTCGGGGACGGCGTCCGGCACGGCGTGGAGGTTCGCGAGCGGCACGCGCACCTGCTCGGCGATCGCGCCGTCGGCGCCCTGGATGCCCATCACGGTGCGAGTCGGGCAGTGGCGCGGCAGCCCCGCCGCGCACGTCGGACAGCGGCCGCACG
Source organism: Myxococcota bacterium (assembly GCA_036274295.1). GTDB lineage: Bacteria > Myxococcota_A > UBA9160 > UBA9160 > SMWR01 > DASUFZ01. Next base: position 6,542 of record DASUFZ010000069.1, read on the forward strand.
CGAAGTTGATCTCGCCGACGACGCGGCGCCCCTGCCACTCGCGCGGGCCCTGCAGGACCGTGCCGACGAACTCGTGCCCGAGCACGCCGCGAAATCCCATGTAGCCCTTCACCAGCTCGAGGTCGGTGTTGCAGACACCCGCGAGCGCGACGCGCACGAGCGCGGTGCCCGGCAGCAGCTCCGGCGCCTCCACCTCGGCGATTCGCGCGCCGCGCGCGTCGAGGCGCAGCGCGCGCATCAGCGCAGGAATTCGAGCACGGCGTCCGCGATCGCGTCCGGCGCGTCGAGCTCGGCCATGTGCCCGGCGCCCTCGACGGAGCGGATCTGCACGAGGCCGCCGAGCCCCGCCGCGAAGCGCTTCGCGTAGCTCGCCGGCACGACGCGGTCCTGCGAGCCCCACACGAGCAGGGTCGGCGCGGCGATGCGGTGGAGGCGCTTCGCGAGGCCGCGATCGCCCGTCGGCCACAAGAGGCGCGCGGCGGCCTCCTCGGCGCGGAGCTGCGTCACCTGCCACTCGATCTCGTCCTCGCCGCCTTCGCGCGCGAGGAACGCCTCGTACTGCGCCGGATCCGCGCAGAGCATCGGGGCGACCTCGCTCTTGCGCAGCGCGAAGACGTCGGCGACGGGCTCGCGCTCGTCGAAGAGGCCGAAGGGCGCGATCAGCGCGAGCCGCCGCACGGACTCGCGCGAGAACGCCGCGATCTCCGCGGCGAGCGTCGCGCCGACCGACGCGCCGACGAGGTCCGCGCCGGCGGCGCCCGCCGCCTCGAGGAGATCGAGCACGGCGACGACCCAGTCCGCGAGATCGTCGAGCTCCTCGTGTCCGCGCGCGCCGGGGAAGCCGGGCAAGGACGGCGCGATCACGCGGCGGCGCGCGGCGAGGCGATCCAGGAAGGCCGGCCAGCGCGGCAGCCCGCGCAGCCCGCCGAGGAAGCAGAGCGGCGCGCCCGTGCCCAGCTCCCACACGCGCGCCTCGCCGCCGCGCGGCACGCGCACCTTGCGTTCGTCCGGGACGCGCACCCTTCGCTCCGTCGGCGCGCTCACGCGCGCGCCCGCTCGCGCACCGCCGCGCGCAAGGGCGGCGGCAGCGGGCGCGGCCACCAGTGGTTCTCCCACTGGTCGTCCCAGAGGCCGCGCAGCTGCGGCATCACGCGCTTCGCGAAGAGCTCGCTGTTGTGCATCGTGAGCTGGCGATCCATGTCGCCGAACTGGAGCAGCAGCATCAGCTGGCCGACACGCAGGTCGGTCGCCACCTGGCGGAGCTGGTCCGCGACCTCGTCCGGGCTGCCGATGATCACGTAGCCCTGCTCGACGATGTCCTCGAAGCGCGGACCCGCGGACGCCTGCCGCTCGCTCGATGCGCGCTGCGCCGCCTGCACCACCTGCGACTGCACGCGCGCCCGCAACGTCGCCTCGCTCGAGTAGCCGGGCGGCGCCGCGTAGCGCGCGTCGACGTGCAGGCAGCGTCCGTAGAAGTACTCGGCGGGCCCCCGGTAGAGCTCCATCGCCTCGGCGCGCGTCTCGGCGACGCCGACGAACTGGAGGAAGCCGGCGCGGTACGGATTCGGCTCCTTGCCGAGGCGCGCCATCTCCTGCCAGAAGCCCTGCATCGTCGCCTTGCCGAGCTTGTATCCGAAGTAGGAGAGGTACGAGTAGACGTAGTCGCGCTCCGCGCACCAGCGCCACGTCTCGACGGAGCCACCGCCCGGAATCCAGATCGGCGGGTGCGGCTTCTGGAGCGGTCGCGGCCACACGTTCACGTAGCGGAGCTTGTGGAAGCGTCCGTTCCACGCGAAGGGCGAAGGCTCCGTCCAGGCCTTCACGATCAGGTCGTGCGCCTCGTGGTAGCGCTGGCGCAGCTGGCTCGGGTTCTGGCCGTACGCGAAGCAGGTGTCCATCGGCGTGCCGACGGGGAAGCCGGCGACGAGGCGCCCGCCCGAGATGCAGTCGAGCATCGCCATCTCCTCGGCGACGCGGACCGGCGGGTTGTAGAGCGCGAGCGAGTTGCCCATCACGACGAGGGCCGCGTCGCGCGTGCGCCGCGCGAGGCTCGCCGCGATCAGGTTCGGCGACGGCATCAGGCCGTAGGCATTCTGGTGGTGCTCGTTCACGCACACGCCGTCGAAGCCCACCTCGGCCGCATGCTCGAGCTCGTCCATGAACTCGTTGTACATGCCGTGGGCGAGGGCCGGGTCGAAGAGGCGCGAGTCGATGTCGACCCAGACGGAGGGATGCCGCTCCGCGAAGTCCTCCGGAAGCCGCGTGTAGGGCATCAGGTGGAACCACAGGAGCTTCATGTCGCGTATGCTGAGCGACCCATCCGAGGGGGTCAAGCGACGGCGATGCGCGTGTGTCCCGAGTGCGGGGAGGAGTATCTCCCGACGGTGGTCCAGTGCGTGCACTGCCGCGTCGCGCTGGTAGCGCCGGGTGGAACCGCGCCGGACGCTCCATCGCAGGTCGAGCTGCCGCCGGTCGCGCAGCTCGTGTGCATACGCACGTCGTCGCTCGACTGGGCGCAGGGCCTCTCGGAGAGACTCTCCGAGGCGGGCATCACCCACCGCCTCGAGGCGCAGCCGACCTCGCGCGAGGGCGAGCAAAACGCCCGTCGGCCGGACTCGATGCCGTACGGCGTCTACGTGCTCGAGCGCGACGCTGCCGACGCGCGCGAGATCGATCAGGAGCACATGCGCTCGCAGATCCCGGATCTGCCCGAGGAGGGCGTGAGCGAGGCGGCGGGCGAGGGCTGTCCGGCCTGCGGCGCCGCCGTCGCCGCCGACGCTGCGGAGTGTCCCGAGTGCGGACTCGCGCTGCTCGAAGGGTAGTTTTGCCGGGCCTTCGCGCTCGCTATCCGCTCGCGCTCGGGCTGCCGGCCTTCGCTCGGCTTCGCCTCGCTGCGCGTCGGCCGACTTGGGTCGGCCTCCTTGCGGCGGGCCTTCTCCTCGCGCTCGCCGCGCTCTCGTGCGGCGCGCGCGGCGACGACGCCTCCGATCTCCCGACCGCGACGATCCACGTCGGCAACCAACGCCTCACCGTGGAGGTCGCCGCGACGCCGTCGACGCGCGCGCGCGGCCTGATGTTCCGCAAGGAGCTGCCCGACGACCGCGGCATGCTCTTCATCTTTCCCGACGAGCGCGTGCTCGACTTCTGGATGCGCAACACGGAGATCCCGCTCTCGATCGCGTTCGCGGATGCGTCGGGACGCATCGTGCGCGTCGCCGACATGCAGCCGCGCTCCGAGGCGCTCGTGTCGAGCGGGGTGCCCGCGCGCTACGCGCTCGAAGTCAACCAGGGCTGGTACGCCAGGCACGGCGTGCAGAGCGGCGACTCGCTCGGCCGCCTGCCGGCGACGCCCGCCGAGTGAACCGAAGAGAGGACCCATGTCGAGCCCCGATCACATCCGCGCCGTCTACTCCCGCTACGTCGATCTCGTCAGCGTCGGCGATTCCGCGGCGGTCGCGGCTCTCTACGCGAAGGACGCGACCCTCGAGGACCCCATCGGCGCGCCGATCCAGCGCGGCCGCGAGGCGATCCAGAAGTTCTACGCGGCGTCGGCGGGCGCGGTGAAGCTCGCGCTCTCCGGCCCGGTGCGCGTGAGCGGCCGGGAAGCCGCGGCGCCGATGATCGCGACCCTCCAGGGCGCCGACGGCCGCCGGGCCTTCATCGACATCATCGACGTGATGACCTTCGACGAGCAGGGTCTGATCACCTCGATGCGGGCCTTCTGGAGCCCGGACGCGATCCGCAAGGAGTAGGGCAAGCCCGCGGAATCGCGAGCTTGTACCAGCCGTTGCGCGGCCCCTGCCGGAGTCGAACCGCAGTTGGTTCTTCGTGGACTTACGGGGGCTTGTTCGGATACGATGCGACCCCTGTCACCTGCCCGCGCGCCGCTGCGACCTACCGATTCGAGGAGTCATTCGACATGACCATGCTGTCCAAGCTGACGCTGTCCGCGCTGTTCGTGTTGTTCGTGGCTGCCACATCGCAGGCCGCGCCCGTCACGCTCGAGAACTGCGACCTGAACGACTACGGCTGCAAGGGCGCCACGCTCACGCTCGACGTCACCGACCACAGCGATGGCACCTACACGGTGCTCTACACGTTCGACACCACTACCTACACCGGACCCAAGGACAACCTCGTCCAGGTCGGCTTCAAGGTGATCAAGGACGTGACGGACGCCGAGCTGGTCTCGATCACGAGCGGCGCCACCTCGCTCAGCTTGTCGGACTGGTCGGACGCGCTGATGGGTCCGGTCAACAGCGATGGGTCGCCCTGCACGTCGAACGGCGGCAGCAACACCGACAAGATCTGCATCTACGCGAAGAGCAACCTGCTCAGCGCGAAGAGCGGCAAGGTCTACAAGTTCGAGTTCCTGGTCACCGGCGGCTCGGTCCTCTCCGAGGACGAGTGGCACTTCGGCGGCCAGTGGGGCAACACCTCGCCCGCCAAGGGTCAGATCATCTCGGGCTCCAACGGTGGCACGCCCGCGGTCCCGGAGCCCTCCGCCGCGCTGCTCTTCGCAGTCGGCGCCGTGACGGTCGGCCGCTCGCTTCGCCGCCGCGCATAGCGAGAGCGTGCCGATCGCTGGCACCTCGCTTGCACTGTCCCGGCGCTGACGGCCGGGAGCTTCCCGGTCGCGCCTGAAGAGGCGCGTTCTACAAACGCGCGCAGCGGGTATCGACATGCCGCGCCGCGTCCGCCGCAAGGCCCGCCCGAAGAAGTCCGCGCCGCGGAAGACCGCGCGCCGCTGGTCGCAGCACGTGACGGAGACGAGCAACGCGCTCGA
>DASUFZ010000070.1:0-6982 GCA_036274295.1 Myxococcota bacterium
TGTCCGCCGCGACGGCGGCCGAGTTCGACGCGGCGCGCGCGCGCGGCGGCCGCGTCGTCGCGGTCGGCACGACGACCACGCGCGTGCTCGAGGCCTGCGCGAACGACGCCGGCGGCGTCACGCCCGGCAGCGGCGAGACGGATCTCTTCCTGCTGCCCGGCGCGCGCTTCCGGGTCGTCGACGCGCTGCTCACGAACTTCCACCTGCCGCGCTCTTCGCTGCTGCTGCTCGTCGCCGCCTTCGCGGGGCGCGAGCGCGTGCTCGCCGCCTACGCCGAGGCGGTGCGCGCGGGCTACCGCTTCTACTCCTACGGCGACGCCATGTGGATCGCGTGATGGGCCCTGCCCTCTCCTTCGAGCTCGTCGGCGCGGACGGCGCCGCGCGCGTCGGTCTGCTGCGCACGCCCCACGGCGACGTCGAGACGCCGGCCTTCATGCCCGTGGCGACCTACGGCGCGGTGCGCGGCGTGACACCCGACGAGCTCGCGCGCGCCGGCGCGCAGATCGTGCTCGCGAACACCTATCACCTGCACGAGCGTCCCGGCGAGCAGATCGTCGCGCAGTGCGGCGGGCTCCACGGCTTCACCGGCTGGCGCGGGCCCTGGCTCACCGACAGCGGGGGCTTCCAGGTGACGTCGCTCGCGGACAGCGCGCGCGTCGACGAGGACGGCGTCACGTTCTCGTCTCCGGTAGATGGCACGCGCCGCCAGCTGACGCCCGAGAACGCCGTCGCCATCCAGGAGGCGCTCGGCGCGGACATCGCCATGGTGCTCGACGAGTGCATTCCCGCGCACGGCGAGGTCGGCGCACTGCGCGCGCGCGCGGCGATGGAGCGCACCCTGCGCTGGGCCGAGCGCGCGCGGCGCGCACGCCGGCGCGACGACCAGTGGCTCTTCGGCATCGTGCAGGGCGGCGGTGACGCGCTCCTGCGTCGCACGAGCGCGCGCGCGACCTGCGAGATCGGCTTCGACGGCTACGCGCACGGCGGCCTCGGCCTCGGCGAGGACGCGTCCGCGCGCACGGACATGCTCGCGATCGCGCACGAGGAGCTGCCCGCGGCGGCGCCCCGCTATCTCATGGGGATCGGACGCCCGGTCGACCTCGTCGACGCGATCGCCGCGGGCGTCGACCTCTTCGATTGCGTGCTGCCGACCCGCCACGCGCGTCACGGCGTGCTCTTCACGCGCGCAGGTCTGCTGCGCCTCCGCAACGCGCGCTATCGCGACGACCCGGATCCCCCCGAGCCCGGCTGCGACTGCGAGACCTGCGCGCGCTTCTCGCGCGCCTACCTGCGCCACCTGCTGCGCGCGGGCGAGAGCCTCGCGGGCCGGCTCGCCTCGCTCCACAACCTGCGCTTCTACCTGCGCCTCGTGCAGGAGTCGCGCGCGGCGATCCGAGAGGGGCGCTTCGCCGCCTTCCGGGCAGAGATCGCGGAGCGCTGTGCCGCCGCTCTCCCCTAGTGCGCTCCGGTGCCTTGCCCGCGTATGCTGACCCTTCCGCATCCGGAGGTCCCCCCTTGGCAGGCATCGTTCGCTACGGCAGCTACGTCCCGTACTTCCGCATCCAGCGCAAAGCCCTCGGCGGCGGCAAGGGAACGCGCGCCGTCGCGAGTCACGACGAGGACGCGGCGTCGATGGCCGTGGAGGCCGCGCGCGACGCGCTGCGCGGCGCACCGCTGCCGGACCAGCTGCTTCTCGCGACGACGAGCGGCGCCTACGCCGAGAAGACCAACGCCGCCACCGTGCAGGCCGCCCTCGGGCTGCCCGAGCAGGTCGGAAGCGCCGAGCTCGGCGGCAGCACGCGCATGGGCCTCGCCGCGCTCGGGCTCGGTCTCGACGTCGCAGCGGCCGGGCGACGCGCGCTGGTGTGCGCGTCCGACGTCGTGATCGGCGCGCCCGGCGGACCGCGCGAGAGCGCGGGCGGCGACGCGGCCGTCGCGTTCCTCACGGGCCCGGACTCGGAAGCGGGCGCGCGCCTGCTCGGCCGCGCCTCGGCGACGACCGAGCTGCTCGACGTCTGGCGTCTCCCCGAGGAGCGCTTCGCGAAGCAGTGGGAGGAGCGCTTCGGCGCCGAGGTGCTCGGCCCCGCGCTCGCGGATGCCGCGACCCGCGCGCTGAAGGACGCGAAGGTCGAGCCGACCGAGCTCTCGCACGTGATCCTCGACGCCACGAATCCGCGCGCCGCGGCGGGTCTCCCGCGCGCGCTGCGGCTCAAGCCGGAGCAGATCGCGGATGCGCTCGACCAGAGCGTCGGCCGCGCGGGCGCCGCGGCCGCCGGCCTGGCACTCGCGAACGTGCTCGACACCGCGAAGCCCGGCGCGCGCATCCTGGTGACCTCGCTCGCGGACGGCTGCGAGGCGCTGGTCTTCGAGGTGACGGAGCGCATCGCCGACGCGCGCCCCGCGCACGAGGTCGCGGACTGGGTCGCGGGCAAGCGCGACGACCTCGCCTACAACACGTGGCTGAAGTGGCGCGGCATCCTGCCCTTCGAGCCGCCGCGCCGGCCCGATCCCGAGCGCCCGGCCGCGCCGCCGATGCGCCGCCACGAGCGCTGGAAGATGGCCTTCGAGGGCGCGCGCTGTACGCGCTGCCAGACCGGCCACCTGCCGCCGCAGCGCGTCTGCATCCACTGCGGCGCCATCGACGAGATGGCCCCCGAGCGCTTCGCCGACCGCGGCTGCAAGGTCGCGACCTTCACGCTCGACCATCTCGCCTACTCGCTCCAGCCGCCGATCGTCGCGGCGGTGGTGGATTTCGAGGGCGGCGGGCGCCTCGCCTGCGAGCTCACCGACGTCGAGCCCACGGCGGTCGCGATCGGCGACGAGCTCGAGATGACCTTCCGGCGCCTCTACACGGGTCAGGGCGTCCACAACTACTTCTGGAAGGCGCGCCCGCGCCGCTAAAGGAGTCACACATGGCCTCCAACGGAATCCGGGACCGCGTCGCGATCGTCGGCATGGGCTGCACGCCCTTCGGCGAGCACTGGGACAAGGGCGCCGACGACCTGCTGGTCGACGCCGGCAAGGAGGCCTACGCCTCGGCCGGCGTCGAGCCGGACGCGGTCGACGCCTACTGGCTCGGCACCATGGGCAGCGGCGTGTCCGGCCTGCTGCTCTCCGAGGCGCTGAAGATCCCGTACAAGCCCGTCACGCGGCTCGAGAACATGTGCGCGACCGGCAGCGAGGCGCTGCGCAACGCCGCCTACGCCGTCGCGAGCGGCGCGTACGACCTGGTGATGGCGGTCGGCGTCGAGAAGCTGAAGGACTCGGGCTACTCGGGTCTCGTCAGCAATCGCCCGCCGGACGACGGCACGCTGCCGAGCATGTCGGCGCCCGCGATGTTCTCGCTGCTCGCGCCCGCCTACGCGAAGAAGTACGGCGTCGACGAGGGGACGCTCAAGGACGTCATCTCGCGCATCGCGTGGAAGAACCACGTGAACGGCGCGAAGAATCCGAAGGCGCAGTTCCGCTCCGAGGTCCCGCTCGAGAAGATCAAGGCCTCGCCGCGCGTCGCCGGCATGTTCGGCGTGTTCGACTGCTCCGGCGTCTCCGACGGTTCGGCCGCCGCGATCCTCTGCCGCGCGGAGGACGCCCACAAGTACACGGACAAGCCGATCTTCATCAAGGCGCTGGCCTTCGCCGCGGGCCCGGCCGAGGGCTTCTTCAACCAGGAGTACGACTTCACCACGTTCCAGGAGGTCGTCGCGAGCTGCAAGGACGCCTACAAGCAGGCCGGCATCCAGAACCCGCGCGAGGAGGTCTCCATGGCGGAGGTGCACGATTGCTTCACCGCCACCGAGCTCGTGTTGATGGAGGACATGGGCTTCTCGGCGCGCGGCCAGGCCTGGAAGGACGTGCTCGACGGCCGCTTCGACGGCAATGGGCCGCAGCCGGTCAACCCGGACGGCGGCCTCAAGAGCTTCGGCCATCCGATCGGCGCCAGCGGGCTGCGCATGATGTACGAGATGTGGCTCCAGCTGCGCGGCGAGGCGGGCGCCCGCCAGATCCGCGACCCGAAGCTCGGCCTGACCCACAACCTGGGCGGCCAGCCGGGGCGCTGCGTGTCCTTCGTCTCGGTGGTCGGTCGCTAGGGGCCCCTCAAGCACGCTGCCGGCCGGGCCGATTCGCTGACCACGCCCTCCCCTGCGTGGTCGACCGAATGAGCCTGGACATGCATGCGCGAGCGGACCGACGCGGCTACGCGCTGGGGTTCTGGTCGGTCGGCTGTGGGGTGGCGGCGCTCGGCCTCTACGCGGCCACCGGCGGCCTGACGGGCGCGCTGGCGCTGCTCGGCGCCCTCTTCGCGGCCGGCCTGCTGGTGGCATCGCAGTCGGCGCGCGCCGACGAGCGGCGCGAGCACGCGATCTCCTCCGCGCTGGAGGCCCTGGCCAACGGCCAGCGTCCGCCCGAGCACAGGCCCGGCGACGCCGCGGGCGCCGCCGAGGCGCTGGTGGCGCGCGTCGGCGACCACGTCGCGCACACGACCCGCCGGCTCGCCGACCTGACGGCCCGCGTCGAGCGCCTGCCCGCCGAGGTGACGCGCGCGATGGCCGAGGTCGAGCGCAGCGCCGAGGACCAGGAGGCCGCCGTCGAGGAGACGTCCTCGCTGCTCGCCAACATGGGCAGCCAGGTCAAACGCATCAACGAAGAGGTGGAGAACCTCGCGCGCAGCAACGAGGAGACCGCCGCTTCGATCCAGCAGATGGGGAGCGCGATCGAGCAGGTCGCGCGCAGCTCACAGGTGCTCCAGGAGAACGTCGAGTCGAGCACCGCCTCGATCCACGAGATGGGCACGAACATCGCCCACGTCGCCAAGAACAGCGACGAGGTCCAACACGTCGCGGAGGAGACGGCCTCGGCCGTCACGCAGATGGACCGCGCGATCCAGGAGGTCGGCGAGCACGTGCGCGGCGCCGCGCACCTGACCGAGCGCGCCAGCCAGAGCTCCGAGGAGGGCTCGGCGGCCGTGATGGCGACGATCCAGGGCATCGAGCAGATCAAGGCGCAGACGCAGGACTCGAGGCGCGCGCTCGAGGGCCTCGCGCGCCGCATCGAGGAGATCGGCCAGATCGCCACCGTGATCGGCGGCATCAGCGACGAGACCAACATGCTGTCGCTGAACGCCGCCATCATCGCCGCGCAGGCCGGCGACCACGGCAAGGCCTTCGCCGTGGTGGCGGACCAGGTGAAGACCCTGGCGCAGCGCACCAGCGCGAGCGTGAAGCAGATCGCCGAGATGATCCGCAGCGTGCAGGCGGGATCGGGCGAGGCCGCCAAGGCGATGGCGCTCGCGATCCAGAGCGTCGAGGAAGGCGCGTCGCGCTCGCGCGTCGCCGGCGACGCCCTCGAGGCGATCCGCCGCGCCGCGCGCCAGGCGAGCGGCCAGGTCGCGGAGATCGCCCGCGCCACCGGCGAGCAGGCCTCGAACTCGAAGCACGTGGCGAGCGCCGCGCAGCGCGTCTCGGAGCACGTGATGCAGATCTCGCAGGCGATGGCCGAGCAGAGCCGCGCGAGTCAGACGCTTCTCCAGAACGCCGACCGCTCTCTCGACATGTGCCGCCAGATGGCGCACGCGATGGAGGAGCAGCGCAGTACCGGCCGCTACATCACCTCGAACAGCGAGTCCGTGACGGAGATGATCCGCGCGATCCACGCGAGCACGGCGTCGCATCGCGGCGCGAGCGCCGCCGTCGCCGAGCGCTTCGAGGGCCTGGTGCAGGCGGCGCGCCGCAGCGTCGAGCGCATCCCCGAGGTCGCGCGCGCCGTCGCCACCCTGGCGCAGGACGCCGAGAGCGCGCGCTCGGAGCGCCCCGAGACCTAGCCTCCGCCCTCGCGGGTCGCGGCGATCTCCGCGACCGCCAGCGCCGCGCGATACGGCAGCTCCTCTCCCAGCGCGCGCAGCTCGAGCCGCACGGCATGCGCCAGGCGCGGCCACACGTGCGCCGCCATCCGCTCGCGCAGCGGTGTCAGGCAGAGCGCCTCGCCCATTGCGCTCGCGATCGTGCCGAGCGAGATCACCTCGGGCGCGAGAGCGAAGGCGATCGCGACGAGCGCGCGCGAGAGATGCTCGTTCCAGCGCTCGACCTCGGACCTGGCGAAGGCGTCGCCCTCGCGCGCCGCCGCCACGACGTGCTCGGGGCGCACGAGGTCGCGTCCACCGGCCAGCTCCGCGACGCGGCCCGACTCGGGCGCGATCCGGCGCAGCCGGCGCGTCCAGGCGGCGCCGCCGACGTAGGCCTCGAGGCAGCCGCGCAGACCGCACGCGCAGGGCTCGCCGTCCCAGACGACCGGCGCGTGGCCGACCTCCCCTGCGAGGTCGCGCGCGCCGCGGTAGAGGCGGCCGTCGAGCACGAGTCCGCCGCCGACGCCGGTCGAGAGCGTGAGGTAGACGAGGCTCGCCGGTCGCGGCGCGCGCGCCTGCCACTCGGCGAGCGCCGCCGCGTTCGCGTCGTTCTCGAGCGCGACGGCGCAGGCGAACTCGCGCTCGAGCTGCGCGGCCAGGGGCACGTCGCGCCAGCCCGGCAGGTTCGGCGGCCCCTCCACGATGCCGGCGCGCGAGTCGAGCGGGCCCGGCACGCAGACGCCGAGCGCGCGCAGGCGGGCGCCCCCGCCGCCGTCCAGCAGGCGCCGCGCCTCGGCCAGGATCACCCCGAGGTCGCGCGCGGCGTCGCCGGATGGGGTCCACGCCAGGCGCCGGGTCGCCCGCAGCGGCGCCCCCGCGCCGTCCACCAGCGCGAGCGCCAGCTTGCTGCCGCCGATGTCGATCCCGAGCCACATGAAGTCGTTTCCGGCCGGCAGGTTGGCGCGCAAGCGCGCGCTCCACCACGAAACACTTGAGCCCGCCCCCCGACCCGCCGATAGAAGTCCTGCCGGGGCCACGACCTGGGATGGACGGCTGCCGGCCGCTGACGGAGGGAAGCATGCGGATCCGGCTCGCGCTGTATCTCCTGGTGCTCGTGGCGGGCTGCGTCTCGCCGAGCGATCC
>DASUFZ010000071.1:0-11008 GCA_036274295.1 Myxococcota bacterium
CTACTCCGGGGTCGAGCGCCGCAGAGGGACCGTGGACGCCCCAGCCGGGCGGCCACAGGTCCCTTTGCGTCTCGACGTTAGGCGGCGACGGGGCGCGATTCCCAATTGACGCCGATCGCTGTAGAGGTCGATGATCGCGCGCTCCTCCCCTGCAGCAATTCGCGGATGTATCCACTTCCGCCGGCCTCTCGCTCGCCGGCGTACTTTCACCCCCCGGTCTACTTGCCCTCACGACTTCGCCGCTGCTCGTCGGCACCGGAGATGTGATCCAAATCGGCCTGACACTCGGGATCTCGGCCTCCTGCTCCACGAGTCCTCAAGTCCGCAATTGCAGTGCTTCTGCCAGCGCTCGCTCGTTCTCGTTCACGAGGTCCGGTCCCGTTTTCAACCTGCCCGATGGATGGACGGCGAACTCGGTCGACGGAACCATCGTGAACAACGCGTTCGTCCCGGAGCCCGCGACGGCGATGCTCCTCGTCGGAGGCCTGGCGGTGCTCGCGCGATGCGGTAGGACCGCTGGATGGCGGTGGTGAGCGCGCGGGGGCTCGAACCCCGGACCTAGGGATTAAGAGTCCCTTGCTCTACCAACTGAGCTACGCGCTCGGGGCGGACGGTAGAAGGCGATGCGCGGCGCAGCAAGCTCGCAGCGCGCTACGCAGCGCCGAAACCTCCGCCGCCCGGCGTCTCGACGACGAGCTCGTCGCCCGCACCGAGCGCGACGCTGGCTCGGTGCGGGAGCTCCTCGCGTCGCCCGTCGGCCCGCACCACCGCGTTGCGGCCGGGGCGGCCCGGCGCGCCGCCCTCCTGTCCGTAGGGCGCCGTCGCGCGTCGCTCGGTGAGGAGCGACGCGCGCACCGGCGCGAGGAAGCGGAAGCGCCGCACCAGCCCGTCGCCACCGCGCCAGCGCCCGGCGCCGCCCGACCCGCGCCGCAAGGAGAACTCGACCAGGCGGACCGGGTAGCGCGACTCCAGCACTTCGGCGTCGGTGATGCGCGTGTTCGTCATGTGCGTGTGGACGCCGGACGCGCCGTCGCAGCCGGGGAGCGCGCCCGCGCCGCCGCCGATCGTCTCGTAGTAGCCGAAGCGCTCGTTCCCGAACGCGACGTTGTTCATCGTGCCCTGGCTCGCGGCGGCGATGCCGAGCGCGCCGAGCAGGACGTCGACCACGCGCTGCGACGTCTCCACGTTGCCGCCGACCACCGCCGCGCCGGGCGGCGGATCGAGCAGCGAGCCCGCGGGCACGCGGATCTCGACGGGCTCGAGGCAGCCGCCGTTCAGCGGGATGCGCTCGGCGACGAGGCAGCGCAGCACGTAGAGCGCCGCGGCCTGCACCACCGCGCGCGGCGCGTTGAGGTTGCCGCGCGAGGCCGGCCCCGTGCCCGCGAAGTCGATGCGCATGCGCTCGCCCGCGATCTCGAGCGCCGCGCACACGGGCGTGCCGTCGTCCATGCGATCCGCGAAGCGCTGCACGCCCGGGCGCAGCCTCGCGATCTCGCGCCGCACCTTTCCGGCCGCGGCGCGCTGGAGCTCGGCCATGCCGGCGGCCACGGCGTCGGCGCCCTGCTCCGCGACGAGCGCCTCGAGCAGCCGCACGCCCGCGCGGTTCGCCGCCACCATGGCCTCGAGCTCCGCGACGTTGTCGTCCGGCGCGCGCGCGGGATGGCGCGCCGACGCGAGCAGCGCGCGCACGCCGCGCTCGTCGAAGCGGCCGTGCTGCACCACGCGGCGCGGCTCGATCAGCACGCCCTCGTCCTCGAGGGTGTGCGAGTCGGCGGGCATCGAGCCCGGCGCGATGCCGCCGATGTCGGCGTGGTGGCCGCGGCTCGCGACGAAGAAGGCGGGCTCGCGGCCGCCCGCGAAGACCGGCGTCACCGCGGTGACGTCGGGCAGGTGCGAGCCGCCTGCAAAGGGGTCGTTCGTCGCGACCACGTCGCCCGCGGCGAGATCCGGGAAGCGGCGGCGCACCGCCTGCACCGTCTCGCCCATGGCGCCGAGGTGCACGGGAATGTGCGGCGCGTTGGCGACGAGGCCGCCCTCGCGATCGAAGACGGCGCAGGAGTAGTCGAGCCGCTCCTTGATGTTGGTGGAGACGGACGTGTTGCGGAGCACCGCGCCCATCTGCTCGGCGATCGACATGAAGCGGTGTCCGAAGACCTCGAGCCGCACGGGATCGGCCGCGTCCGCGCTCGCCGACTGCCCTGCGCGCGCGCCGCCCTCGTCCTCGAGGAGCAGCACACCGTGCGCCTTCACGCGCAGGCGGAAGCCCGGGTCGAGCGCGAGCGTGCCCGTCTCCTCGAGCACGAGCGCCGGACCTTCGAGCGTGGCGCCCGGCGCGAGCGCCTCGCGCCGATGCACCGGCGTCGACACGCGCCCGACCTCGGGGAACCACACGCTCTCGTGACGCAGCGGCGCGGGCGCGGCCGATGCCGCGATGCCGTCGTCGTCAGCGGGCTCCGCTGCGCGCGTCGGCGATGCCACGCGCACGCGCGCCGCCGTGATCTCCACCGCGCGTCCCGGACGCACGTAGCCGAAACGCGCCTCGTGCGCGCGCTCGAACGCGACGAGGTAGCGGCCGTCGGCGGGCTCGGGAACGGCGAGCGTCGTCTCGCTGCCGGCATAGCGGAGATCGAGGCTGCGTTCGACGCCGAGCCCCTCCGCCTCCACACCCTCCGCGCGCAGCGCCGCGATGCCGTCGGCGGCGAGCGCGTCGAAGGCGGCGCGCACGTGCCGGGGGAGCGGCTCGCCTTCGGCGGGCAAGGTCACGCGCAAGGCGTCGCGCTGGCCGTCCCACGAGACGTCGGCCATGCCGATCCCCCAGGCCGACAGGATCCCGGCGAACGGGTGCAGCACCACGTGGCGCATGCCGAGCGCGCGCGCGAGCGCGCACACGTGCTGTCCCGCCGCTCCGCCGAAGCCGACCAGCGCGCAGCCGCGCGGGTCGACACCGCGCGCGGTCGTCACCTGGGAGATGGCCTCGGCCATGCTCGCGTTCGCGACGGCGACGAAGCCCGCCGCGATCGCGTCCAGGTCGCGCTCGAACCCTTCCTTGCGAAGCGCGGCCTGCAAGGATTCGAGCGCGCGCGCGACCGGCTCGCGCCGGAGCGCGAACGGGAAGCGATCGGGCTGCACCCGGCCGAGCCAGAAGTTCACGTCGGTGACGGCGAGCTCGCGCGCCTCCGGACGCCCGTAGCAGAGAGGGCCCGGCTCGGCGCCCGCGCTCTCGGGTCCGACGGTCTGGCGGAAGCCGTCGAAGCGGCAGAGCGAGCCGCCGCCCGCCGCGACGCTGTGGACGCGCAGCATCGGCGCCTTGAGGCGGAGCCCGCCGAGCTGCGTCTCGAAGGCGCGCGGCAAGGCGCCGGCCTCGAGCAGCGAGACGTCGGTCGAGGTGCCGCCCATGTCGAAGCCGACCGCGCGCGCGAAGCCGGCGGCCGCGGCCACCCGCGCAGCGCCGACGACGCCCCCGGCCGGACCCGAGAGCAGCGCCGAAGGACCGCGGAAGCGCGCGGCGTCGGCGAGCCCGCCCGACGACTGCATGAAGCGCAGCCGCGAGCCCGGCAGCGCGCGCTCGAGCGCCGCGACGTGACGCCGCAGCAAGGGCGTGAGGTACGCGTCCACCACGGCGGTCTCGCCGCGCGCCAGCAGGCCCTGCTCGTTCGCGATCTCGTGCGAGGCGACGACGTGCTCGAAGCCGGCGTCGCGCGCGATCGCCGCGAGGCGCGCCTCGAGCTCGGGGCGCACGCTGGCGTGGATCAGCGCGATCGCGACGGACGCGATGCCGTCCGCGCGGGCCGCGCGGAGCGCGGCGCGCGCCGCGTCTTCATCCAGCGCCTCGAGCAGCGTGCCGTCCGCAGCCGCGCGGCCTGCCACCTCGAGCACCGCGCGCGGCAGCGGCGACGGCTTGTGGATGCAGAGCTCGAAGAGCTCTGGACGCTCCTGCGTGCCGATCTCGAGCACGTCGCCGAGGCCGCGGTTCGCCACCAGCAGGGTCGCGACGCCGCGCCGCTCGAGCAGCGCATTCGTCGCGACGGTGGTGCCGAGGCGCAGGCTGCACGGCGGGAGCGGCGCGCCCGGCGCGAGGCCGCCCTCGCGCTCGAGCAGCGCGCGCACGCCGTCGGCCGGCGACGACACCGAAGAGAGGAGCTTGGCGACGTGCAGGGTCCCGTCGGGCGCGCGGCCGATCACATCGGTGAAGGTGCCGCCGCGGTCGATCCAGAATTCCCAGCCCGCGGCCATCCCCGGCTCAGGCGCGGCGCAGCCGCGCCGCGAGCTGCGACGCGACTGCGCGCGCTTCCGCGACGCCGAGCGCCAGGGTCGAGGCGAGATACAGGCCGCCGAAGCTGCCGAGCACGACGACCGCCGCGACGACCGGATGCACGTCGCCGCACACGCGCTGCACGGCGAGCGCGACCGCGGCGCAGGCGATCGCGGCGCCCCACAGCCGCACGAGCAGCGGCACGGCCAGACGCGCGCGCCCGATGCGTCGCTCGAGCGCGCGCCGCAGCAGCCACAGCTCGATCCAGCCGGCGATGCCGCTCGCGAGCGCGAGCCCGGCCGCGCCCCAACGCGCCTCCAGCCCGAGCGCGCCCGGCAGGAAGAAGGCCAGCGGGATCGCGATGGCGACGCCGACCGCCAGCCGCACGCAGGCGAAGCGCAGCGGCGTGCGCGTGTCGCGCAGCGCGTAGTAGGTCGCGGAGAAGAGGCGCGCGAGCGTGGTCGCGAGCAGACCCAGCGCCGACGCGGCCAGGATGCCCCAGACGTAGCGGACGTCGTCCGCGCCGAACTCTCCCGTCTGGTAGATGCCGGCGGTGACGACGTCGCCAAGCGCGGCGAACGCGATCGACGAGGGCACGATGAAGTACGCCACGCGGCGCATGGCGGCCTCGAGCCGCGCGCGCACCGCCGCGGCGATCGCGCGCTCGTCGCCGAGCGCGCTCGAGAGCAGCGGCAGCTCGGCCGCGCTGATCGCCATGCCGAAGAGGCTGACCGGAAGCGTGTAGAGGACCTGCGCGTAGCCGAGCGCCGCCACCGCGCCGAGCGGCAGCAGGCTCGCCAGCAGCTGATCCACGTACGCGCTGATCTGCAGCACGCCGCGGCTCACGAAGGCGGGCGTGAAGTTGCGGAAGACCGTGCGCACGCCGTCGTTCGCGGTGTCGATCCGGAAGCGCATCCGCCCCGCGAGCCGCAGCGCGCGCGGCAGCTGCACGCCGAGCTGCGCCGCGCTGCCGACGACGGCGCCCCAGGCGACGTAGACCGCCAGGTCGGCGCCCGAGCGCTCGCGCCCGAAGAGCAGCAGCGCGGCGATGATCGCCGCGTTCCAGATCACCGGCGCCGCATAGGCGAGGAAGAAGCGTCGGTGGCTGTTGAGGATCCCGAGACACCAGGCCGACAGCACCAGCAGCGCGACGCCGGGGAAGAGCACGCGCACCAGCAGGATGGTCAGCTCGCGCCGCTCGCCCTCGAAGCCCGGCGCCAGCACGGCGATCAGCCACGGCGTCGCGAGGATGCCGATTGCGACGAGCGCGCTCATCGCCAGCGCGAGCGCGGCGCCGACCGCCCCGGCGACACGACGCGCCGCGGGCAGGTCGCCCTCGGCGAGCAGGCGCGCGTAGACGGGGATGAAGGAGGCGGAGAGCGCGCCCTCGCCGAACAGGTTCTGCAACAGGTTCGGGATGCGGAACGCCGCCTTCAGCGCGTCCGCGACCGCGCTGTTGCCGAAGTAGTGGGCGAGCGCGCGCTCGCGCACGAGCCCGGCGACGCGGCTTGCCAGGATCCCGAGCGCGACGAGCGCGGCGAAGCGGCCCGATGCCGCCTGCGCGCGGGCGGCCGGGGCGGCCGCGACCTCCTCAGCGCTCATGCCGCGCGTACGCCTTCAGCGCTCGTGCCGCGCGTGCGCATTCAGCGCTCGTGCCCGCCGATCGGATTCGGCTCGCGCCAGATGCGCCCGTCGAAGGTCTCCACCAGCACGTCGTCGCCCTCGCGGCCGAGCAGGAACGGATGATCGAGCGGCACCTTCCCGTACGGCGTGTCGAGCACGTACTGCGGGATCGCGAAGCCGCTGGTGTGCCCGCGCAGCGCGCGGAAGATCGCCACGCCGCGCTCGATCGGCACGCGGAAGTGCGCCGTCCCCTCGAGCAGCTGCGCCTGGTAGCAGTAGTAGGGACGCACGCGCATGCGCACGAGGCCCTCGCACAGGGCCTTCATCGTCGCGACGTCGTCGTTCACGCCCGCGAGCAGCACGCTCTGGTTGCCGACCGGAATGCCCGCGCGCGTCAGCCGATCGCAGGCGTCGGCCGCCTCCGGCGTCAGCTCCTTCGGGTGGTTGAAGTGCGTGTTCAGCCAGAGCGGGTGGTGGCGCGCGAGCATCGTGCAGAGCGCATCGGTCACCCGGAAGGGCAAGGTGACGGGCAGGCGCGTGCCGAGCCGCACGATCTCGACGTGCGGGATCGCGCGGAGCTCCGTGAGGAGCCAGTCGAGGCGCTCGTCCGAGAAGACGAGGGGATCGCCGCCGGTCAGCAGCACGTCGCGGATGGCCGGCGTGCGCCGGATCCAGGCGAGCGCGCTCTCGAGCTCGCGCTTCTTCATGGCCCACTCGGGCTCGCCGACCATGCGCTTGCGCAGGCAGAAGCGGCAGTAGAGCGCGCACTCGTTGTTGACGCAGAAGGCGATGCGGTCCTCGTAGACGCGGATCACGTTCTTGACCGGCGAGTGCGCGACCTCGTCGAGCGGATCGGGAAGCCCCGCCGGGTCGCGCAGCTCGGCGGCGCTCGGCACCACCTGGCGGCGGATCGGACACGCGGGATCGTGCGGATCCATCAGCGACGCGTAATACGGCGTGATCACGAAGTGGAAGCGCTCGGCGAGCTTGGCGATGCCCTCGCACTCGTCGGGGGTCGGCTCGAGCCACGCGCGCAGCTGCGCCTCGCTGCGGATGCGGTTCTGCATCTGCCACGTCCAGTCGGTCCACTCCGGCGGACGCGCGTTCGTCATCGAGGCGACAGCAGCCCGAGACGCGCGAGCCCCGCGGCGATGACGTCGGCGAGCAGCGCGACGTGCGGCCGTCCCTCGAGCTCCGCCAGGATCCCGAACGATCCGCTCTCCGCGAAGGTCGGCAGCGGATTCATCTCGAGGAAGCGCGGGCGGCCTTCGGCGTCGAGACGGAAGTCGGCGCGCGCGAAGTCGAGACACTCGAGCGCGTGGAAGGCGCGCAGCGCAAGCGCGCCGAGCTCCGCCTCGAGCGCGGCGCCGAGCGTGCCGGGCGTGACGGCTCGCCACTCGCCGCGCGGCGCCGGATGGCGCTCGAGCGCGTGGATGCCGATGCGCGTGTCGGCCTCGAGCGCGCGCTGGAGCACCGGCAGCGCGCGCGGCGGCTGGCCGACCACCGTCACCGTGTACTCGGCGCCCGGCAGGAATGCCTCGACCAGCGCGGGCTGCCGGTAGTCGCGCGCGATGCGCTCCACCTCGCGCACGAGGGCCGCGCGGTCCTCGACCCGCGACGTCGGGCCGATGCCCTTCGCCGTCCCTTCCCAGCGCGGTTTCACGAAGAGGGGCCAGGGCGCCGGAATTGCGGCGGTTTCGGCTTCTGCTCCACTGACGAGCACGCACCCCGGCGCGACGGGCACACCCGCCGCCGCGACGACGGTCCGGGCCAGCGCCTTGTCGAGCGAGAGCGAGAGCGCGGCCGCATCCGCTCCGAGCAGCGGCACGCCCGCCATCTCCAGCAGGATCGGCGCCCAGCCCTCGCGGTTGCGGCTGCCGAAGCCCTCGGCGATCGAGAGCGCGGCGTCGAGCGCGGGGAGCTCGCCCTTGCCGATCGCGGTCAGCAGCGCGTGCGGGGCACCGAGCCGGATCGGCCGGTGTCCGAGTGACTCCACAGCCGCTTCGAGCGCAGCGACCGTGGCCTCCGGCTCGTACTCCGCATCCACGTCGGGCGGATCGCCGGGACGGCGCGGGTAGGTGCCGAGCAGGTCGTACACGAGTCCGATGCGCAGACGCGACACGCCGGCGAGGATACCCCCTCCCCTTCCGAACACGCCTCGAGCTCTCGCGGCGCGGCAACGGAACGGCCATGCTCCTGCGCGGGGGTGAGCGACTGGACCGGAGTGGAGCGGCAGCGGGCGTTCGGACGCGTCGGCGTCTGTGGGTCGCCTGGCTCGCCGTGGCGGCGTGCACGTTCCTGATCCTCGGGCTCGGCGGCGCCGAGTTCGGCGCGGCGCAGACGTCGCGCTACATGCTGCCCGCGCTGCGCTGGCTCTTCCCCGAGCTCTCGATCCGCACCTACCTCGTGCTGATCATGTGGATCCGCAAGGCCGCGCACGTGACCGAGTACGCGCTGCTCGGCTTCCTCGCCTTCCGCGCGGTATGGCTCTCGCTGCAGCAGCAGAGCGCGCTCGCGCGCGTGGCGCTCCTCGCGCTCGGGCTCGCCGCGACCGTCGCGCTGACCGACGAGATCCGCCAGTCGTTCCTGCCCAACCGCACCAGCTCGCCATGGGACGTCATGATCGACGTGTCGGGCGCGCTCATGGCGATCGGTCTCGCGATCGGCTGGCATCGCCACCGCGCGCGCCTGACCGTGCCGGTCGGAGCGCGCTCGGCTTCCTGATCGGGCGGCTCTACCGGCCCTGAGACGAGGCGGGCTCGTGTTAGGGTAGGCGCCCCCGCACGCAGACCGAGGTCCGATCGATGTCCACGCCCTCCTACGAGGAAGTCCTCGCCCGGCTGACGGCCGCCGGCTCTCCCTTCGAGCTCGGCGTCGAGACGGTGCACGGCCGCCCGTGTCGCGTCTTCGCGAAGCGCGAGCGCTCGCTGCGCGAGAAGATCGAGAGCGCCGGCCGACGCGGCGACCAGACCTGCATGGTGCACGGCGAGCGGCGCATCTCGTACGGCGAGTTCGCACAGCGCGTCTGGGGCGCCGCGCGCGCGCTGACGCACGAGCACGGCCTCGCCAAGGGCGACCGCGTGGCGGTGCTCTCCTACAACTGCCCCGACTGGCTGATCGCGCTCTTCGGCGCGGTATCGGCCGGCGGCATCGGCGTCGGGCTGAACGGCTGGTGGGCGACCGAGGAGATCGCGTACGGCCTGGAGGACTCGGGCAGCCGCTTCCTCGTCGTGGACGAGCGTCTGTACCCGCGCGTGGAGCCCGTGCTCGCGAAGAGCGGCGTCGAGAAGGTCTTCTACATCGGCGCGAACCCGCCGCGCGGGACCCTGCCGCTCGACGAGCTGCTGCAGCCGTACGACGCGCCGCCGACGGTGCCGCTCGCCGAGGACGACCCCTTCGTGATCCTCTACACCTCGGGCACCACGGGGCGCTCGAAGGGCTGCATCACCACGCATCGCGGCACGATCGCGCAGGTGGCCGGCATCCTCTTCGGCAACGTCGCCGGCGCGATGCTCTCCGGCAAGCCGCTGCTCGGCACCGGCAGCGGCCCGCCCGTCAGCCTGCTCTCGTCGCCGCTCTTCCACGTGGGCGGGCTCCACTCCGGCGTGTGCACGCAGCTCAGCGTCGGCGCGAAGATCGTCTTCCTCGAGGGCCGCTTCGACCCCGAGCAGGCGATGCGCCTGATCGAGCGCGAGCGCGTCACCGCGTGGGGCGCCATCCCGACCATGCTGCACCGCCTCGTGCACCACCCGAAGGTCGGCGACTACGACCTCTCGAGCCTGCGCGGCATCTCGTTCGGCGGCGCGCCGACGCCGCCCGAGACGATCGAGAAGGCGCGCGAGGTGCTGGCGATCGAGCCGACCTTCGCGAACGCCTACGGGCTGACGGAGACGCACGGCGTCGCGACGGTGAACGGCGGCGCGGATCTCCTCGCGCGCAAGACGTCGATCGGGCGCCCGCTGCCGATGGTCGAGCTGCGCGTCGTCGACGACGAGGGCAAGGACCTGCCGGACGGCCAGCTCGGCGAGCTGCTGATCGCGGGCCCCACCATCACGCCCGGCTACTGGAACCGACCCGACGCGACGGCCGAGACCGTGCGCGCGGGCTGGCTCCACACGGGCGACCTCGCCTACCGCGACGCCGACGGCTTCTACTACGTGGTGGACCGCAAGAAGGACATGATCCTGCGCGGCGGCGAGAACGTGTACTGCACCGAGATCGAGAACTGCCTGGCGGATCACGAGGAGATCGACGAGGCGGCGGTCGTCGGCGTGCCGGACCCGGAGCTCGGCGAGCGCGTGAAGGCGATCGTGCGGCGGGTGCCGGGCTCGCAGCTCGACGAGAACGCCGTGCGCCACCACGTCGCCGCGCACCTCGCGAGCTTCAAGGTGCCCGAGATCGTCGCCTTCACCGACGAGCCGCTGCCGCGCAACGCCGCCGGCAAGCTGTTGAAGAACGCGCTGCGCGGAAAGGGCGCGGTGCCGTTCGACACGAAGAATCTCGGCTGAGAAGATGGACATCCGCGACCTGACCGGACGCACCGCGCTCGTGACCGGCGCGGCCAGCGGGATCGGGCGCGAGAGCGCGCTCGCCTTCGCGCGGCGCGGCGCGAGCCTCGAGATCTGCGACCTCGATGCCGCTGGGCTCGAAGCGACCGCCGCGGCGGTCCGCGCGCTCGGCCGCGGCGCGGTCGCGACGCACGTCGTCGACGTCGCGGACGCGGCGCAGATGGAGGCCTTCGCCAAGGCCGTCCACGCGCGCGTGCCCGCCGTCGACATCCTGATGAACAACGCGGGCGTCGCGATGGGCGGCAGCTTCTTCGACACGTCGCTGGCCGACTGGCGCTGGATCCTCGGCATCAACGTGATGGGCGTCGTGCACGGGTGTCACTACTTCGTGCCGGCGATGCTGGCGCGCGGCAAGGGCGGCCACGTCGTCAACGTCTCCTCGGGGGCGGGCTACGCGAGCAACGCTTCGCTCTCGGCGTACTCCACCACGAAGTTCGGCGTCGTCGGGCTCTCCGAGTCGCTGCGGCAGGAGCTCGCGCCGCACGGCATCGGCGTCACCTGCATCTGCCCCGGCATCATCGACACGCCGATCACGCGCACGGCGAAGCTGGTCGGCGCCGCCGCC
>DASUFZ010000072.1:0-10814 GCA_036274295.1 Myxococcota bacterium
CGTGAGGCACGGTGCGCAGCGGCCGCAGCCGATCATCGGCATGGCGCACACGCGATCGCCCACCTGGAAGCGCGAGGCGGCCTCCTTCCCGACCTCCTCGACCACGCCCGAGAACTCGTGGCCCATCACGATGCCGGGCGGAATCCCGAACGGGACGTCCGACATGTGGAGGTCCGAGCCGCAGATCCCACAGCTGTGGACCTTCAGGACCAGCTCGGCCGGGCCGGGGCTCGGATCCGGAACCTCTTCGATCTCCAGGAGTTTCCTGGGGCCGTGCAGGATCGCGGCCTTCATGTATGGCCTTTAGATGTACTCGAGTCTAATTTTAGATCTAAGTTTCTCATGGATGCCCCGAAGCGACTCTTAAGAGGGATGGGCGACGGCCCTGGCCGCCGCGCGCGCAAGAAGGCGCGGACGCGGCAGGAGATCCTGGACGCCGGCATGACCCTGTTCGAGCGCGAGGGCTTCGACGCCGTCACGGTCGAGCGGATCTGCCAGGCGGCGGACGTCGCGCGCGGCACCTTCTTCCTCCACTTCCCGGCGAAATCCGCGCTGCTGCCCGAGTGGAACCGCCAGCTCGCCAGCGAGCTGCGCGCGCGCCTCGCCGAGCCGCGCGGCAGCGCGGCGGCCGAGTATCGCATGCTGGTGGATCACGTGGGGCGGCGTTGGCTGCGTCATGCGGACGTGATGGCGGCGATGCTGCGCGACTTCCTGACAGGACCCGAGGCGGCGCGCGCGGCGAGCGACGACGACCTGCTCGCGCTGGTCGAGGAGATCGTGCGGCGCGGCCAGGAGCGCGGCGAGTTCCGCCGCAACGTCTCGCCGCGTCTCGCCGCCACGGCACTGCTGACGACTGCCGCCGCGATTCTCGCGGGCGCCGTCTTCGGCGACGGCGAGGCCTCGCCCGACGAGATCCGCAACCAGCTCCTGCACGTGACCTTGCACGGGCTCGTGCAACCGAAGCCGCGCATCAAGTGGCAGCCGGCATGACCGAGCCGCTCCTCTGGCACTTCCCGATCTCGCACTACAACGAGAAGGCGCGCTGGGCGCTCGACTGGAAGCGCGTCCCGCATCGGCGTCAGGTGCTCTCGGCGTCGTATCTCTGGCGCGCCTGGCGCGCGACCGGGCGGGCGACGCTTCCGGTCCTCCACCTCGACGGCCGCGCGATCGGCGACTCCACCGCCATCATCGCCGCGCTGGAGGAGCGCTACCCCGATCCGCCGCTCTACCCGCGCGATCCGGCGCTCCGCCGCCGCGCGCTCGCGCTCGAGGACTGGTTCGACGAGGAGATCGGGCACCCCGTGCGCACGCTCGTGGTGCCGGCATTGATGGAGGCCGCCGGCGGCGCCGAGCGCACGTCCGAGACCATCATGCGCGGCATGCAGCCCGGCGTGCAGCGCTTCTTCCGCGCCATCCACCCGCTCTTCCGCAGCTTCTACTACCGGCGCCACGGCATCGACGCCGCCAGCCGTGCGGCGTCGGCGCGCATCGTCGCGAGCGGCTTCGAGCGGATCGCGAGAGAGATGGGCGACGCCGGCTATCTCGTCGGCGACACCTTCTCCGTCGCGGACCTCACCGCCGCGGCCATCCTCGCGCCGATCGCGCGGCCGCCCGGCTCGATCTGGGCCGAGCTCGGCGACTACCCCGAGCCCATCGAGATGCTGATCCTCGAGCAGCGCGGCACGCCCGCCTATCGCTGGGTGCACGAGATGTACCGCCGCCACCGCGGAGAGTCGGCGGAAATCCACTGATCGTCAGCTACGGGACGATCGCGAGGAACACGAACGCGGCGAAGATCACGAGCTGCACGACGCCCTGCATCATGCTGGTCCGGCCGCCGCCGCCGACGCCGATCGTGCAGACGAGGAAGGTCAGCGCCAGCAGCGCGATCTCCATCGGGCCGAGGCCGAGCACGATCGGGATGTCGAGCACGATGCAGACGATCACGACGACGGGCACGGTGAGGCCGATCGTCGCGAGGCCGGAGCCGAAGGCGAGATTCATGCTCGTCTGGAGGTGGTTCGCGAGGGCGGAGCGCACCGCCGCGAGCGCCTCCGGCATCAGCACCAGCAGGGCGATGGCGATGCCGACGACGGCGGGCGGCCAGCCGGCGCGCCGGACCGCCGACTCGATCGACGGCGAGATCACCTTCGCGAGCCCGACCACGGCGACGAGCGCCACCAGGAGCAGGCCGAAGCTCGCGAGCGCCTGACGGGTCGTCGGCGGCTCGGCGTGGACGTCTTCGCCGACGACGCCCGCCGGCGGCAGGAAGTAGTCGCGGTGGCGGACCGTCTGGAAGAACACGAAGGCGCACCACACCGTGAACGACGACACGCCGACGAAGGCGAGCTGCGAGGACGCATAGCGCGGCCCTTCGACGCTGACGGTGAAGGCCGGCAGCACGAGCACGAGCGTCGCGAGCGTGGCCAGCGCCGCCAGCGCCGGGCCGGCGCCCTCGATGCGGAAGACCTGCTCGCGGTGGCGCAGCGCGCCGAGCAGGATGCACGCGCCGACCACGCCATTGGCGATGATCATGACCGTCGCATACATGGTGTCGCGCGCGAGCGACGCCTTGGCCTCGCCGCCGGCCAGCATCACCGAGACGATCAGCGACGACTCGATCGCGGTCACCGCGAGCGCGAGGACGAGCGTGCCGAACGGCTCGCCCACGCGGTGCGCGATGACCTCCGCGTGGTGGACCGCGGCCACGACCGCGCCGACCAGCGCGAGTCCGCACGCGGTGCCGAGGGACGCGCTGAACGAGAGCTGGAGGGCGGCCCCGAGGAGCAGGAGGCCGATCACCGGGACGAGCGTCGGCCAGAGGGACCAGAGCATTTGCAGCGGGCGGGTACCGGCGGGGCTGTCGACGTCTCGCGCGCTCTGGAGCATGGTGGGGACTGTATCGGCGCCAGGGGGCCGCAACCGCCGAGACAGAGAGAATTCAAAAGAGAGGGGACACATCATGAGATCGATCGCCATCACCTTGCTCTTCACCGCCGTCATCGCAGGGGGCGCGACGACGCTCGCCTGCCGCCAGGAAGGTCCCGCGGAGCGCGCGGGCCGCGCGATCGACGAGGCCGGCGACGACGCGAAGGAAGCGCTCGACGACGCCGGCGACGCCATCCAGGACGCCACGGAGGACGCGCGCGAGAAGGCGAAGGAAGCCGTCCAGTAGCGCCCGATGCGTCGGGTCCGACGGGATGCGGCAGGGCGTGCTCCGATCTCTGGTAGCCTGTGCGACCTCGACGGAGACACGCCATGCCCATGCCGAAGAACATCGGGGTCATCGATCTCATGATGGGGATCCCGACTCCCGAGCCGCCGCGCCAGTACGACTTCATGCGGCCGCTCTTCCGCGACAAGCAGAGCCTGTCGCAGTTCGAATTCCCCGTGGAATACATGTTCAAGGACGTGCCGAAGACGGGGCGGCACGAGGACTACATCAAGTACACGCTCGGCAAGATGGACGAGTTCGGCATCGAGCGCGCGCTGATCGGCGTGTCGCTCGAGAGCGAGACGGGACAGCGCGCGCTGAAGAACCACCCCGACCGCTTCATCCCGTCTGGCAACTGCGATCCCAACAAGGGCATGGAAGGCGTGCGCCAGATGGTGCGCGAGTACGAGGCCTTCGGGATCCGCGCGGTCGGCGCGTTCCCGTGCGGCTACGTCCCGCAGGTGCCGATCAACGACAAGGCCTTCTATCCCGTCTACGCGAAGTGCGTCGAGCTCGACATCCCCATCTTCTGCTGCGCGGGCGTGCCGGGGCCGCGCATCCCGATGGCGGCGCAGAAGGTCGAGCTCGTCGACGAGGTGATGTGGTTCTTCCCGGAGCTGAAGTTCGTGTTCCGGCACGGCTGCGAGCCCTGGGCCGATCTCGCCGTGAAGCTGATGCTCAAGTGGCCGAACCTCTACTACTCGACGTCGGCCTTCGCCCCGAAGTACTACCCGAAGGCGATCATCGATTACGCGAACACGCGGGGCGCCGACAAGGTCCTCTACGCGGGCTACTTCCCGATGGGCCTCTCGCTCGAGCGCATCTTCGGCGACATGCCGCACGTGCCCTTCAAGGACGAGGTCTGGCCGAAGTTCCTGCGCGGCAACGCGCTGAAGCTGCTGAAGCTGGAGGAGTGACCTTGCGGCTCTCGTGCGGCTTCGCGCCGAGCCTGCGCGCGCCCGAGCACGCGCGGCTGGCCGAGGAGCTCGGCTACGAGCGCATCTATTTCTACGACTCGCCGGCCCTCTACGGCGACGTCTGGGTAGCGCTCGCGCGCGCGGCCGAGGCGACGCGCAGGATCGGCCTCGGCACGGCGGTGCTGATCCCGAACCTGCGCCACGTCGTCGCGACGGCCGCGGCGATCGGCACCATCGAGGAGCTCGCGCCCGGACGCCTCGTCGTCGCGCTCGGCACCGGCTTCACGGGCCGCATGGTGCTCGGCCAGAAGCCGCTCACCTGGAAGTACGTCACCGAGTACGTGGGTCAGCTGCGCGCGCTGCTCGCGGGCGAGGAGGTCCTCGTCGAGGGACGCCTGTGCAAGCTGATCCACTCGGACGGCTTCCTCGCCAAGCGCCCCATCACGACGCCGCTCGTCATCGCCGCGAACGGCGCGAAGGGCGTGCAGGTGGCGGCGCAGCTCGGGCTCGGGCTCATGTGCGGCGCCGTCGTCGCGCCCGGCGCGCGCGACGCCCGCTATCTCGCCTTCGGCACCGCGCTCGACCCGGGCGAGACGTTCGATTCGCCACGCGTGCTCGAGGCGATCGGCGGCGCCATCTCGGTCGTCTACCACGGCACCTGGGAGTCCGGCGCGGCGAACGTCGACAACCTGCCCGGCGGCAAGGCCTGGCGCGAGGAGATCGAGCGCTTCCCGGAGGCGTCGCGGCACCTGCACGTGCACGAGGGCCACTGCCTGCACGCCAACGCGATCGACCGCCGTCACATGAACGCGGGCCTCGGCGCCATCACCTTCACGGGCACGCGCGACGAGCTGCGGCGCAAGGCGGCGGGGCTCGCCGAGCAGGGCGTCAGCGAGATCATCTTCGCGCCGATGGGACCCGACCTGCCGCGCGAGCTGCGCGCGATGAAGGCGGCCCTCGCATAGCAACGCCGCGAGAGGAGTGGAGCGATGTCGCAGAACCCCTTCGACCCGGCCCGCTTCGACGTCCGCAACGCGAGCGCAGAGCTGCTTGCGGGCGTCGCGCGGCTCGAGGCGATGCGCATCCCGATGCTCGACCGCGTGCTCACGCCGGAGGAGGCGCAGGAGATGCGCCGGGCCGGCGCCATCATCCCCGGCATGCCCGCGCCGCCGCCGCCGCAGCGGCAGCCGTCCGTGCGCGCGATCCAGGGTCCGGCGGGCCGGCTCGAGCTGCGCTGCTTCCAGCCGGCCAGCGGGCGCCCGCGCGCGACCATGCTCCACATCCACGGCGGCGGCTGGTTCACCGGCTCGGCCGACATGATGGACGTGAGCCTCGAGCGGCGCGCCGACGCCCTCGGCATCGCGATCGCGAGCGTCGAGTACCGGCTGGCGCCGGAGCATCCGTATCCGGCGGCGCCCGACGACTGCGAGGCCGCGGCGGCCTGGCTCGCGAAGAATGCGAAGAGCGAGCTCGGCGCGGAGCTCAGGCTCGTCGGCGGCGAGTCGGCCGGCGGGCATCTCTCCGCCGTCACTTTGGTGCGTATGCGCGACCGGCACGGCTTCGCCTTCGCAGGCGCGAACCTCGTCTACGGCGTCTACGACCTCACGGGCGTGCCGAGTCACTCCCAGTTCGACGGCCGCAATCTCCTGCTCGACGGCCCGAGCCTCGGCGTCGCCATCGAGATGTTCGTGCCGAAGGCGTCGCAGCGGCGCAGCCCGGACGCGTCGCCGCTCTACGCGAACCTGGCCGGGCTCTGCCCCGCGCTCTTCACCGTCGGCACCTTCGACCCGCTGCGCGACCACACGCTCTTCATGTACGCCGAGTGGATCGCGCAGGGGAGCCCTGCCGAGATCCAGATCTTCCCCGGCGGGCCGCACGGCTTCGACATCTTCCCGTGCGCCGAGCAGGTGCAGGCGCACGCGACCATGGACGCCTTCCTGGCGCGCTGTCTCGACGTCTGATCACTTCGGTCCCCGAAGCAGATCGCTGCTGAATTCGGCGTATCCTGTGCGCGCGAGGGGACTCCGCTGCCGCGCCAGGGCTACGACGACCGACCGACTTGCTGCCGCTCGTGCGGCGAGGCCGCCCTGCCGGCGGCCGCTTTCTGCGCGAGCTGCGGCACGCCGCTGCGACCCGAGTGCGCCGCGTGCCGGCGCGAGATCCCGCGCGACGCGCGCTTCTGCCCCTGGTGCGGCTGCAGCATCGCGGCCGCGCGCCAGCAGGTCGAGCCCGCGCCCGAGCTGACCGGGCTCGAGATCCCGCGCGGCGAGCGCCGCACCGCCACGGCGCTCTTCTCCGATCTCGTCGAGTACACGACGCTCACCGAGGTGCTCGACCCGGAGGAGGTCGCGGGCGCGATGAACCGCCTGAAGCTGGCCGCGACGCGCATCGTCGAGGGCTACGGCGGCACGCTCAACCAGTTCGCCGGCGACGAGGTGATGGCGCTCTTCGGCGTGCCCTGCGCGCACGACGACGATCCGGTGCGCGCCGTGCGCGCGGCTTTCGAGCTGCACTCGGCCGTGCGCGAGCGCGGCGACGAGCTCGCGCCCCGCATCGGCCGCAGCCTGCGGCTCCACACCGCCGTCAACACCGGCCTCATGATCATCCAGCGCCGCGACCGCCGGGACGGCATCTTCGGCGTCACCGGCGACGCCATCAACACCGCCGCGCGTCTGGCGCGCGAGGCCGCGCGCGACGAGGTGATCGCGGGGCCGGACACCTACCGCGCCATCCGCGACCACTTCGAGATCGAGCGCATCGGGCCGTTGCGGCTGCGCGGCAAGTCGGAGCTGATCGTCGCGCACCGCGTGCTGCGGCCTGCGGCGCGCAAGCGCCCGCGGGCGTCGCGCGAGTGGGAAGGACTCTCGGGACGGCGCGCCGAGCTCGCGTGCCTCGGCGCCGCTCTCGAGGAGGCGCGCGCGGGACAGGCGCGCTTCGTCGCCGTGTCGGGCGAGCCGGGCGTCGGCAAGACGCGCCTGTTCCAGGAGTTCGCGTCGAGCCTGTCGCCGCAGCAGCTCGTGCTGCGCGGCCAGTGCTCGTCGTTCGGATCGGTGGCGCCGTACCAGCCCTTCCGCGAAGTGCTGCGCGACGCGCTGCTCGGCCAGGGCGGCGAGGGCTCCGAGCTCGAGCGCGCCAGCGCGCGCGTGCGGAGCCTGGGATCGTTCTGCGAGCTGCATCTGCCGTCGCTGCTGTCGCTGCTCTCCATCCAGATCGACGCGCAGCCGATGCCCTCCGAGGCCATCAGCGACCGCCTCGAGGAGGGCAACCTGGCGGCGCTGCACGCCGTGCTGCGCGCGCTCGCGCGCGAGCGGGGCGTGGTGCTGCTGCTCGAGGACTGGCACTGGGCGGATCCCGCCTCGGAGACCGCGCTCGATTACCTCTCGCAGGCGCTCGAGGGCGAGCGCGTGCTGGCGCTCGTCAACTACCGCTCGCAGCACAAGCCGAGCTGGGTCGCGCGCGCGCAGCGGCTCGAGCTGGCGCCGCTCGACCTCGACGACACCCGCGAGATGGCGCAGAGCATCCTCGGCGACGTCTCGGATCCGGTGCTGCAACGCATCCACGAGCGCACGGGAGGCAACCCGCTCTTCATCGAGGAGCTGTGCCGGACCGTGCGCGAGCTCGCCGGCGACCGCGGGCTGGCGCCGCAGAGCGTCGTCGGCGACGTCGTGCCCGACACCGTGGCCGCCGTCGTGCGCGCCCGCATCGACCGCCTGACGCCGGCGCACGTGCACGTGCTGAAGCTCGCCTCCGTGCTCGGCGAGGAGTTCCCGCGCGTGCTGCTCGCGCGGCTCTGCGGCGGCGATCTCGACGTGCCGCTCGAGGGCCTCGTGCGCGCGGATCTCCTGCACGAGCTCGCCGACGGCGTGACCTGCCGCTTCAAGCACGCGATCGTGCAGGACGTCGCCTACGCGATGCTGCTGCACCAGCGCCGCCGCGCGCTGCACGCGATGGTCGGGCGCGTGATCGAGGAAGAGGCGGGCCCGCGCGTCGAGGAGCAGGTGGAGCGGCTGGCCCACCACTTCGCGCGCAGCGACGAGCGCGAGCGGGCCGTGTTCTACCTCGAGCGCTCCGGCGACAAGGCCGCGGCGTCGGGCGCGATGGTGCAGGCGCTCGGCCACTACCGCGAAGCCGTCAGCATTCTCGACGAGCTGCCCCCCGCGCCCGTGCAGATGAAGCGGCGCATCGAGCTCACGCAGAAGCTGGCCAGCGTCGCGATCTACCGGCCCTGGCGCAGCATGCGCGGCGTGCTCGAGCTCTCGTACGACTTCGCGCGGCGCCTCGGCGACGCCGCCGCCGAGCGCCGCAGCCTCTATTGGATGGGCTGGCTCGACGCCTCGCTCGGCTGCTGGCCCGAGGCGCTGGCGCACTTCGAGCGTTGCCTGCCGCTCGCGCGCACGGCCGGCGACGGCAAGCTGCTCGCGCAGCTCGACTCGAACATCGGCCAGGTGCTGTTCCACGCGGGCGACTACCCGCGCGCGACGCAGCATCTGGAACGCTCGATCGAGCGCCGCCGCGCGATCAGCGGCGATCTCGCAGCCGGTCCGGTGGTGGCGTACGCGCAGGGCTACCTCGCGCTGATCGACTGCGAGTCCGGCCGTTTCGATCGCGCCGACGAGCGGCTCGAGGAGGCCTTCAAGCTCGCCGAGATCTCGGGACAGCCGCAGCTCGACGGCGCTCTGCGCGCCATCCGCATCACGATCGCGGCGGCGCAGGGAAGCTGGGCGGCGTGCGCGGCCGGGGCGGCCGAGCTCGCGCCGAGGGCGCAGCGCATCGGCTCCATCTACATGCTGGCGATGAGCCATTCGCTGGGCGGCTTCGCCCGCTACGCGCTCGGGGAGCAGGCGGAGGGAGTCGCAGCGATGCGCAGCGGCATCGAGCTGCTCGAGCGCGCAGAGAACGGCATGAACCTCTCGATGCTGTACGCCTGCCTGGCCAGCGTGCTCGTGAGGATCGGCTCGCTCGACGAGGCGGAGAGCCTGGCGCTGCGCGCGCTCGAGCGCGCGCAGCTGATGGACCGCATGGGCGAGGCGACCGCGCTGCGCGTGCTCTTCACCGTCTCGGCGCGCCGCTCGCCGCAGGGCGGACCGGAGGTGGACGCGGCGCTGCAGGCAGCCATCGAGGTCGCGCGCCAGCGGGGATCGCCGCGCGCGGAGGCGCTCACCTGGCTGCGCGCGGCCGAGGAGCTGGCGCAGGTGTGGTCGCCGGCCTGGCGCCGCGAGCTGCTGCTCGACTGCGCGAAGCGCTTCGACGCGCTCCAGATGCCGTGGTACCGCGCGCGCGCGGAAGAGCTCCTACGCTCCAGCACCTGATTCGCGCGGCAGCGCGGGCAGCACGCGCGTCGCCAGGAACTCGACGTGGCGCGTGAAGTCGTCGGCGGTCGCATAGCGAGCGGCCGCCACGATGCGCGCGACGCCGAGGGCGGCGAGCGCCTCGACCCGCTCGGGCACGCGCTCCGGCTCGCGCGGATCGAAGCCCGTGAACGCGATCACCTCGGGCGTCGGACGCCCGGCGCGCGCCGCGAGCTCGCGAAGCACCGCGATCTCCGGCGCGAGCTTCGCCGGATCGCCCGTCATCGGCATCCAGCCGTCGCCGAAGCGCACCGCGCGCTCGAGCGCGTGCAGGCCCGAGCCGCCGACGTAGATCGGCGGGCGCGCCGGCCGAGGCAGAAAGAGCAGCGGCTGCCCGTTCGATTCGACGACCTCTTCCTCGAAGCAGCGCCGCAGGAAGGCCAGGGTCTCGTCGGTCCGCTTGCCGCGCTGCGCGCGCGCGACGCCGACCGCGCGGAACTCCGCCTCCATCCAGCCGACGCCGACGCCGAGCCGCAGCCTGCCGCCGGAGAGCTCCTGCACGGTGGCGACGGCCTTCGCCGTCGGCAGCGGCGGGCGGTACGGCAGGATCAGCACGCCCGTGCCGAGGCCGATGCGCTCCGTCTTCCCGGCGAGCCACGCGAGCGCCGTCAGCGGATCGAGGTAGCGCCCGCCCGAGCCCTCGGCGTCGTCCGGCGGGATCGCGATGTGGTCCTGGATCCACAGATCGGCGAGCCCGGCCGCCTCCGCGGCGCGCGCGCAGGCGAGGAACACGTCGGGCTGCGATTGCGGGCCCATGCTGCGGAGCGCGACACCGAGCTGCACTAGCTCCTCCCCGCGCGCAGCACCTGCTGCCAGCGCTTGTCCGCCAGGAAGGCCCAGCTCCCGGGATCGCGCAGGATCCAGGCCTCGAACTGCTGCATGACGTCCTGGAGCGCGCGCGCCGGTTCGACCTCGCGGACCGGCTCGGCGAGCTCGACCTTCACCTCGCCGCGCTCGATGTGCAGCCAGGCGGGGACGATCGGCAGCTTGCGCTTCGCCGCGATGCGCAGCGCCCAGGTCGTGAACCAGACCTCGCGTCCGAAGATGCGCGCCTGCACGCCCTCGCTGCGCCGGTCGATGCGGTCGAGCGGCGCGATGATCGCGCTGCCCTCGTCGACCGCCTCGAGCAGGCGGCGCGTGAATGCCACCCGCTCGTGGCGGCTCGCCAGCGCGAGCGGCACGCCGAGGTGGTCGAAGAAGCGCAGCATCAGCGCGTCGGACTCCGGCCGCTTGCTGCGCTTGCCCACGACCAGGCAGCGGAAGTGCTCCGCAAGCCGCATGGAGAAGACGATCGCGCCGACGTTGTGCGCCACGGCGATCACGAAGGCGCCGTCC
>DASUFZ010000073.1:0-3331 GCA_036274295.1 Myxococcota bacterium
CGCGTGAGCTCGTCCGCCGGCTCGCGCATGCCGCCCTTCAGCCAGTGGAACAGGATCACGTGGCTCGCGGCCATGGCGAGGCTCTGGAGCAGCTCCGCGTCCGCGCCGACCAGCTCGCCGCGCTCGACGCCGCGCCGGTAGAGCGCGAGGTCGGTGAAGGCGGCGGCGTCTCTCGGCAGCGCGGTCGCGTCGAAGCCCCAGTGCGCGGCCTCGCGCAGGTAGATGCGCAGGTAGTCCGGCCGCTCGCACAGGAAGCGCGTCGAGATGGCGATGCGATCGCGGATCACGGCGCGCGTGTCGCGGTCGCCGGGGATCTCGGCGTAGCGCTTGGCGAGCTCCTCGAGGTTCACGCGGTGTACCGCGCGGTAGAGCTCCTGCTTCGACGGGAAGATCGCGTAGACCGTGCCGGTCGCGATGCCGGCGTCCTCGGCGATCTCCTGGACCTTCACCTCGGCGTAGCCGCGCGTGGCGAAGACGCGCTGCGCGGCCTCCAGGATCAGGGCCCGGTAGGCGTCCTGGCGCGCTTCGCGCACGCGCTGCTGGGTCTGGCGGCGAGCGGGCACCGGTGCTCCAAAATCATGAATTGCGGTTCATTCGAACGAACCCTAGTATCCCATTCGCTCGACGCCCTGTCGAGGAGGACCCCCCGTGAGCCAGACGCACGCGATCGACTTCCAGGCCTTCGACGCCGACAACCACTACTACGAGGCCGAGGACGCCTTCACCCGCCATCTCGATCCGCGCATGGCGCGGCGCGCGATGCAGTGGGCCGAGGTGAACGGGCGCAAGACCCTGCTCGTCGGCGGCAAGGTGAACCGCTTCATCCCGAACCCGACCTTCGATCCCGTCGCCAAGCCCGGCTGCCTCGACGAGTACTTCCGCGGCCGCAATCCGGAAGGCAAGAGCATCCGCGAGATCTTCGGCGAGCTCGAGCCGATCAACCCGGCGTATCGCAAGCGCGACGCGCGGCTCGCGCTGATGGACACGCAGGGCCTCGGCGCCTGCTTCCTCTTCCCGACGCTCGGCGTCGGCATGGAGGAATCGCTCGTCCACGATCCCGAGGCGCTCGTCGCCGCCTTCCGCGCCTTCAACCGCTGGATGGAGGAGGACTGGGGCTTCGCGTACAAGGGCCGCCTCTTCGCGGCGCCCTACATCACCCTCGTCGACGTCGACGCCGCGGTCGCCGAGCTCGAGTGGGCGCTCTCGCGCGACGCGCGCTGCGTGGTCATGCGCGCGGCGCCGGTCGTCACGCCGACGGCGAGCGTGTCGCCGGCCGACGCGCGCTTCGATCCCTTCTGGTCGCGCGTGAACGAGGCCGGCATCACGGTCGCCTACCACTCGGGCGACTCGGGCTACCTGAAGTTCGCCGAGGCCTGGGGCGTCGGCGGGGACTTCAAGTCGTTCGATTTCAACCCGATGCGCCTGTGCCTCTCGCCGCAGCCGGTGGCCGACCTGCTGGCCGCGCTCTTCTGCGGCGGCCTGCTCGATCGCCACAAGAACCTGCGCATCGCCACCATCGAGACGGGCTCGTCGTGGGTGCCGGGCCTGCTGAAGCGCTTCGAGAAGGCCTACGGGCAGATGCCGTTCGCCTTCGGGCAGGATCCCGTCGAGGCCTTCCAGCGCCACGTCTGGGTGTCGCCCTACTACGAAGACCCGCTCCAGGAGCTGCGCGACAAGATCGGCGCCGACCACATGCTCTTCGGCTCGGACTTCCCGCACGGCGAGGGGCTCGCGGATCCCGTCGAGTTCGTGAAGGACCTCGAGGGCTTCTCGAAGCCGGACATCCGCCTCGTGATGCGCGAGAACGGCATGAAGCTGATCCAGCCGCAGCCGCGCGCCTAGCGACGCGCGCGGCTCAGCGCGACGGCGAGATCGGAAGCCGCACCTCGAAGCGGCTGCCGCGTCCGGGCTCGGAGTCCACGCGGATCTCGCCGCCGTGGGCGCGCACGATCTCGTAGGAGACGTAGAGGCCGAGGCCGGTTCCCTGACCGACCGGCTTCGTCGTGAAGAAGGGCTCGAAGAGGCGCGCGCGCACGTCGGGATCGATGCCGGGGCCGTCGTCCTCGACGCGCACCAGCGCATTGCGCCCGCGCTGCTCCGTCGTGACGCGCACGACGCCGCCCGTGCCGACGGCGTGGAGCGCGTTCACCACCAGGTTCAGCACCACCTGGCGCAGCCGTCCCGGCGAGCCCTGCAGGCCGGGCGGCGCGCCGCGCACGCGCTCGAGACGCACGCCCGGCGCGGCCTGCGCGGATGCCACGCGCAGCGCCTCGTCGACGACCTCGTCGAGCTCGACGGGCTCGGACGGCGCGTGGGCGCCGTGCGCGAGATCGCGCACGTCGCGCACGATCGCGATCGTGCGGTCGACGCCCTCGGCGC
Source organism: Myxococcota bacterium (assembly GCA_036274295.1). Classification (GTDB taxonomy): domain Bacteria; phylum Myxococcota_A; class UBA9160; order UBA9160; family SMWR01; genus DASUFZ01. The sequence goes on from DASUFZ010000073.1 coordinate 2,380, forward strand.
TCTCGGCGAGCAGGTCGTCGCACTCGGCGAGCCGCGTGGCGCGGTTGTCGTCGCCCTGCGCCTCGAGCTCCTTGCGCAGCTCGTCCCAGTCGCTGCGCAGCACGTTGAGGTTCGTGCGCACGTAGGCCATCGGGTTGTTGATCTCGTGCGCGAGGCCGGCCGCGAGCTGCGCGATCGCCTCCAGCTTCTGCACCTGGCGCAGCCGCTCCTCGAGCGCCGCGCGCTCGGCGGCGCGGCCGAGCTGCGCGCCGACGAGGGTCAGCACGGGCTCGAAGCGCTCGTCGCGCGGCAGCGGCTCGCGCGACGCGAACTCCACGACCGCGACGACCTCGCCGTGCGCGAGCACGGGGATGGCGAAGCCGGCGCGCAGCCCGAGCGAGCGCGCGAGCTCCATGCGCGGTCCCGAATCCGTCTCGAACTCCTCCGCGCGCAGCTCGACGGGGCGTCGCGTCGCGAACGCGCGGCCCGGCAAGCCCTGGCCGGACTCGAAGGTGAGCTGGGTCGTCAGATCGACGAGCGGCCCGAGCGACTCGTCCTCGCTGACGACGATGCGGCGCGAGACGAGCACGCCGCGCTCGTTCACCGCGTAGACGTGCCCCGCCGCCCAGCCCATCGCGTGGCAGACGCTCTTGGCGCATTCGCGCAGCGCCTCGTCGAGCGTCGTGGCCTGGTTGGCGGCGACGGCCGCGTGCATGAGCAGGCGCACGTAGGCGCTCTCGCGCTCGAGCTCGTCGTTGGCGCGCAGCTGGTCGCGCTCGGCGCGCCGCTGGCCCGAGACGAACGAGACGCCGATCGCCGCGAGGCCGAACATCACCATCACGCGGTCGAAGAGCGCCTGTCCGGCGATGCGCGTCTCGGGGACGCGGCTCACGAGATCGACGCCGAGGAGCGGGAGCACCCAGAAGCCGAGCATCAGCTCGAGCGTGATGCCGACCCAGATCAGCACGCCGCG
>DASUFZ010000074.1:0-4930 GCA_036274295.1 Myxococcota bacterium
GTCAGGCGGCATGGCCGGCCACCGGTGCTTCGGCGGGATACGAGCTCGGTCCGACGTCGTAGGTGCTCGCGAGCAGCCCGATGAAGGCCGGGTCGCGCATCGGATCCGAAGGCATCTCGAAGTCGATCCCCTTCGCGCGCAGATCCGCGATGAACACCTCGAACGCGCGATTCGGCGCCAGGTCGTCGACGTGATCGACGTGCTTCTTCAGATCGTCGAGATCCGCGTACAGCTCCGCGTCCCAATGCACGAGCAATCGCAGCTCGTCGGTCGCATAGCGCGCGATCACGTCGTCGCCGGTCCGGATCTGCCAGCGATCGGAGTCGCTGGGATCTCCGCAGAACGTCGAATCGAACGTGAGACCGCTCGGGTTGTCGCGTTGGCCTGCGGGACCGTTCGACTCTCCGCGATGGACCATCGCGGTGTTCTGCGTGACGACCCCGCGATTCCACAGCGGCGGTGACAGCCGCTCGGGGGCGGCGAGCGGTCCGTCGGGCCAGTACGTGAAGCCGCCGCTCTGCTCGTCCGTCTGGAACCACGCGATCACCTCCGCCATCTTGATCGCCCACGCGCCGAAGAGCCCCGACTTTCCCATCACGCTCAGCAGCCAGGTGGGCGTGTTGACGAGCCCCATGCCGCGGAAGCGCGGCGAGTCGAGGTGGCCCGGGTCGCGGTTCCAGGTGGGGCCGTTGACGTTGAACAGGATCTTCATCGGCTGGCAGTACTTCGCGCCCCAGAACTCGCGCGCCCACGCGAGAAAGCGCCGGTCGTAGAAGATCGGCTCCGCCTCGGGGTACAGGCACACGCCACCGTTCGCGAAGAAGCCGCGGAACGTCGGCGAGAGGAACGCGTCGAGCGAGACGTCCGGATCGGGGGGCCGCCCGCCGGACATCGTCGCGATCAGCTCCTCGATCGAGCTGAAGTGGTGCTTGAGGATCAGGTCCCAGGGGCCGTGGCGCCGGATCAGGTCGAGCACCGTCTCGAGCTGATCCTTCTGCAGCACGTCGTCGACGACGCGCGGCGGTCGGATCGGCCGCAGTCTATTTGCGATCGCTTCCCGGAGCCGGGCTTGCATGCGTTCGTTCCTCATCGCGGCACCATGCCGCCGTCTGCGAAGACCACGTGACCGGTGATGAAGCTGCCCGCATCGGACGTCAGCAGCAGCGCGGGCCCCACCATCTCGTCGGGGTGTGCGATGCGCGGCAGCAGCTGGATCTTCGTCATCTCCTGCTGCGCTTCGGGCGGATTCTTTCGCACCATGTCGGTGTCGATCGTGCCGGGCGAGAGCGCGTTCACGCGGATGCCGTGCGGTGCGAACTCGGCGGCCATCGAGCGCGTCGCCGCCATCAGCCCGGCCTTGCCGATCCCATACAGAGAGACCGTGGACGAGAACAGGAAGGCCGCGCCGGAGACGACGTTCAGCACGGCCGCGTGCGCGCTCTGCTTCAGCGCCGGAAGCGCCTCCTGCACGAGGAAGACCGGGCCGCGCAGGTTCACGTCGAGCGACTTGGCCCAGGCCTCGGGCGTGTAGGCGCCGTGCGGCAGCGCGAGCGCGTTCGCCGCGTTGTTGACGACGACGTCGATGCCGCCGAACGCGGCGACCGTCTTCTCGACGAGCGCGCCGAGCGCATCGAGCTCGCCGAGGTGGGTCGGCACGCCGAGCGCCTCGCCGCCCATCTTGCGGAGGTGCTCCTCCGTCTCCTTGCAGGCCGCTTCCTTGCGGCTCGCGACGACGACCTTCGCGCCGGCCGCGACGTAGCCCTCCGCGAGCGAGCGGCCGATGCCGCGCGTGCCGCCCGTCACGATGACGACGCGCCCCGTCATGTCGAAGAGCGAGCGGAAGCGCGTCCGGTCCATCGAGGGCTCCTATTTGTGAATGGCGTTCACCATATCACGATCCGCGTAGAGGGGCGAGACGGCCACCCGGAGCTGGCCCGCCCGCGCCGCGCCCCTATGGCCTCAGCTGCTACCGTGCGCCGCTCCGAGGCGACATCGATGCTCGATCCGTTCGCACCGGCAGCGCTGGGACCGCTGCGCCTGCGCAACCGCTTCATCAAGGCGGCCACCTTCGAAGGCATGGCCGAGGGCGGCCTCGCGAGCGAGCGCCTGATCGACTTCCACCGCGCGATGGCGGCGGGCGGCCTCGGCATGACGACGGTGGCCTACCTCGCGGTGTCGGAGGACGGCCAGGGCGCGCCGGCGGAGATCGTCGTGCGGCCCGAGGCGGCTGCGAGCCTGCGCAAGCTCGCCGACGCCGTGCACGCGGAGGGCGCGGCCATCTCCGCGCAGATCGGACACGCGGGACCCGTCGCGGCGGGCACCGGGCGCACCGGCCTCGCGCCGTCGCGCATGTTCAGCGCGATGGCGCTGCGCTTCACGCGCGCGATCGACGAGCGCGACATGGCGCGCATCGAGCAGGACTTCGTGCAGGCCGCGCGCATCCTCCAGGACGCGGGCTTCGACGCGCTCGAGCTCCACCTCGGCCACAACTACCTGCTCTCCGCCTTCCTCAGCCCCGCGCTCAACAAGCGCAAGGACCGCTACGGCGGCAGCATCGAGAACCGCGCCGAGTTCCCGCGCAAGGTCGTGCGCGCGGTGCGCGCCGCCGTCGGACCCGGTCTCGCGCTGCTCGCGAAGCTCAACATGGCCGACGGCTATCCGGGCGGCATCTGGCTCGACGAGAGCGTCGAGGCCGCGCGCCTGCTCGAGTCCGACCGCTGTCTCGACGCGCTCGAGCTGACGGGCGGCAGCTCGCTCAAGAACCCGATGTACCTCTTCCGCGGCGAGGCGCCGATCGAGGAGATGGCGCGCGCGTTCCCGCAGCCGCTGCGCACCGGCTTCAAGCTGATGGGCAGCCGCTTCCTGCCCTCCTACCCGTTCGAGGAGGCGTACTTCCTGCCCTACGCGCGCCAGTTTCGCGCGGCGCTCTCGATGCCCCTCGTGCTCCTCGGCGGCATCAACCGGCTCGAGACGGTGCGGCAGGCGCTCGCCGAGGGCTTCCCCTTCGTGGCGCTCGGGCGCGCGCTGCTGCGCGAGCCGGATCTGCTGGCGCGCTGGCAGCGCGGCGACACGCGCGAGGCGCTCTGCATCCACTGCAACAAGTGCATGCCGACCATCTACCGCGGCACGCACTGCGTGCTCGTGCCCCCGGGCGAGCGGCCGGGCCACCGCGCGCCGCGCTGAGACGTCAGCCCGGTCCGAGCACGTCGCGCGAGCCCTGCTCGAAGAGCACGCGCGCGCGGCGCTTCACGATCCGCCAGCCCTCCGGCCGGCGCCGCAGCTCGTCCTGGTACTCGCCGCCCATCTCGTAGGTCTTGCCCGCGGCGCGCCCGACGCCGACGTGGAAGGCGCGCACGTAGACAAGGCTCCAGGCCGCGTCGCCCTCGATGCGGATGCGGCAGGTGCCGAGCAGGTGCTGCGAGGGACCGCAGCCGTCGAGATAGCCGCGGATGGCCGTCACGGCCTGCTCGCACGAGGTGGCGGTCCACTCGCCGAAGTCGATCTGCACGTCGTCCGCGAAGACCTCGCGCAGGCGCTCCCATTGGCGCCGATCGAGCGCCTCCGCGTAGAGGTCGAGCCGCGAGGCGATCTCGACGCGGTCCGTCTCGCTGCTCATCGAGGGGCCTCGCGCGATAGAGAGGCCGCCAAATCTATGCTTTTCTCCCGCCCATGCTCGACCCCCGCGCCCTCGCCGAGCGCCGCGACGAGATCGTCGAGGCGCTGCGCCGCCGCGGCGCGCGCGTCGACGTCGACGCCGCGGTCGCCGCCTACGAGCAGGTGGCGCAGGAGCAGACCGCTCTCAACGAGCTGAACCGCCAGCGCAACGAGCACCAGGAGACGGGCAAGGGCAAGCTCGCGCCGGACGCGCGCGCCGCGCACGTCGCCGAGGGGCGGCGCCTGAAGGACGCCGTCGCCGCGCAGGAGCAGCGCCTCGAAGCCGCACGCGCCGCGCTCGACGAGCGCATGGCGGCGATCCCGAACTTCGTGCACCCGGAGTCTCCCGTCGGCGGCGAGGCGGACGCACGCGAGCTGCGCCGGGTCGGCGAGGTGCCGCGCTTCGATTTCGCCCCGCGCGATCACCTCGAGCTCGGCACGCGTCTCCAGCTCTTCGATTTCGAGGCCGGCGCGCGCGTCGCCGGGCAGAAGTTCTACTACCTGAAGAACGAGGCCGTGCTGCTCGAGCTCGCGCTCCAGCGCCTCGCCCTCGACGTGCTCGTCGACAAGGGCTTCACCCCGTTCACGACGCCGGACCTGGCGCGGCGCGCCGTCGTCGACGCCATGGCCTTCAGCCCGCGCGGCCCGGAGACGCAGATCTACTCCGTCGAGGGCACCGACCTCGACCTGATCGGCACCGCCGAGATCACGCTCGGCGGCCTCTACCAGGACATGGTGCTCGAGGAGGAGCAGCTCCCGATCCGACTCGCCGGCGTGTCGCACTGCTACCGCACCGAGGCCGGCTCGGCGGGCCGCGAGAGCAAGGGCCTCTACCGCGTGCACCAGTTCACGAAGGTGGAGATGTTCGCCTTCACGCGGCCGGAAGACTCCGAGGCGATGCACGCGGAGCTCGTCGCGCTCGAGGAGCGCATCTGGCAGATGCTCGAGATCCCCTACCGCGTGCTCGACATCGCCACCGGCGATCTCGGCGCGCCCGCGTACCGCAAGCTCGATCTCGAGGCCTGGCTGCCCGGCCGCGGCGAGAAGGGCGACTGGGGCGAGGTGACGAGCGCCTCCAACTGCACGGATTTCCAGGCGCGCCGCTTGAAGACGCGCTTCCGCCGCAAGGGCGCCAAGAAGACGGAGCTCGTGCACACGCTCAACGGCACGGCCGTCGCGATCTCGCGCGCGCTGATCGCGCTGCTCGAGAATCACCAGCGCGCCGACGGCTCCATCGGGATCCCGCGCGCGCTGCGGCCATATTTCGGGAAGGACG
>DASUFZ010000075.1:0-7207 GCA_036274295.1 Myxococcota bacterium
GCGGAGGCGAGCAGGTGAGCGTCGATCCATCCGATGCCGCGCCCATGGATGCGCCTCTCGCGCACGAACTCCACGACCTCGTGGTGGCTGGCGATCGGAGCTCGATGCATGAGCGCGTAGTCCTCGAGGAACCGTCGCCGCCCGCCCCGATCTCCGATCAGAAGCTCTCCGTAGACGAACTCGTGGCCCCAGACCTCGCCCTCGCCGAGGAGCCGATCCAGCCCCGCGGCAAACGGCGCATCGTTCGACAGGAAGCGGATCCAGACCGACGTATCGACGAGAACCATCAGGCCACGGATCGCTTCGACGAATGAGCCCCTTCGCGCCGCCGGCGGACATCACGCGCGCGCGGCTCCTTGCCACGCAACGACCGCAGTCGTTCGTACGCCCCCTGCCGGATCAGCGCCTCGAGACCCAATCTCACGGTCTCCGTATCGGTCTTGGCTCCGCTCGCGGTCTTCGCATCCCGCAGCAGCCCTTCGTCGATGTGAAGCGTCTTCTTCATGCCATACCAAACTACCCGATCGGTATGGCACAGCCCAGACGAGAGCTCGGTCAGGACTCCGACACCCCCCTCAAGCCCCCTCCCCGGTCCGCCGTTCCTTTCAGGCGGAGGAGAGGCGGGATGCGGGTCGAGTTGCGCATCGAAATCGCGCGTCGCCAGCGCCGCACGGCGCTGGCGTGCGCGATTGCGTTCTTCTTCGCGCCGCACGCGATCCTTGCAGGCAGCGCGGAAATCCAGGTGCGCGACGCCGCGGGCGCGCCCGTCGTCGACGCCGTCGTGAGTCTCGTGCCGGCCGACGGCAGCGCGGCGCCGCCGGCGTCGCCTGCGCCGGCCGGAGCGCGCGAGGCCTCCGCCAGCATGGACCAGCGCAACATCCAGTTCGCGCCGCACGTGCTCGCGGTGCAGCGCGGCGCCGCGGTCGACTTCCCGAACAGCGACCAGATCCGCCACCACGTCTACTCGTTCTCGGAGGCGAAGCGCTTCGAGCTGCGCCTCTACAGCGGTGTGCCCGCGGAGCCCGTGGTGTTCGACCAGGCCGGCACCGTCGTGCTCGGCTGCAACATCCACGACGACATGATCGGCTTCATCCGCGTGCTGGACACGCCGTGGTACGCGACGACCGGCGAGCCCGGGCTCGCGCACATCGCGAACGTCCCGCCGGGCCGTTACAAGGTGGAGCTGTGGCACCCGCGTGCGCAGGACGCCTCCGCCGACCTCGTCCTCGAGGTCGCCGAGGGCGCTCCCGTTCATCTCGACGCACCGCTGCGTCTCGGCCCCGAGCCGACACGAGACCGGCCGAAGCGCCTGCTGCGCGATCGCCTGCGAGACGGCCGTGGGCCGTGAGCTCGGCTTCGCCAGCTTCCGCGGCCGCATCCTCGCGCTGCTGATCGGCGTCATCGCGATCGCGCAGGTGGCGACGATGGTCGCGGTGCTGGTCGCCGCGCGCCGCAACGTCGGCGCGCAGCAGCGCGAGGCGCTCGCGATCGGCGGGCGCGTGGTGGAGGAGCTGCTCGACGCGCGCGAGGTGCAGCTGCTCGACCGCGTCGAGATCCTCTCCGCCGACTTCGCCTTCCGCGAGGCCGTCGCGACGGGCGACCGCGGCACCATCGGCTCGGTGCTCGAGAACCACGGCGAGCGCGTCGGCGCGAGCCTCGTCGCGCTCGTCGGCCTCGACGGCAAGGTGATCGCGGGCGCGGCGCCGGTGGTCGGCGCGCTGACGCCGGGCACGCCGGCGCCCGAGCCCTTCCGCAGCCTGCTCCGCCGCGCCGAGTCCGAAGGCTGGTCCGCCGCCGCCGCGCTCTTCGCGGGCCGCCCCTATCAGCTCGTGCTGGTGCCGGTCGAGGCGCCGCTGCGCATCGCCTGGATCGGCATGGGCTTCACCATCGACGACGCGCTCGCGCGCGAGCTCGAGCGGCTCACCGCGCTCGACGTCTCCTTCTGGGGCGAGGCGCCGGGAACCGAGCCGCAGCTCTTCGCCTCGACGCTCGGCTCCGAGCCGCGCCGCCTGCTGTCCGGCAGCCTGCGCGAGCACGCGGACCACTCCGAGGAGCCGTGGGTCGTCGCCGCGACCGATCAGCTGACGGTGTCGCTGCCGATCGGCGAGGCGCCGGAGACGCGCCTGCGCGTCGTGCTCCAGAGCTCGCTCGGCGAGGCGCTCGCGCCCTGGCGCGTGGTGCGCGCGCAGCAGATCGGCATCGCCGCCGCAGCGCTCGCCCTCTCGGTGGCGCTGGCCTTCGCCCTCTCGCGCCGGGTCACGCAGCCGGTCAACACCCTGGTCGAGGGCGCGCGCCGCATCCTCGGCGGCCACTACGACCAGGCCGTCGCCGTCACCTCGCGCGACGAGCTCGGCCTCCTCGCGCGCACCTTCAACGAGATGCAGTTTGCCATCGCCGAGCGCGAGCGCCGCATCGTCCACAACGCGCACCACGACACCTTGACCGGCCTGCCGAACCGCGCCGTCGCGCGCGAGCGCGTGGCGCAGGCGATCGCGGGCGCGCGCAGCGGGCGCCGCGAGCTCGCGCTGCTGGCGCTCGAGCTGGCGGAGCTGAAGGCCGTCAACGACAGCTTCGGCTACGCGGCGGGCGACCGCGTGCTGATCGAGCTCGCCGCGCGTCTACGCGACGCCGCCGGCGACGCGCCGCTGGTCGCGCGCCTCGGCTCGAACGAGTTCCTGGTCGCGCTGGAGGCGTCGGCGCCGGGCGCCGCGGAGGCCGAGGCGCGCCGCGTGAGCCGCGCCCTGCGCGTGCCCTTCGACATCGAGGAGGCGCACCTCGATCTGCCCGTCTACGCGGGCATCGCGCTCTCCCCGCGTCACGGCGACGACGCCGACACCCTGCTGCGCCGCTCCGTGATCGCGCTCCAGGACGCGAAGGCGCTGCGCAAGGACGCCGTCGTCTACGAGCTCGGCCGCGACGAGCGCCACCTGCGCCAGCTCGCGCTCGTGCGCGATCTGCGCCACGCGATCGCCGAGCGCGCGCTGACCTTGCACTTCCAGCCGAAGATCGACCTGCTGACCGGCGAGCTGACGCAGGCCGAGGCGCTGACGCGCTGGACGCACCCGGAGCGCGGCCCGATTCCGCCGGACGAGTTCATCCCGCTGGCCGAGCGCGCGGGGCTCATCTTCGAGCTGACGCGCCAGGTGCTCGACGGCGTGGCGCGGCAGTGGCGCACCTGGACCGACCGCGGCCTGCACCTCGGCGTCGCGGTCAACCTCTCCGCCTACGACCTCGGGCGCCCCGAGCTGCCGGGCCTCGTCCACGGCCTGCTCGCGGCCTACGGCATGCCGCCGCAGGCGCTGATCCTCGAGCTGACGGAATCCGCCGTCATGGAGGATCCCGCCTCCGCGGCCGAGGTGCTGCGGGGGCTGCGCGAGGCGGGCCTGCGCGTCGCGATCGACGACTTCGGCACGGGACACTCGTCGCTGTCGCAGCTGAAGCGCATGCCGGTCGACGAGCTGAAGATCGACAAGTCGTTCGTGAAGAATCTGAAGCAGGCCTCCGAGGACGCCGCGATCGTGCGCTCGATCGTCGACCTCGGGCACCACCTCGGGCTCCAGGTCGTCGCCGAGGGCGTCGAGGACTCGCCCGCGTGGGACTTCCTGATGCAGAGTCGCTGCGACATGGTGCAGGGCTACTACGTGAGCCGGCCGCTTCCCGCCGATGCCTTCGAGGCGTTCGCGCGCGACTACCCGGAGCGCGCGCGCTGATGCGACGCGGAGCGGACTGCTGATGCGCCCCGTGCTGGCGCTGGCCGCGGCGCTCCTGTTCGCCGCGGCGGCGGACGCGGCCGATCCCCCCGCCGGGGCGCCCGCGGGGAATTCGGCGCGTATAGAAGGATGGGAGCGCTGGAAGGCGGTCTTCGGCAGCGGGCGTCTGCTGGCGACGGGCGGCGTCACGCAGGTCGAGGGCGCGGCGGGAGGTGGCCTGGTGCCGTGGGCCGTGCTCGCCGGCTACGGCACCGACCAGCAGGTCGGCGGCGCCGCCTTCTACACGCGCGTCCAGTCCGACGACGTGCTCCTCCAGTCGTACGGCGCGTCGCTCTCGTTCCTCCAGCGCCTCGAGCTCTCGGTCGCGCGCCAGCGCGTCGACGTCGACGACCCGGTGAACGAGGACATCTCGCAGTTCATCGCGGGGGCGAAAGTCCGCCTGCTCGGCGATCTCGTCTACACGCCGTGGCCGACGCTCGCCGCGGGCGTCCAGTACAAGCACAACCTCGACTACGACACGCCGGACGCCCTCGGCGCGAAGTCGCAGGACGGTGTCGACTTCTACCTCGCCGCCAGCAAGCTCTTCCTGAACGGCATCTACGGCTTCCCCGTGCTGCTGAACACGACGGTGCGCGCGACCCGCGCGAACGAGCTCGGCCTGCTCGGCTTCGGCGGTCAGGGCCACAACACCTACCAGCCGATGTTCGAGGGCTCCGCGGTCGTGTTCATGACCCGCCACATCGCGCTCGGCGCGGAGTACCGCATGAAGCCCGACAATCTGCGCGGGGTCGACGAGGACGACTGGATGGACGCGTTCGTCGCCGTCTTCGTGAACAAGCACTTAGCACTCGTCGGCGGCTACGCGCGCCTCGGCGACGTCGCGCTGTGGAACGACCAGGACAGCTACTACCTGAACGTGCAGGCGGGGTTCTGACGTGCGGCGGGCTCTCCTCGTGCTGCTGGCCGCGGCCGCGCTCGCGCTCGCCTGCGCGCGTCCGCCGTGGAACCACGCGACGCTCTACGACGATCTCGGCGGCGAGGCGGGCATCGCGCGCATCGTCGAGCGGCTGCTCGATCGCATGGCCGCGGATCCCGAGGTCGCGCCGTTCTTCGCGAAGACGAACATGGACCGCTTCGAGCGCCTGCTGAAGGAGCACCTGTGCGCGCTCGCCGACGGCCCCTGCCAGTACACGGGCGACAGCATGCGCGACGCGCACCGCGGCCACGGCATCACCGACGCGTCCTTCACCGCGCTGGCCGAGGATCTCGAGGTGGCAATGGACGACGTGCACGTGCCGTTCTACGTGCAGAACCGGCTGCTCGCGCGCCTGGCGCCACTGCACGGCGAGATCGTGGAGCGCTAGTCGCAAGGAGGCCGACACAGGTCGGCCGACGCGCAGCGAGGCGTAGCCGAGCGAAGAGCCGGACTGCCCGAGCGCGAGCGATCAGCGAGCGCGAAGGCCCGGCTAAGTAGTGAACCGCCGCGACTCTTCCTCGAGCCACTTCGCGCGCTTGAGGAGCGTCTCGACGGCGGCGGTGATCGCCTCGGCCGACTTCACCGTCTCGGCGGAGACCTCGCTGAAGACGCCGAGCGTCTGCTCGATCGCCTGACCGCTGCGGCTCTGCGCGTTGGTGGCGTCGACGATCGCCGAGAGCGTCTCGCTCACCTGGATCGATGCCTTGCTGATCATCGAGCTGCCGTTGCGCTGCTGCTGCGTCGAGTCCTGCACGGCGAGGCCGAGATCGCGGATGCTCTCGATCGCCTTCGCGATCTCCTCGCTGGAGAGCTCCTGCTCTTTCGTCGAGCGGCGGATCGCCTCCACGGCGCCGTCGATCTCGCGCACCGCCACGCCGACGCGGTCGAGATCGCGCGCCTGCTGCGCCGTCGCGTCCGCGATCTCGCGGGCGCGCGCCGCGGAGTTCGTGCTCGTGGCGTGGATGCGCTTCAGCACCTCGCCCGAGGCCATGGCGCGCTGGACGCCCTCCGAGATGCGCGTCGAGCCTTCCTGCGCGGCGCTCACCGCGGCGGAGGTGTCCTCCTGCGTCGCGCGCACGAGCCCGGTGATCTCGCCGGCGGAGCGATGCGTGCGCTCGGCCAGCTCGCGCACCTGGCGCGCCACGACCGAGAACGCCTTGCCCTCGTCGCCCGCCTGCGCGGCGATGATCGAGGCGTTCAAGGCGAGCAGCTTCGTCTCGTCGGCGACGCCCGTGATCACCTGCACGATCTCGTCGATCGAGCGCGAGCGCACCTCGAGGCGCGACACGCAGTCCTGGAGCGAGCGGAAGGAGGTCGAGATCGCGTCCATCGCGGAGGACGCCCCCTGCACGACCGTCATGCCCTCGTCGGCCGCGCGGCTCGACGCCTCGGAGAGCGTGAGGCTCTCGGTCGCCTTCGACGCGACCGACGACACCGTCGAGGTCAACTCCTCGAGGTGCTGCGCCGTGCCGTTCGTGGCCTCCTGCAAGGTCTCCGCGTTCTTCGAGATCTTGCGGATGCTGCTGGTGACCTGCGTGACGGCGGCCGACGTGGTGGCGATGGCGCCCGTCAGGTCGTTCATGCGCGCGGCGACCTCGCCGATCGACGCGTCCATCTCGACGGCCGAGCTCGATGTCTCGTCGGCGGTGTGCGCGATCTCCTCGACGCTCTGGTTCACCTCGCGGATCGACTGCGAGACGCGCCCGACGGAGCTCGTCGCCTCGCCGATCGCGCTGGCCTGGCGCGAGGCGGCCTGGCCGAGCTGGCGCCCGCGCTCCTCGAGCGTGCGCGAGACCGCCAGCACCTCGGCGACGCCCTGCCCCACCTGCGAGACGAGGCCGCGCAGGCCCGCCGTCATGGTGTTGAAGGCGCGGCCGAGCTCGCCGAGCTCGCCGCTCGCCGTCTCCGCGACCTGCACCGAGAGGTCGCCGCCGGCCACGGCGGCCGAGCCCGCGACCTGCTCCTCGAGGGGCCGCGCGATGTGCCGGCCCAGCCGATTCGCGAGGATGAATGCGAGCGCGAGCGTCGCCGCCATCACGACGCCGACGACCGACGATTTGGTGGCGAGGGCGCTGGCGAGATCCGACGTGCCGCGCCGGATCCACAGCAGGCCGGCCGGCTTGCCCTCGACGTTGACCTGTGTCGCGAGGTCGAGGTGGGCGGCGCCGTAGCTGATGCCGGGCACGCGGCCGGCGTCGTCGGCCAGCGCGTCGGCGTTCTCGCCGAAGGTCGCGAAGACCTTGCCGTCCTCGTCGAAGAGGATGCCGGCCTCGATCTGCGGGACGGTCTGGAGGGCGTCGAGCGCCTCGCGGCCCGCCGCCGGATCGTCGAATTCGAGCGCCGCCTCGCTGTAGAGGCCGATCACCGCGGAGACGGCGCGGAGGTTCGTCTCCGTCGCCTGGCGGTGGCTCCAGACCTCCATCATCAGCAGCGCCGCGGCGACGAGCGCCAGCGCGCCGCCCGTGGTGATGACGAGCGCCTTGCGCAGGCTCGACTGAACCGACCCGGAGGTCAGCCAGCC
>DASUFZ010000076.1:0-2014 GCA_036274295.1 Myxococcota bacterium
GGCGGCGGCGGATAAGAGGAGAGCCAGGAGGAAGGGGGTGAATCTGCCCATGCCGGCCATCCTACGCGCTCCCGCGGCCTTCGTGGGCCTCCGGCGCGCGCGTGGCATCATCCGCGCCCCATGGCGCGCGGCACCACGATCAGAGCGGCGCTCCTCGCGGCCGTGCTCGCGTGGACGGGCTGCGCCGGCGAGCCCGCGCGGCCGCGCCAGGTGGTCTGCATCGTGGTCGACACGCTCCGGGCCGACCGCCTCGGCGCCTACGGCTACGCCGAGCACGCGACCTCACCGCAGCTCGACGCGTGGCTGGAGCGGGCGCGCCTGTACGAGGCCGCCTTCGCGTCCTCGCCCTGGACGCTCCCCAGCGTGGGCTCGATCGTCAGCGGCCTCTGGCCGTCGCACCACGGCGCGGGCCGCTGGGCGCGTACGGGAAAGGAGCGGCGGCTCACGCTCCTGGCGCCGGAGCACGTGACCCTGGCCGAGCGCTTCCGGGACGCGGGCTTCGCGACGGCGGCGATCATCAGCAACCACTTCATGCGGCCCGACTCCGGCATCGAGCAGGGCTTCGGCCTCTACGACTTCGCACCCGTCACGAACGAGAGCGGCCGCCGCGCGGACGAAGTGGTGCGACGCTCGCTCGAGTGGATCGACGCGCAGGGCGAGAAGCCGTACTTCCTGCTGATCCACATCTTCGACCCGCACATGAACTACGACGCGCCGCCGCCGTTCCGCGGCCGCTTCAGCGCGTCGATCGACACCAAGCTCGAGCTGCCCGTGGCCGACGGGCGGAAGCTCCGCCGCGAGAAGGCGTCGCTCTCGGACGCCGACCGGGGCTTCATCGGCGCCGCCTACGACGAGGAGATTGCGTTCGTCGACGCGCAGCTCGGCGCCTTCCTCGACGAGCTCGAGCGACGCGCCGCGCTCGCGCACACGCTCGTGGCGCTGACCGCCGACCACGGCGAGGAGCTCTTCGAGCACGGCAGCTTCGAGCACGGTCACGCGCTCTGGAACGAGCTGATCCACGTCCCGCTCGCCTTCTGGGGGCCGGGGGTGCAGGCGGGGCGCGAAGCGACGCCGGTATCGCTCGTCGATCTCGCGCCCACCCTGCTCGACGCCGCCGGGCTGCCGCCGCTGGTCCCGGCCGACGGCGTCTCGCTCTGGCCGAACATCGTTCGCGGCGCTGCGCTCCCGACTCGCCCGCTCTACGCGGAGGGGCTGCTCACGGGCCCGGCGCAGAAGGCGGTGATCGCCTGGCCCGAGAAGCTCCTGTGGAACGCGCGCACCGGCACCTGGAAGCGTTTCGACCTGGCCAGCGATCCGGGCGAACACCACGGCGCGGCGCTCGACGGCGCCACGGCGGATCAGGCGCTCCAGCGCGCGGGGGTCACGCTGCCGAAGGAGGCACCCGCCGACGCGCGCGACGGGACGGACGCGGCCGCGCCCATCGATGCGGAGACGCGCGAGTCCCTCGAGAAGCTCGGATACCTCGAATGAGGCTGGCGCGCGCGCTGCTCTGCCTCGCGCTGTGCGTGTCGGGCTGCCGCGCCGCCGCGCCGCCGCCGCCGAGCATCGTCGTGATCGCGCTCGATGCAGCGTCGGCTTTCTACTTCGGCGCCTACGGCGACGCGCACGGCGCGACGCCCGAGATCGATCGCTTCGCGCGCGACGCCGTCGTCTTCGAGCGGGCCTACAGCCAGTCCTCGACGACGGTGGCCTCGACCGCGAGCCTGCTGACGGGCGTGCGTGCGACGACGCACCGCATGACGGGTCACGGGCGGCTCACTTCCGGGCTCGCGACCTTGCCCGAGCGGCTCGCGGAGCGCGGCTTCCGCACGCGCGGCTTCGCCGCGAATCCCTTCGCGGGCGCGGAGAAGCTCGGCTTCGCGCGCGGCTACGCCGAGATGGTGCAGGTCTATGCGCTGCCCGAGCTCGCGGCGCGGCGCAAGGTCGACCCGAGCGTCGGCTTCGTGGTGTCGCGGCCGGACGAGGTCGACGAGCAGGTCTTCGCGCGCCTCCC
>DASUFZ010000077.1:0-3130 GCA_036274295.1 Myxococcota bacterium
CGTCGATCTCGCCGGGGTGGAGCCAGATCCAGAGCGTGCGCGCGATGCGGCGGAGCTTGCCCGCGATCTCCCGCGGCCCGCCGACGGCGGTGCGCAGGAGACGCGCGCGCGACGCCGTGAGGCGCAGGGGCTGCGCGTCCGCGCTGGAGTCCATGCGCGGAGGCTACCGCGCGCGCTCGCTCCCGGGCAGCGCGGGCGACGCGCGCAGCGCCGCGTCGACGCGCTCCAGGGTCAGGTCGGCCAGCCGGTGGCAGGCGGGCAGGAGGCCCGGCCGGAGCTTCTGCCCGCGCTGGAGCGCGACGCCGCGCAGCATCACCAGCAGATTGCCGCGCACGTCGAAGCGCCAGGCCGGCTTCTCCATCTGCACGCGGGCGGCGCGCGCCTGCGCGGGGCTCGCGAAGCCCCACATCTCGACGCTGCACACTTCCGAGCCGCCCTGCCGCTCCCGCGCGTAGTGGAGCGCGTGCACCGCGCGGACGCCGGCGTCGCGCAGGTCGGGATCGCCCTGCGGATCGGTCGGCGACTCGCGCACCGCCTCCCAGCCCGGCCCGAGCGCGCGCGGGGCGACGAAGAGCGCCTCGAGCGATCCCGCGTAGCGGCATTCCGCGCAGGGCGCCTCCTCGGCGCCGGCGGCGGCGGCTGCGAGCCAGATCGCGAGCCCGAAGGCGCGCGCGGCTGCGCTCACGCCGTGGCGCCGCCGCCCTGCGGCAGTCGCACCTCGAAGCGCGTTCCCGCTCCCGGCGACGACTCGACGTCGATGTGCCCGCCGTGCTTCTGCACGATGTGCCAGGCGATGCCGAGCCCGAGGCCCGTCCCCTCGCCGACGCGCTTGGTGGTGAAGAAGGGGTCGAAGATGCGCTCGAGCGTCTCGGCCGACATGCCGCAGCCGTCGTCACGCACCTCCACGACGACCTCGTCGCCGTCGGTGCGCGTGCAGACGACGACGTGGCCGCGCCCGTCGACGGCGTCGAGCGCGTTGACCAGCAGGTTCAGGAAGACCTGGCGCAGCTCCTGCGGCGCGCACGCGACCGGCGGGATCTCGCCGGCGCGCAGCTCGATCGCGAGCTCCGGCGGGCGCAGCCGCGGCCGCAGCATCGAGATGGCGTCGTCGAGCAGCCCGTTCAGGTCGGCGCGCTCGCGCGTGGGGTGGCCGGCGTGCGTGAAGTGGCGCACTCCGCGCACGATCTCCGCGGCGCGGTCGACGCCGAGGAGGCTGTCCGCGATCAGCTCGGAGGCCTCTTCGCCGATGGCCTCGCGCTCCTCCGCCGGCAGCGCCTGCGGGTCCACGAGCGTCTTCCAGTGCTTCTCGAGCAGGGCGAGATTGGAGCGCACGTAGGCGAGCGGGTTGTTGATCTCGTGGGCCAGCCCCGCGGCGAGCTCGCCGACCGCGGCCAGCCGCGCCTGGACGAGCATGCGGCGCCGCAGCTCCTCGATCTCGCGCAGGTCGCGCACGACGACGACGAGCCCGAGCGCGTTGCCGCGCTCGTCGCAGAGCGGCGCGGCCGACACCGAGACCGGGATGGCATGGCCGTTCGCGGCGCGCAGGCTCGCCTGCGACTCCTCGACCCCGTGCAGCCCGGACGGCGGCTGCCATGCGAGCAGGCTCGAGAGCTCGGCGCCGACGAGCGACTCGAGCGGGCTGCCGCACATCCGCGCGAAGCCGCGGTTCGCGCGGCGGATGAAGCCGCGCGGCGTGATCATCGCGACGCCTTCGTGGAGCGCGTCGAGGATCTCCTCGGAGAACTCGCGCGGCGTGAAGAAGGAGATGCCGAAGCGGAGCCCCGTGCCGAGCGCGATCAGGCCGAGGAGCGCGTAGGAGGTGCTGCCGAGGCGCGGGAACGGAATGCCGGCGGCGGGCAGGATCACGTCGGTCAGCGGCGTCAGCGCGATCGGCGTCAGGATGCCGAGCCGGATCGCCAGCCGGTGCGGGCGCGCCGCGACGGCCAGCGGCGAGTGGAGGTTCCGCAGCATCGCCACGACCGCGATCGAGATGGGTCCGGCGATCGCGGCGAGGTACGCGAGCTGCGCGACGCCCGGCCGGTAGCTCCAGCCCCAGGGCGTCGCGTAGACGTCGGCGTGGACCGCGCGCGAGACCCAGACGAACGGCAGGAGTGCGAGGCCGACCGCGTAGCCGACCGCCGCGCAGCGCAGCAGCCGGCGCTGGCGCCGCAAGGTGTCCGGAGCCGGATAGACGTCGAGGTAGCGGGCCATCATGTGCGGGACGAGGCCGCCGAGGAAGACCCAGCCCGGCGCGGACAGGCGCATCCAGTGGAGCGCGGTCGCTGCATCCGGCGCCGTGTTCCAGCGCGCCTCGCAGAGCGCCCACCACGAAGCCGTCACGCCGAGCAGCGCGGCGAGCTGCGTCGCGCGCTGGCGCGGCGCCTGGGCGAAGGTGTACCCCGCGCACAACGCGCCGACGAACGAGCTGGCAGTCAACAGCGCGGTATAGACGCCCACCCCGGAAAAATCGGCGCGCGCGCAGCCGCGCTTGACGAGGCTGCTAGGCGGCTTGCCTCGATTTTGCCGCGTGCGCGGCCATTTCCGTCAGCTCCTTGCGCACGGCCGGCCGCGCCGACATGCGCGCCAGCCAGCCCTGGAGCTGCGAGCAGGAGGCCGGCGGCGGCGTCCCGAGCGATGCCGCCGTGCTCAGCATGATGAAGGTGCCGATGTCGGCGACGCTGAAGCGCCCGCACAGGTACTCGCGGCCGACGAGCTCCTTGTCGAGCCCCTCGCAGAGCTCGGCCACGCGGGCCTTCGCGAGGCGGTGGCGTTCGGCCGCTCCGGTGTCGCCCGGGGCGGCCGCGTAGAAGCCGCCGTCGATCAGCTCCCACACCGCGGGGAAGACGATCTCGTCGGCCGCCGCCTCGAGCTGGCGGCAGCGCGCGCGCAGCGCGATCTCGCGCGGATAGAGCGGCGGCTCGGGGAAGCGCTCCTCGAGGTACTCGAGGATCAGGGTCGAGTCGTAGACGACGACGTCGCCGTCGACGAGCACCGGCACCTGCTTCTTCGGGTTCAGCGCCACGACGTCCGGGTGATGCGGCTCGTAGCGCGCAGCCAGGCTCCAGCCGACCTCGATGCGCTCGTACGGGAGGTTCTTCTCGCCGAGCGCGACGCGTACCTTGGCGGTGAA